>DASVUQ010000396.1:0-2955 GCA_036386975.1 Flavobacterium sp. | reverse complement strand
CTGGGACAAGCTGGGCATAAAAGACTGGGCGAAGAGAAACATTAGCTGGCGACAAATTGGCAATGGGTTAAAGGATTTCTTTAGCCCTATTAGTAACGGTATACGTTCTATTGGCAGGGGCTTCAGAAGGTTGTTTGGAGAACGTAAAAGAGATGAAAGGCCTGCTTATGTACCACTACCACCAACACCGGCCATATCGAACCATCAGTTATCAAGTGGCTGGCAAAATGAAGGGTTTGGAAGTAGTGAGGCATTTTCCGGATCGAATCAAAGTGAGTTTGCGATGCAGCAGATTGACCCACCAGGAGGAAAAAGGCCTGATGCTGATGGTAAAATAACTTTAGAAGAAGCTAATAAATGGTATAGAGAAGGTAATGGGCAGGCTCTGACTGTTGATGCTTCAAAAGTTGACTTAAATTTTTTAGATACTAGTAAAATGGTAGAGGGTAAAATATATCCAATTCAAACATTAACAACTTCGAAAGACGGAAGGGTTTATGGTGGAATTAGAGTTAAATATTTAGGGAATAATCAAGTAGGAATTAGACCAGATACATATAATTTTGAGCAGCATGGTAGTTTTTTTAGTTCTACATTCAGAAATATAGCAAATGCAATTGGAAGAGCATATGCGGGTAATGGAGTTCCATATAAAATTAATTTTATCGGAGTAAATACAATACGTTATACCCCACCTCCTACCCAATCATATATGCATAATAATAGAGTTGGAGGCACTTTTTAATTACAAACATCAATTAATTATGAAACAAGTACAAATTAGATTTAATAAAAGCATATTATTGCCAATAATAACTTTGTGTAGCTGTAATTTTCAAGCTAGTGATTCAATAGAGAATTTACCTGAAAAATATCAATTTATTGAAGAAGGAGGCAGTTTAAATATGGTTTTAAGAGAGAATGAAGCAGTAATTGACAGTGGAGCTGTTGATTTTAGATACAATGATAAATTTATATTTTTTTCTGTAGATACTACTTATTCTATGGAACCAAAGAAAATAGCTAAAGAAAAACTGATTTATTATGTTCATAACATTCAAAAAGACACTTTTTCGAAGCCTCTGAAGTATAGTTTTATTAAAAAATTTATATCAAGAAATAAAATTGAGGATAAAAATAACATTTTGAAAGATTAGTATAATACCACACCGGCGATATCGAACCATCAGTTATCAAGTGGCTGGCAGAATGAAGGGTTTCAGAGTAGTGGGGGATATTCTGGTTTGAATCAGATGAATAATATAACTCAGGAAGATCCATTAAAAAAACATGCTGATAAAGCAAAACACTCTTTACAAGAATGGGAAGCAAAGTATGCGGATATGTCTTGGAGTGAGATAGCAACTGAAGCAGGTTGGAAAGATGGACAGCCATTAGGCCCTAAAAGAGAATGGCGATACATAAAAGCCCCTGATGGTAAAGTCATGGATATGAGACACGTTGTAGTTGTAGGTTATGGTTATGGTGAAAATGCTGGTAGTATGATTGAGCATATTCAAAATCTTAGGGAATCAACAAGAGGTAGTGCATATGACCCCCAAGACTACTACTCAAATAAAATTGGCGCATATTATTATCAATTGAGACATTCAGGTAAGTGGGGATCAAATAGTTGGGCCTATGATTTTAGGAGGTTCATAGAAGTTTATTTAGCAATTATAAACCTTAAATTATGAAAAAAAGTAAAATAATCATTTGTTTAATTTTGTTAACAAGTTGTAATTCTAAAGGAGATGAAAATTATAACTCTCTATTAAAAATAAAAAAAGGAATGCATCATCAAACTGTATGTGGTATTATGAAAAATAAGCCAAGAGAAACTGAAACTGCATTTTGGAATGATAGCTTATTTGTAAATTATTACGATTCAGGAATAGGGGCATCTGATGATTTTAAGATAGTTTTTAATAAAAAGGATAGTTTAGTAGTAGATGTGGAATACGGTGATTAAAAACCACATTTGCCAAATAATTGACTTATTGGTATAAGTTCTATTAGTTATACTTTTGGTAATTATAGGTTGCTAATAAAACACATAAGCTTACGCCAGTTTGGCGATGGGTTAAGAGTGCGGGGGATTTTTTCTAAGTAGTTCATCAATTAATAATTACGATTTTTTCAAGTAACCAGAAAATAGGAGTTAAAAAGAGTTTGTTCCGGCCAAAACCTTTAATTTTGTTCCCAATGTTTTAGGTCGAATAAAAGAAAATGCATCAAGAGGATTTAGGAATTTTGCTACTGTTGGTGGTAGAATAATTGCAGATAGATTCTTATTTAATTTACACAATCTCGAATACAAAATATATTTTTATGGATATGGGAAGATTTCAAAATAATTTTAGCTCTTTGATATTAATACTTTTTTTAACTTCATGTCAATCTAATTCTGAAAAAGCACTATCTGTGGCTTATGGCTCATTTGATTATCAGGTTGATGATTTGAGGCTGGATAATTTAGCCTTTAATGGCCCCATAATATTAAAAAAAGATGATAGAAATTTCCCTCCAAGAGTAAATCACACTCTGTATGGCTGGTACAATGTAATAAAGACAGATACAATCTGGTTGTATGTTGAAGTTGACACCACATTTACAAAAGAACCAAGTGTCTCTTTTTCAAATAATTTTTTTGAATTTGTAGAAAAAAATAAAACGGGATTAAAGACTGAATAATTTTTATTTTAATATGATTTATATAAATCCCACTGCAACATTAGCTGGCGACAAATTGGCAATGAATTTAAAAATGCCGTTAATCATTTTAGTAATGGTGTACGTTCGATATTTCGTGGTTTAAGAGGCCTCTTTGGAGGGCGTAGAAGAAGTGAAGCCTCTCTTGGTTCACGAGCGTCTCGCTCGTAAACCAAGAGAGGAATTTACCAAACATTATTAATATTGGAATAAAATGAAAATAAACATTATAATAATAGCATT
>DASVUQ010000395.1:0-4733 GCA_036386975.1 Flavobacterium sp. | reverse complement strand
CTTACAGATCCAAATATTTTTTTAAGTCCCAGTAACTTTTTGATTCACTAGTACAAAAAAAACTGGTGGGCACTACGTTTGATGATTTTACAGTTAAAGGATACCGTACTAAAAAAGTAAATTTATACCATCAGAAAAAGCCCCTGTTAGTGGTCACGTATGCCACATGGTGCCTTATTAATAAAGGAGAGACCCCTGCACTGAATAAGATAGCAAAAGACTATAAAGACAAAATAGATATCATTGTGCTATTTTGGAATAAGAAAAATGATATTAAAAAAATTGCAGCAGAATTTACTAAGGATGTAAGAGTTTGTTATGCAAATGAGAACTACAACGATGACTTTAGGATTATCGCTACTATAAAGCACACACTTGGACTTCCTATTTGCTTTCTGATAGATGAAAACAAACAGCTTGTCTATATGAGGCGTATTGCAAGTAAAAAAATTAATTTACGCACTGACCCAAATGCCACAATAACTAATCATTATATGAATTTTAAAAAAGATATTGATTATTATATATTGAAAAAAGATACTACTTATGTTAGCGGTTTATAATGAAGTGATTTAAACTTTTTTTAATTGGCTGCAAAATTAATATCCGGAAAGTGGAATTTCTATACTGTATTTTTTATTGTTTGGGTTTAATAGTTTTTTATCCCTTAGCCACGGATTGTGAATTTTAAGTATTTTATAATTGATTCCCTGTGATAAGGCAAAATCAGCCAGGTCATTGATGGAAGAGTCTATTTCGATTTTTTTTGTCGGGATGTTTACATAGAGTTCTTCGGGTTTTAGGGTAAAACCATACAGTGCCGGATTTTTCATTATTTCCTTTAAGGCCAGGATCCTGAACACGTAACGGGAGGTTTCTTCTGTAAGTAACAGGTCATAATAATCGGTCACTTTCTGCATTTCTATCTGTCTGTTCACTCCTGTTGTTCCTCCATTATAGGAAGCTGCCGCCAAAGTCCAGGAGCCAAATTTCGCTTTTGCAGAAAGCAAATATTTACATGCTGCTTCGGTTGATTTTTCGAGATGGTAACGCTCATCAACTATATCATTGACTTCCAAACCTTTTTCTTTAGCGGTCTCCGGCATAAACTGCCAAACCCCTCTTGCCCCGGCTGGTGAAACCGCATTGACTAAAGCACTTTCTATAACAGCAAGATATTTAAAATCATCAGGCACACCATTTCTTGCCAGGATAGGTTCAATAACAGGAAAAGCACGATTGGCCCTTTTTAATATAATTAAGGTAGACGCATCTAAATTGGCATTAATAAGTACTTCCCTTTCGAAACGTTCCCTGACATCCGCAATTTTAAGTGGGGCTTTTTCTCCTGCAAAATCTGTCTCTGTAGGAATGTATTGTTTAGAACCGTTGTTTATGATCTTATTTTTTGTATCTGATGAAGTCCCGTTGACGAAAAGGATGCTAACTAAAACAACTCCAATGATTGCTACTATATTCTTTACTATTTTCATAATCTTATATAATTAAAAAACTAATTTGCTTGTTCTAAAATAATCCTGGGCAGGTTTTCATTCAGCCACTTGTATTTATTCAAAATCATAATATGTGTACCTCCCTTTATAACGGTGGATTTTTTTATATATTTTATGGGGAAAACCTCATCGGCATCACCATGAATGTGAATCACTTTTTCGTCTTCTACCGTCCTGTCCCATAAAATAACCTGTTCTATTGCCCAATCCAAATAGCGTTTATCGCGAACAGAAAGAAATTTTTCATATAACTTTAAGCGCTGGTTTATTTTATCCCCAAAAGAAAACCGGGCTACTGTTTCAATATTCGAGACCAGGTGCATTGGTAGTAATTTGTATGCCTTTGTGGTTTTGGCCAGTTTCATCCTTCTGGGAAATTCTGAATTACTTTTTACACTTGAGATAATGATGACTTTCCTGGTATTTATGAACTGCATCATTTCCTGGACCAGGATGCCACCAAATGACACGCCTATCAAAACCGGGTTATCGTGTTTTATTCTTTGTGCCATACGTTTGGCATAATCCTGTAAAGTTTCATTGTCAAAAGGGATATCCCATTCTAAAAGCACCGTTTCGAACCGGTCTTCCGGCAGCAGAATCCTTTCGAAAATCTTAGGGCTTGCTGCCATACCGGGCATAAAATATACGGGTATTTTATTCATAACAAATGTTTTAACGCATTTGTAACAAGAAGTTACAGGAATATGCCGAAATTTGTATAAATTTAATTTTTTGTATTGGAAAAGCAATAACCTCTTCTTTAAATTATCAATATTTTATGACTTTACAACTATTCAGGTCCAATGAACGCGGAAAAGCAGATTTTGGATGGCTAAAAGCGAACTATTCTTTTTCTTTTGGCAATTATTTTGATCCGGATAAAATACAGTTTGGAAAGCTACGTGTACTTAATGACGATACTGTTGCAGCAGGTATGGGCTTTGGCACCCACCCTCATGACAACATGGAAATTATTACTATCCCACTTGAGGGCGGACTAAGGCACCGCGACAGCATGGGCAATGAAGCTGTAGTTCGTTTTGGTGAAGTACAGGTAATGAGTGCCGGAACAGGAATATCGCATTCGGAAATGAACCCAAGCCAAACGGAACAAGCTAAAATACTGCAACTTTGGGTATTTCCGGAAAAGCAAAATGTTACTCCCCGCTACGACCAGAAATCATTTGATATCCAAAACCAGGTTAATCGTTTTGTAACTGTAGTGTCTCCGGAAGATAAAAACGATGGCAATGCGTTATGGATTTACCAACAGGCTTTTTTCCATCTCGGTATTTTTGAAACTGCTACTGTGGTCAACTATAGCGTAAAGATCCCCAAAAATGGGGTTTACCTTTTTGTGATAGAAGGCGAAATTACTGTAAACGATCAGGTCCTGAAGGAAAGAGATGCTGCGGGGATAACGGATGTGGAAGATTTTGAAATCCGGATCACAGAAAAAGCAAAACTATTAGTAGTGGAAGTACCAATGTCATAAATATAAAATCATGGAAGCACAAAAAATTATGGAAATTAAGGATAACACTTTTTCCCGGCAATTTGAAACTTTATTTAATGGTAAATTAGTTTCGGTTGAATATTCATTTCAGGAGAAAAAAATATTTTTGACAAAAATTAATGTTCCTGACCATTTTGACAATGAGGTGTTTATTGCTGATTTCCTTAAAAATATTATGGAAATTGCTTATGAAAGGAAGTTAAAAGTGGTTCCTATTTTACCTAAAATCGCTGCTTTTTTTAGAAAGAACAGTAAGTATAAAGATTTGCTGCCCCCGGGTATTAAGATTTAATACTACTTTATTTTATAATTTAAACTGTTTCGATAGGGGGCACTTTACTTTTAAAAAAAGATGCTTATTTTTTACTTTATGGCAACATCAGAAACGCTATCGAAAATAGTACACTTTTTCGAGAACATCGAAAAATATTACAATTGTAAAACGGAGATTACCGAAGGATTGTTTTCTACGACTGATACCCTTGATGCCCGTTTTACGACCTGGAATTTATCGGAATTTACCCTGATCCGTTCTGCTTACCGGAATAATGGCGACCGGTTTATGCTGGAAGGCAATAAAATGTACTATGAAATTTCTGCAAAAGTCATTATTGATTTTAAACAACCGGGACGTAATAAATTTGAATTTATTGAACAATACAGTGATACTATTTTTAGGGTTACTAAGATTCGGTTTCATTATAGGTATTGAGAATTTTTGAAAGTTTAAAGTTTAATGTTTAGAGGAGTTTGTAAATACGGTCATCATTTATAAATGATTAATGTTAGTATAATAAACTTTGTATATTTGAGAGTTAACACACATTTAGACAAAATCGAAGACGTAATAAAATGGTTTGGAGTAAAATAAAAAAGAATGTTGAAAATAAGTTTTCTAAAAAGTTAAACAAAAAAATTCAACTTTATATAACATCTTACGGAACGGATTATGATATCTCGGATTTATTCAGTAGAGGTTGGATTACTGTAGATGGAAAAGAAGTTGTGAATTTTTCAACACCTGAATCATTTTACTTAAATGGAAGTGATTATCATTTCGCAACACCTACTAATTGTGCCGTTTCTAAAGAAACGGAGTTTAATGAAAGGAATTCGGATAAGTTATCGGAAAAAGGAGAGTTCTCAAAATTTGATTTATCACATTGTTGTTATGCATATCTTGATTTAAATATAGATGAGGCAATAAATCATAAAAGTCCAATAATAAATATGTTAGCTATTTTAGACAAAAGACTTGGAAAAAGACGCTTATTAAAACTAAATGAAAAAGAACATCATCCTTTAGTTAGATATTTCTTAAACTTAAGATTGGAGTCTGAAACCAATACTTATAGAAAAAATTAACGAGACATTTGCCTTAAATATTTATGAAGATTTATTGTAGGATATGTTGCAGTTGCGTAAATTTAGGTGTTGCAGATATTACTCAAATAGAAAATAAAAGAAATGAAAAAATCTAAAATGAAAAAATTAACATTACTTATTGGAATTGGAATAATCTTAATTTTAACATCTTGCTTAACAAATAAATATATTAGTAAAAACGTAAAAGCAACTGAAATTGCTGAAATTAAATACTTTGCTCCTTTATCTTATGTGAGATTGAAAAAGGAAACAAAAGTATTTTAAATGATTCTTTATCTTCTATTTCAAAAGTACTTTTAGATTCAGTTATTAGA
>DASVUQ010000394.1:0-3806 GCA_036386975.1 Flavobacterium sp. | reverse complement strand
TGAGCCTCTGCCCAGACTTCCATTTTTAAGCGTTCTTCATTTTTAAATATCTGGAAAAAAATATATGTATTCCATAAGATCAGGGAGATTATAATAAAGGAAGCCACAATAATAACCCAACGGGTAACATTTCTGTTATCGTAAAATTGCATAGATGAGATTTAACTATAAATATAACTAAAAGTTGTAAAGTTTATTTTAATTGCCAACTATAATTCCTATTGTTAATACAATTTCTTACTTTTGTTTAAAATCGAAATCCATGTTAAGCATTGAGCCAAAAGACGTTTCGCCGGCACAACTCCAGGGATATCTACAAGGTGCTGTTGGGCCCAGGCCTATAGCCTTTGCGAGTACTGTAGATAAAAAAGGAATCCCTAATTTATCCCCATTCAGTTTCTTTAATGTTTTTAGTTCCAACCCCCCTGTGTTGATTTTTTCACCGGCAAGGCGTGTCCGTGACAATACAGTAAAGCATACCCTGATTAATGCAGCGACTACAAGAGAAGTGGTCATTAATGTAGTTAATTATGATATAGTACAACAAATGTCACTTTCCAGTACAGAGTATCCCGATGGGGTAAATGAGTTTTTAAAGTCCGGGCTAACGCCCATACCGTCAGACCTGGTACAACCCCATCGTGTTAAAGAATCCCCGGTTCAGTTTGAATGTAAGGTAAATGATATTATTAGTTTAGGGACTGAAGGCGGAGCAGGAAACCTAATTATTTGTGAAGTATTGAAAATCCATATTGATGAAGCTGTCCTTGACGGGAACGGAACTATAGACCAATATAAAATTGACCTGGTTTCGAGGATGGGCGGCAACTGGTATTCCAGGGCCAATCAGGGGCTGTTTGAAGTTCCTAAACCTTTGACCACTTTAGGAATAGGGGTTGATGCCATTCCGGAATTCATTAAGAAAAGTGCCGTCTTTTCAGGGAATGACCTGGGTATGTTAGGCAATATTGAAGCTTTGCCCACTAAAGAAGAAATTAATATCTTTGTGCAGGAGAATTTTAATGTAAAGGCAGTATTAAGTTCAGATGATGAACATCAGGTACATGCAATGGCAAGAGAATATTTGAGAACAGGTAATGTTTTATCTGCCTGGAAAGTACTTTTGGCCGAAAGAATAAAGACTAAAAAATAACATAAACAATTACTAAGATGGAAGTTACAGGAAAAATTAAAGTGATTGGTGCAGAGCAGCAAGTGAGTGCATCATTCCGAAAAAGAGAATTAGTTGTTACCACCGAGGAGCAATATCCACAATATATCAGTATGAATTTTGTTCAGGATAAATGTGACCTTTTGAATAATTTCAGAGTGGGTGAAGCAGTAAAAGTGTCCATTAACTTAAGAGGCAGGGAATGGGTTAACCCTCAGGGGGAAACAAAGTACTTTAATGATATCCAGGGCTGGAAGATCGAAAGGCTGGCTACAGAAGCTGCACCGGGACAAACACCTCCAATGCCTGCAACCCCTGCTTTTGAACCGGCACCGGATTTTAAAGAAGAAGATCACGACGATTTACCTTTTTAATTACAAATAAAATATAATAAGAGTTTAGTATTGGTCCAGCCTGTAGTTGTTCCTTGCTAAACTTTTTTTTTGCTATTGTTGTTGTATGTATTACCTAGGTACAGACTTATATTTTCCCGATGTTTCCCTGGCTGATAAAGACGGACTTCTGGCTATTGGCGGCGATTTGTCCCCGGAGCGGTTGTTGCTGGCATACAAAAGCGGGATCTTTCCGTGGTTTAATGATGATGAACCTATTATCTGGTGGGCACCAAATCCAAGAATGGTTCTATTCTTAGATGAATTGATAGTGTCCAAAAGTATGCGCAATATCATTAACCGAAATATTTTTACTGTTACCTTCAATCAAAATTTTCGTAGTGTCATTTCGAATTGCCAAAAAATAGAGAGAAGCGGGCAGGACGGCACATGGATTACCAATGATATGATCGAAGCCTATTGCCAGCTTCATGATTCAGGCATAGCACAATCGGTTGAGGTTTGGCAGGATAATGAATTAGTCGGTGGGCTTTATGGTATTGACCTGGGCCATATTTTTTGTGGCGAAAGCATGTTCTCTAAGGTATCTAATGCTTCAAAAATGGCTTTTATTGCTTTGGTAAAAAAACTAAAAGAAAACAATTACCGGCTGCTGGATTGCCAGATATACAATGCCCATTTAGCAACGCTGGGCTGTCGGGAAATTGACAGGGAGGATTTTATGAAGGTATTGAAACAGAGTTGATAAATACGCTCTATAGATTCATTTTCCAGCATTCTTCTACATGATCGTTTACCATTCCGGTAGCTTGCATGTGTGCATAAACAATAGTTGATCCTACAAATTTAAATCCTTTCTTTTTTAAATCTTTACTAATAGCATCGGATAGGGGAGTAGTAGCGGGCACTTCTGCCATTGTCTTTCTATGGTTCTCAATGGGTTTCCCATTCGTAAACTTCCAGATATATTTGGAAAAACTGCCGTATTCTTCCTGTATTTTAATAAAGCATTGTGCATTTGTAACAGCTGACCTGATTTTTAGTTGGTTTCGTATAATACCGGGATCCTGGAGTAGTTCCTGTATTTTATCTTCATTATATAGGGCCACTTTCCTATAATCAAAATGATCAAAAGCTACTTTGAAATTGTCTCTTTTCCGCAGAATGGTAATCCAGCTTAAACCCGCCTGAAAGGTTTCTAAAATTAAAAATTCAAATAATTTCTGGTCATCATACACCGGCACTCCCCATTCCTCGTCATGGTATTTTTCGTAAAGTGCATCTCCGACACACCATTTGCATCTTATTTTTGTTTCCATAATTACTCCGTTTCCGGTTCTGAAATGTATTTTTTAATCCAGTAATGCCCTAAATAAATAAGCGGTGTTAAAATTATGGCCAGTACAAGCTTAAAGGTATAGCCTGTTAAAGCAGATGAAATAAAAGTTTCAAAATCAATTTTTTGAGGCAGCCAGAATGCAATCCCCAATACAATAAAAGAATCGAATAATTGAGAAACAACTGTTGACCCTGTTGTTCTAAGCCAGATTTTGTTGCCTCCGGTCCGGTTCCTGAAGAACCAGAAAACGGCAACATCTATTAATTGTGAAACCAGAAAAGCAATAATGCTCCCTACAATGATCCACATACTTTGTCCAAAAACAGCTGAAAACTCATCATCATTTACAGGGCTGATACCTTTGGCTGCAGGAATACTTATGGCTATGAGTAAAATAATAAAGGAGTATGCAATAAGCCCGGCAGTAATCAGGGACAGTTTTTTAACGCCTTTTTCTCCAAAATATTCATTGATGAGATCGGTAGTTAAAAATACAATGGGCCAGGGAACAATACCCATACTCATTACAAAAGGGCCCATTTTGATGAGCTTTCCTCCAATAAGTTCGGCAACGACAGCATTGGTTATAAAAATTCCGGCGAGTATGACAAAAACGAGTTCCTTCCTGGTCTTAAACATGTACCATTGTGTTTCGTATAAAAGTAATCAATCTTTGTAAAGAAGCTCTTTTCCAATCTAAATTATTTTTATTATGATTAGATTATATAGCTAAATTAAAATAATGAATCCTATTTATAATTTAAAAATTAATCCAATGAATTATCAGGAGCACAAAATTTACTGTTGCCACTGCTTTTGTCCCGCTTTCCGCTCTATCTGCGCAAAAAAGCGCAGGATGCCGCTTCCATCCTACCGTGTGGACACATCTATTTTTACTATTTTTATTTTAAAAACAAGATTAGCCATGCGAAGACATTTTACA
>DASVUQ010000393.1:0-2067 GCA_036386975.1 Flavobacterium sp. | reverse complement strand
CATACAGCGGATCATTTGCAAGCCTATCATTCTGGAATTTAATCAGGCAGTTATTGAACTGGTAATTGAATAATCTAGTACTGTTTCTATTCAGGAGCATTTCTACCTGATTGGACCCATAAATGACACAGTTAGAAAAGGTAGCTTCTGTAAGGTCAAAAGCAACCGGTGTATTACTGCTATTGGTAAAATAATTATCTATAAGAACGGCCACTTGTTTTGTGCTGGGCCAGTTATTGTTAAAGGTGCAGTGTTTGAAATTATAATTTCCGCCTAAAGTACATGCCAGTGCCGCCTGACCTGCAGCATTGATAACAATATTATATCCCTCGATTTTTGCGAACCTAGCGTAAATACCAACATTTGAACAATCATAAATCTGAGTATTGGTAATAGTAGCTGTTCCCACATTATTGTCAATTAACAAACCCACATTCGCGTTTTTCAGAGTCAGATGATTAATCGTATGGTCCTTACTTCCCTGTCTTAAATAAATAGTACCCCATTGTCCGGGAACATTATCAAAAAATGGTTCTAAACGATCGCCTTCAAAAATAACTTCATTTTCTAAATCGGCTGTTGCGGAGCTGCTTCCAATTATATTTAACGTGGCATTTTCCTGTACAATAAGACCGGAATTAGCATGAAAATGAACCCGGGCCCCGGCATCAACCACAAGTGTTGTATTAGCCGGAACACTGGCATAACCATAAACCACATATGGTTTTTCACTGGTCCAGATAAATTCATTACCATTTTCCGGATGGTCTCCTACTAAATCCCTTCCTTTGATCATAGTAATGGTATTATCCTCGTTAATACCAATGGGTACTGTCTCATAAATATCATTGTTACGCCTTGGATAGATAAAATAGGCATCTTTAACAAGCGTAACAAGGTCTACTTTTTGCAGTTTTTCACCGGTATCAAACTGGATATAATCTGTATAAAGAAAATCGTCGAGATTGGTATCGGTTACATCGGCAGTAGTTTCAATAAAGATAAAAAGGCTGTCCTTTGCCAGCAATTCAACATTATTAAAGATTTTATTGTCATTGCCCTGTATGCCGTCGACTGTTATCCTGTATTTGGAATTTAAACCTTTACCCAATTGCACAACAGGAATAGCAATGTCTTTGTTACTTCGGTTGTATACTTTGAGTTGGTAAGTACTGGAGCCAATGTTTTTAAACACCGTATCTAAATAGACGGTCTGTTTAGAAAATTCTAGTTGGCCCGTACTAGGCTCAAAACTAAAATCTTCCCTACAGGAAAAAAGGGAAATTAGTATTCCGGTTAAAGCTATAAAAATAATCTTGCGCACAGTGATAAGTTTTGTGTAAAAATAGTAAAAACATATTTGCCATCACTTTTTTACAACTGATTATTATTTCTTTAATAATTGTAATAGTCCTTACTTCCTGTTGTAGTGCTTTATTTTTTATAAATTTGCATTGTAAAAAATCCAGTGATGAATAAGGAAGCCATACTATCCCTGTGTAATGAAATGTCAAAAAATACACTGATGCGTACTTTAAATATTGAGTATATTGATGCAGGCGAAGATTATCTTGTAGCCACTATGCCTGTTAATCCAACGGTTCATCAGCCAATGGGTTTATTGCACGGTGGTGCCACTGTTGCTTTAGCCGAAAGTGTGGGCAGTGCCGCATCAATGTTATTTACAGATCCAGAAGCGTTTGAAATACGGGGCATTGAAATTTCAGCGAACCATCTTAAAAGTAAAAGGAAAGGAACTGTATTTGCAACAGCAAGGATTATTCACAAGGGAAGAAGCATCCACTTATGGGAAATTAAGATTACTGATGAAGAGAATAACTTAATTTCGTTGTGCAAACTGACTAACATGGTTTTGGCCAAAACACATATTGATACAAAATGATTTTTAAAAAGATCCGGGCACAATTCCAAAAACAATTACCGTTTGTAGTCTATAACAAACCTGATAGCAATTCTGTTATCGGTCTTTTTCAAAAAGATGCCACATTACATGTTGTCGAAGATTATCATGAAGAAGGGTTTATATTTGCACCATTTGACGGAGAT
>DASVUQ010000392.1:0-19834 GCA_036386975.1 Flavobacterium sp. | reverse complement strand
TCCATTACGCCGATTACGCCGATAAACATTTCAATGGCGCACCTTTACTTCACATAGAAAAAACAGGAACGAGTGCCCAAGTGCTGGAACCGGAAGGGTTGCAGGTCCTGGATGAGATGATATTTTCTCCCGAAGCAAATGAGAATAAGAACAATATTGCATCTATCAGTAAAAGGCTTATGACCAGTTATGGTATTCTTTATGAAAATATTCAGAATGTACCAATAAGTAATTTAGCTATCGCAATGCGCCTGCAGCTAATCCGGATTTACACATTAGGCCTTACAGGTTTTGACACTCCGGGGTCTTTAAATGCTATTCCCGAAGCTGTGGCCTCACTTGAAGGTATGCATAATCTTTTTGTACATGACCTTAAACACGGCAATAGTAAAAATGCAGACCAGGTTGAAAAGCTTTTTGAACAGTCTATTGCTGTTTTACGGCAAGCTTCGTTTGAAAATCTGGACAGGCTGGATTTTTTGAAACTTTATATTGATCCACTTTACAATCAGTTGAGTAGTTTTCAGATTGAAAAAATACCTGAATTCTTAACAACTTCTTCTTCCTGGAATTCTAAAAGCAAATCTATCTTTTCAGACAATTTTCTAAACCCTTACTTTTTCTCAGAATTAAAGGAAGGAGAAGACAATGAAGATGTAAGGACTTTGGGCAAACTACTGTTTTATGACCCTATTCTTAGTAATAGTAAAAATATGAGTTGTGTTACATGCCATCAACCCGATAAGGGCTTTGCTGATGGAAATATTACATCTTTGAGCAGTGTCCAGGGAAAAACGGTTTTAAGAAATGCTCCGTCACTGGTAAATTCTGTATACGCAGATCGCTATTTTTATGATGTAAGGGCTTTTACACTCGAACAGCAAGTGGAACATGTAATTTTTAGTTCTGATGAGTTTAATACTTCTTATAATAATATCCTGAAAAAGCTACAGGCCAATCCCAATTATATAAAGAAGTTTAAAAAAGCATTCGGTAAAAGCAGCATCACGCGGGAGAATTTTTCGAAAGCACTGGCTTCTTATGTACTTTCATTGCGTTCTTTTAATAGTTCGTTGGACCAGTATATACGGAATGAAACTAAAATAATTGATCCTGAAGTGAAAAACGGATTTAATCTTTTTATGGGTAAGGCCAATTGTGCTACCTGTCATTTTGCCCCCACCTTTTCCGGACTTGTACCTCCTTATTATAGTGATAGTGAAACTGAAATCTTAGGTGTTTTGGCCGATTCTAAATCATCCCTGCCTGAATTAGATGCCGATGAAGGCCGTTGGGCTAATAAAATTTCCAGCGAATATGCCTGGATCTATGAAAAGTCTTTTAAAACAACTACTATTAGAAATGCAGATCTTACCCCACCTTATTTCCATAACGGGGCTTATAAAACACTTGAAGATGTAATAGAATTTTATGATAAAGGTGGTGGTGAAGGACTGGGAGTTCTTGTTCACAACCAGACACTTTCTCCAGAACCACTTGAACTTTCACAAAAGGAAAAAGCAGCACTTATCTCTTTTATAAAATCATTAAATGACATTCCTTTAGAAAATAAGTGATTAGTTATAGTTTGTGTTTTATATTTCAATAGCAATGAGTAACTATTTTTATGCTGATGATTGTTTAGTCTGCACTCCAAATAACGATTTTATAACATTAAAATTAGCTATCTATATTAATTGTAAATATTAAACAAGCAGATAATTTATTATTACTTAGCATAAACTTCTTAAAGATTGTAATATTCTATAATTAAGTTAATAGATGTAGAAAATACCAATTGTATTAGTTTTTTTAAAATTTACCTTTTATTAATACAAACTTAATATTTTATCAAACCGGGCTAAGGCTATGTAGCCTAATTTTGACGATAACAAATTATTTCATTTAACTAATTTTTCTAATTAATGAAAACAAAATTATTTTTTTTACTGCTGTCACTTTTATTCTCTTTTAATAATAGCATGTCAGCTCAGACTAATTCAGGGAATAGAGTTTTAGCGCCAACAGCATATCCTTTACTTAAGGATTCCCAATGGAGTTATTTAGATAACGGCACCAGCCTTGATGCGCTTCCCTGGAGCCAACTTTTATTCGACAATCAGAATTGGCAGGTTGGTAATGCACCGCTAGGTTACGGCGATCCAATGAATACTATAGTGGCATCTGGGCCTAGCACTTCTAGGTATATTACAACTTATTTTACTAAAGACATTATTATTAATTTAAACGATGTAGCAGATGCTGTGCAATTTGGATTAAGAAGAGATGATGGTGCTGTTGTTTATGTCAACGGGGTTGAACTTTTTAGGGATAATATGCCTACAGGGCCTATAAATTATCTTACTAACTCATCAACCACAATAGAAGGAGCAAGCGAAAAACTATATTACACACTTGAATTCCCAAAATCAATTTTCCGGCAAGGTGTCAATAGGATTTCTGTCGAAGTACACAACCGTGATAATCGAAGCTCAGACTTAGGTTTTGATTTGTACATAAAAGATGTTGTTCCTGCTCTGAATGTAAGTTGTGACCAGCCACACATTGGTTGTTTTACTTCAATCCCGCCTACATCGCCAACTAACAAAATGACCATTCCTCAGGCACACCGCTTCCAGATGCTTTTTAAACAAGGCGAAGCCTATACAACAGGGACAGGAAATGTTCCTGGCATGCATGATTTTACAGCTTTTGTTCCATCTGCCAATAGCGAATCAGGCTATCTTTCCGTAAACCACGAAAATACACCAGGAGGGGTTTCTATCATTGATCTGCATTTTGATGAACAACAGTTATTATGGATCAAAGATGCAACCCAGGCTGTAAATATGTATAATAGAGACCTGGTAACAACTTCAAGAAATTGTTCTGGAGGAATCACGCCCTGGGGTACCGTTATTACTGCGGAAGAGGATACAGCTTCAGGAGATACTAATGGTGACGGATACCAGGACCGGGGGTGGCTTGTTGAAATTGATCCTGTGACGAAGCAGGTCAAAGAATATGGTAACGGAAAACAAGAAAAGCTTTGGGCATTGGGAAGAATGAACCATGAAAATATTGTTGTGGCCAATGATAATAGAACGGCTTATTATGGTGAAGACGGTGGGACTAATTGCGTTTACAAATTTGTGGCGGATACGCCAGGGAACCTTAGTTCTGGAACCGTTTATGTTTTGAGATTAGACTTACCACTTTCTGATGACGAACCCAGTTCCAGTACAGCAAGATGGATTCAGGTTCCTAATGCGACAGCTCAAGATAGAAATACTTTAGCAACTGCTGCGCGAGACTTAGGAGGAACTAACTT
Source organism: Flavobacterium sp. (assembly GCA_036386975.1). GTDB lineage: Bacteria > Bacteroidota > Bacteroidia > Flavobacteriales > Flavobacteriaceae > Flavobacterium. The sequence continues at coordinate 16,503 of DASVUQ010000392.1, read as the reverse complement.
TAACGGTGTGGAAGATTGTGAAATCAGCCCGATTGATGGAAAAATCTATTTTACTTCGAAAGGAAAGAATAGGGTTTATAGTTTTAAAGATAACGGGGCTACAGTTTCAGAATTTGAGACTTTTGTGGGCGGTATGTCTTATCCTATTACAACGGCAACCGGAAGTGTAATGACACCTTGGGGCAGCGGAAATGACAACTTAACGTTTGACGATAAAGGCAATCTATGGGTGCTGCAAGACCAAACCTCGGGCATTAATTACATGTGGGTGGTACGCCCTAACCACACACAAAATAATCCTCAGGTATTGCTTTTTGGTTCGATGCCAGCGGGGTCTGAACCAACAGGTTTAACTTTTTCACCCGATTATAAATATGGTTTCTATTCAGTACAACATCCTAATAGCAACAATAGCCCGCAGCAGGATGCTACTTTTACTGATGTCAGGTTTAATGTTTCGGCAACAGTAGTGTTCGCATTAAGTGAAAATCTTGGGATGCAGGCGCCACAGACTAATTTTGTTGCAGACACAGAGGTAATTGCAAGAGGGGGAATGGTAATTTTCACGGATTTAAGTACAAACAACCCTAGTTCCCGGTCATGGACTTTTGAAGGAGGCACACCTGCAACTTCAACAGCGGCTTCGCCAACAGTAACTTACCCTGTTGCCGGTACTTACAGTGTAACACTGGCTACCTCTAATGTTGCAGGAGGCAGCCAGGTGTCAAGGACAAATTATATCCTGGTGGAAGAGACGCTTAATACAGACAATACTGCCAATACATTAGGAAATAGGGTAAAGATCTATCCGAACCCAACAAAGGGAGAAGTGGTATTAGAGTTTAATGAAGCAGCAGGACAGGATATAACAATTGAGGTTGTTGACTTTTTGGGAAGAATTATTTGTAGTGTTTCTAAAATCCAGAGTACAGGATCCAATCAAAAAGTAGATCTGAATCTTTCAAATTTATCTGCAAATCAGGTAGTGCTCGTTAAAATTACTGTAGGTTCGAAAACAGGGACTTATAAAGTAATAAAAGTTAATTAATTCGTCAATTATTTTAATATTTAAGGATCGGTATTTATACCGGTCCTTTTTGTATCACAACTATTATTAATTTATTACCATGAAAAAAAATGTCTTTTTGTTTTTATTTTTCATGACTATGGCGTGTTTCAGCCAGCACGCAAATCCGCTACAGGGAATAGTATTCTTTAGTACAAATGAAGCTTTAGCTTCAGGAAAAGCTACACAATTGAATTTAAGGGCCCAAAATGTATTTCATACGCCGCAAGAATTTTATAAATTAAACGGCTTGCGCTTCTTAAACCTGATGCAGAACCATTTAGGTCAATGGGATGAATCACTTTTATCTTTAAAAAAACTCGAAACCCTGATCCTAAAACAAAATGCGCTACAGTATATCCCGCAACGTATCGGGCAACTAAGAAATTTGGTTTCCCTGGACCTGTCTAACAATATGATTTCGGATATTCCTAAAGAATTTAGGAAACTCCGGAAGCTGAAATTCCTGCACTTTTCACTAAATTCCTTGACTTTCTTACCCGGAGCAATAGGGTATTGCCAGCAACTTGAGGTATTGGATATGGACAATAACCAGCTTAGCCATCTGCCAATGACAATCTCAAGGCTAAAAAAATTGAAAGCCCTAAACTTAGGCTATAACCAGCTTAATGAACTTGACGAAAACTGGATGGAACTACCTTCCTTAGAAGTTTTAAGTTTAGAATACAATCAACTGAGGTTTTTTCCTCGCACAGTAGCCAATCTTAAAAATCTCAAAACGCTAATGCTGAACGGCAATAGATTAGAGCATCTGCCTGATGAACTGTCGCAATTAAAAAACTTAGAATTACTTTCCCTGTCAAACAACCAGATATCAAAATTACCTGAAAAAATAAATTCGCTAATACGGTTGCGTACACTTATTTTGGTTGGAAATCCTATTCCGGATGCTGAAAAAAATAGGATCAGGAGCGCCTTGCCATTATGCTCTGTTTACTTTTAAGCGTTTACATCTATCAAATTCAATAAAAATTTACTAAATAATGTTAATTCCAATTAATGTTACCAAATTGTTAAGTAAAAGTTTTTTTAATGTAAATTAATTAATATATTTGTTATGTAATGGTTATGTAAAGACCTGCGTAATTCTAAAATAATTTATTAATTAAAAACATTAAACATGAAAAAGTATATGATTGTAGGAGCAATGTTAATATCAGGAATGATTTTCGCTCAAGTGGAGCCTAAACATGAAGTAGCAGGCAATTTAGTAAAATCAACCTATTTTCATAGCAATGGAAAAGTAAGCCAGGAAGGGTTTTATAAAGATGGCAAAGTACATGGGCAATGGACTTCTTATGACGAAAAAGGCAATAAAAAAGCAATTGCAGAATACAATGAAGGTCAGAAAACAGGTAAATGGTTTTTTTGGAATAAAAACAATTTAAGTGAGGTAAATTATTCTGACAGCAGAATAGCTTCAGTTAAGACCTGGAAAGAAGATGCCATTGTAAAAAATTAGATTTTAGATTAATTACATGTTTGGACAGGAGGTTGTTTTACAAGTGGTAAAATAGCCTCCTGTTTATTTTTTTAATTTTTTTTTGAAGTCATGCTTAAATAGTCTCACTCTAATACTTGAAGAGTACTTTTATTTACTTCTCATTTTAACTTCTTTAAAGGAGGTAAATATTCTTTTCATTTCTTCTTTATAATTGTCTTTCTTTTTAAGCAGTGTCCATGTAATAATTTGATAGAAACTTTTATTACTTTCCAAATATGCAAACTCGTAGAATATACCAGCTCCTGATAGTTTCCCGAAAGAGAAAATAACTTTGCTTTCATACCATTAATTAAAGTATCTTTTATTGTAGAAGTAACACTTTCCTCTATTGAGGATTCCATACCTTCTTTTACAATAGAAGTATACGCATTTAGATCCATCTCCTCTGGATTAGGGAAATCTGCTTTACGTTCATCTATTACAATAACATAAAATTCTTTAAAAAGATTCTGATATTGTAATGAAGCGTCATCATGTAAATTCTTTCCCTCAGATAAAAACTCAGGTAATTCTATAGTATATTTATTGCTAACGGTTATAGCTCTATATTCTGGTTTTTGATTACAGGAAATGAGTATAACAAATGCAATAATCAAAGTAGTTATTTTTTTCATGATAATATTTTCATGAGGTAATATTAATATTATTTTTCAAATAAATGATAAAAAAATAATACATCAGGATAAAGCAAAAAAAAATCCCGATTGTTAAACCGGGATCATCTGAATTATAATTAAAATATATAACAAGTTAAACAAGCGGTCCTCCGGATAAAATTTCTTCATTCGCAAATTCTTCAAATTTGGCAAAATTGGCTTTGAATTTCTTTGCTAATTCTACGGCTTTTATGTCGTATAAGTCCTTATCCTCCCAAGTATTCCTCGGGTTAAGTATTTCTTTTGGAACGTTAGGACAGGATTGTGGTTTAGCAATTCCAAATACTTTATGATCTACATATTCTACATGATCAAGATCGCCATTAAGTGCAGCAGTGATCATCTCACGAGTATATTTCAGTTTCATACGGCTCCCTGTGCCATAAGGGCCGCCAGTCCATCCTGTGTTGATCAGCCATACTTTTACACCGGAATCTTTCATTTTTTTACTTAACATTTCGGCGTATTTTGTAGGGTGTAACGGCATAAAAGGTGCACCGAAACAGGCAGAAAAATTAGGCTGCGGTTCTGTTACACCTGCTTCTGTCCCGGCCACTTTTGCGGTATATCCGGAAATAAAATGATAGGCAGCCTGGCCCGGTGTTAATTTAGAAATCGGAGGTAAAATGCCAAAAGAATCAGCGGTTAAGAAAAATATATTTTTAGGGTTTTGCCCAATAGAACCCGGTTGTATATTATCAATATGGTAAATAGGATAACTTACACGGGTATTGGGAGTAATGAACACATCTTCAAAATCTACTTCATTAGTTCCAGCTTTGAATACCACGTTTTCAAGAACAGCACCTTTTTTTATAGCCCTGAAAATATCCGGTTCATTTTCTTCTGTAAGATTTACCACTTTTGCATAGCAACCCCCTTCAAAATTAAACACCGTATTTTCATTGGTCCATCCATGCTCATCATCACCAATTAGTTTACGTTTAGGATCTGCAGATAACGTCGTTTTTCCTGTTCCTGAAAGGCCAAAGAAAATAGCCGTATCTCCGTCGTCCCCAACATTGGCGCTACAATGCATCGGAAGGGTGTTTTTATCTACCGGAAGAATAAAATTCAGTGCAGAAAAAATGCCTTTTTTCATCTCACCAGTATAACCGGTACCGCCAATTAAAGCAATTTTTCTACTAAAATCGAGTATCGCAAAATTATGTTGCCTTGTTCCGTCAACAGCTGGATCGGCCATAAATCCGGGGGCACATACCACATGCCAGTCTGTAGAAAAACTTTCCAGTTCTTCAACTTCAGGCCGTAGGAACATATTATAACAAAATAAGTTAGACCACGCAGTTTCCGTTATCGCTCTTACATTGAGCCTGTAATTCTTGTCGGAACAAACGTAACTGTCTCTTACAAAAATTTCTTTATCAGAAAGGTAGGCTGTTACTTTATTATACAATTGATCGAATGCTTCAGATGAAAAGGGAATGTTTACTTTACCCCACCACACTTTATCTTCTGTAATCCTGTCTTTTACAATATAACGGTCCTCTGGGGACCTTCCTGTAAATTCACCTGTATTTATGGCTAAGGCACCGGTTGATGTAGTAACTCCCTGTCCTGACTCAATGGTTATATCGTGCAATTCATCTGGTGATAACTGATACAAAACAGTTGCGTTTTTAATACCTACATCTTCCAGCGAAATCGATTTCGTAAACAAAGCATCTTTATTCATAAAAACTAAATTATTTAAAGTGTGTTATTTAGCGACAAAAGTAAAAATTAAATTCTACAACGTTATAGTTTATTATAATTTTATGATTTGTTTTTCAAAATAGATAAAAATAATCCCGTCCATGCTAAGATTAGCAACAATCCGCCTATAGGAGTTATGAATCCGATAATTTTAAAATCAAAAGAGGTAAGCGCATTTGTTGCCAGTAGATAAATGGAACCTGAAAAGAATAATGTCCCTAAAACGGTTAGAAGAAAAAGTATTTTCTTCGTTTTTAAATCAATAAAATCACTTAATCCTAAAAATAATAAGAACAACGCATGGTACATCTGATATTTTACACCAGTTTCAAACGTTGCCAAAGCATCTACAGTCAACACTTTTTTTAAAGCATGTGCCCCAAATGCACCTAAGACAATGGCAATAATCCCAAATAATAATCCCGTTAAGATGATTTTCCTATTCATTCCTGTACTTTTTAGTAAAGTTAAACATACACTTGACATTTAAAAAAGATTCCTTTGGATTTAGTTCTATAAAAATATAACAAATTATTACATTTGTGTGATAAATATAAAAAATGAAAAACATTCTGATTATTGGGGCTGGGCGTTCTGCTTCTTCTTTAATACAATACCTTTTAGATAAATCACAATCAGAACAGCTCCACCTTACTATTGGCGACCTTTCTATAGAACTGGCAAAGAAAAAAGCCAATAATCATCCTAACGCTACAGCCATTGCCTTCAACGTATTTGATCAAAAACAAAGACAATCAGAAATCCAAAAAGCAGCCATTGTTATCTCTATGTTGCCGGCCAATCTGCATATAGAAGTAGCCAGGGATTGTATCCTTTACAAAAAGCACATGGTTACTGCTTCCTATATTAGCGATGAGATGCAGGCACTTGATCCCGAAGCGAAAGAAAATAACCTTATTTTCATGAATGAAATAGGCCTTGATCCAGGTATCGATCATATGAGTGCCATGAAAGTCATTGATGAAATCCGTGACAGAGGCGGAAAGATGATCTTGTTCGAATCATTTTGTGGTGGTTTGGTTGCGTCCGAATCAGATACCAATTTATGGAATTATAAATTTACCTGGGCACCGCGAAATGTAGTTTTGGCAGGGCAGGGTGGGGCAGCCAAGTTTATTCAGGAAGGTACTTATAAATATATTCCCTATCATAAATTATTCCGGAGGACCGAATTTCTGGAAGTCGAAGGCTACGGGAAATTCGAAGGTTATGCCAACCGTGATTCCTTAAAATACCGCAGCATTTATGGCCTTGATGACATACTCACGTTGTACCGCGGGACCATTCGCCGTATGGGGTACTCCAAGGCGTGGAATATGTTCGTGCAGTTGGGCATGACAGATGATACTTATACTATCGACAATTCAGAAACCATATCTTATAGAGAATTTACCAATTTATTCCTGCCGTACCACCCTACAGATTCAGTCGAAATCAAACTCCGCCTTAGCCTGGGGATCGAGCAGGACGACATTATGTGGGACAAACTGCTGGAACTCGATATTTTTAATCCCAAAAAAATTGTAGGCATCAAAAATGCAACCCCGGCGCAAATCCTCGAAAAAATCCTTACCGACAGCTGGACACTGCAACCCGATGATAAAGATATGATTGTAATGTACCATAAGTTCGGCTACGAAATGAATGGGGAGCAAAAACAAATCGACTCAAAAATGGTATGTATAGGAGACGACCAAACCTATACCGCTATGGCAAAAACCGTGGGCCTGCCCGTTGCGATGGCCACGTTACAAATCCTTAACGGCAACATAAAAACCCCCGGGGTACAGCTTCCTATAACCAAAGAAGTATACGGGCCTATACTTAAAGAACTCGAAACACTAGGTGTTATTTTTAAAGAAAAAGAAATGCCTTATTTCGGGTATAATCCCGATAAACTATAAAGCTCAAATTATTTATTAGGAGCTATTTCCTGCTATTCGTTGCAATCCACGCAAAAAAGCGTGGGATTTCCACTACTATCAGGGCTAAAATGATTTTTGCTTTAGCAAGAGCCCTTTTTTATATATTTACTTTTCAAATACAATCTATAATGGCTGTATGCTTAAATATCATAACTCATGAAAATCAATTCGCTTCAGGTAGAAATAGACGGAATAGACAAAGAAATCCTGCGTAGCCTCATGGAAGATGCCAGGAAACCTATTCTTCAGATAGCCCATAAAATCGGGATTTCAGGCGCAGCCATTCATCAAAGGCTTCGTAAACTGGAACAGTCCGGAGTGATATCAGGTTCTAAATTTATAGTTAACAATAAAATTTTAGGTTATAGCACTATGGCATTTGTTGGCATTTATCTTGACAAAGCAGCACGGAACCCGGAAGCAGTACGCGAATTAAAAAAAATACCCGAAATATTAGAGTGCCATTACACCACGGGCAACTGGTCTATCCTAATAAAAATAATCTGCCGGGACAATGAGCATTTAATGCATTTGCTCAATACCAAAATCCAAGCCATCGAAGGCGTTTCCAGGACTGAAACGTTTATATCTTTAGACCAGCAAATTGAAAGACAGATCCAGCTATAAATCCTAGCCCCGATAGTAGTGACTCGAGCAATAGCGAACTGGCGAAGCAAAATCCCACGCTTTTCGCGTGGATTGTAACGAATAGCGGGAAAAAGCTCCTAAAAAAAATCCGCACTTTTCAATGCGGATTTATATTTTTTAGAAGCATTACCTTCTGTTACTATAGATCATAATATAATACAATAAAGTACCAATTGATCCAATAGCGGCAACAACATACGTTCTTGCGGCCCATTTAAGCGAGTCTGCGGCTCCTGCATATTCGGACTGGTTCAGCATATTTTTATTTTTAAGCCATGCCAGTGCACGGTTACTCGCATCATATTCTACCGGTAATGTAATAACAGTGAACAAAGTGGTTGCTGCAAAAATAACAATTCCCACTAATAATAACTCAGGAAAAGTACGAATCATTAAAATACCCGCCAGCAAAATCCATTGTACAAAATTAGAAGCTACACTTACCACCGGGACCAATTTAGAACGTAGTTCCAACCAGCTGTAAGCTACAGCATGCTGTACCGCGTGTCCGCATTCATGAGCTGCGACGGCCGCTGCGGCGGCATTTCTTTCATTATAAACTGCTTCACTTAAGTTTACAGTCCTGTCTGCCGGATTGTAATGATCTGTCAACCTTCCCGGGGTAGAAATAACCCTAACATTACGAATGCCATGATCAGCCAACATTTTCTCTGCTATTTCTGCACCCGACATGCCATTTTGTAACCGGAGTTTAGAATATTTTTTAAATTTGCTCTTTAACCGGTAGCTTACCAGCCAACTTAAAAGCATAATGGCACCTGCCAATATTAAATAACTTGATCCCATAATTTTTTAAATAATTTTATTAATAAGTATCAAATTGTACGCCAAAATAAGATAATGCCATTCTGGCATTGGTTAAATATTTGTAAATATTTTTCAGGATAATATAAGCCAATTATACATCTTACGATTTACAGTTAAATGCAAATTCTTACCCCACTAAATTAATGATTTTTCCTGGAACAATGATTACTTTGTTTGGCGTTTTTCCATCCAATTGTTTTATTGTCCTTTCGTCTTTCATTACCATTTCTTCAATTTGGGCTACCGTCAGATCTAACGGGAGATGTATCGTAAAACGCATTTTTCCGTTAAATGATACCGGGTATTCTTTACTGTTTTCTACTAGATGTGCCGCATTAAATTCCGGGAATGGTACTTCGGCAATGCTTCCTGTATGGCCCAATTGGAACCATAATTCTTCTGCAATATGCGGCGCATAAGGAGAAATTAAAATGGCTAGCGGTTCCAGGATTTCCCTTTCATGACATTGCATCGCAGTTAATTCATTGACACAAATCATAAACTGGCTTACCGAGGTATTAAATGAGAAGCCTTCAATATCTTCCTGTACTTTTTTAATGGTTTTATGAAGTGTTTTTAAAGCTTCTTTACTTGCGGGATTATTGGTGACAATAAAGCCATTATCATTAAAATACAGACGCCACAATTTTTTAAGGAACCCAAACACGCCCGAAATGCCTGCTGTATTCCAAGGCTTTGCTTGCTCCAACGGACCTAAAAACATTTCGTAGAGACGTAAGGTATCGGCACCGTATTCGTTACAAATGTCATCGGGGGTTACGACATTATATTTGGATTTAGACATTTTTTCGACCTCGCGACCGACGACGTATTTTCCACTTTCAAATAGCTCAACATTGTAATTTTCCATTCTCCAATTTTTAAATTTTTCAATATCTAATTCGTCTGAAGTATTTACAAAGGAAACGTCTACATGTTGTTTAAAAGCTGAAAAATTAAATACATTCTTAGTTGAAATATTTTTATCTCTTTTAGAAATAATTATCGAATTTGGATATTTATTAAGAACCCATTTTTCTAGTTCTTTAACATTTACTTCTTCATATTTTTCTTTTGATAATAATAATAAAAAAGGTCTAATATCATCTTCAGCAATTTCATTACTCTCAGCCTCTAATTCATTAAAAGAATTATAATTAGAAAATGATACCCAAACTCCATAAACAAACGCACTCATCCCCAAAATCATCCCCTGATTGATCAACTTTTTAAATGGTTCCTCCTGCGTAATAAAACCACGGTCTTTTAAAAATTTGTTCCAGAAACGGGAATACAATAAGTGGCCGGTCGCATGCTCGCTTCCGCCGATATATAAATCGACATTTTGCCAGTAAGCCTCGGCTTCTTTACTGACCAATTCTTCTTCATTACGGGCATCCATATAACGTAGCCAGTACCACGAACTTCCTGCCCAGCCCGGCATCGTGTTTAATTCTAATTCCCCCCCGCCCCCAAAGGGGGAGTTCTCGAAAACGTCTTTAGAAACGATTTTTCCATTTCCGTTTTCGTCGATTAGCCAATGCCATTCTTTTGCGTTGCCCAATGGTGGTTGCCCATCTTCTGTCGGCAGGTATTTTTCTACTTCGGGAAGCCTGATCGGCAAATATTGCTTGTCGATCATTTGCGGTAAACCATTTACATAATATACCGGAAACGGTTCGCCCCAATACCGCTGACGCGAAAAAACCGCATCCCGCAAGCGGTAATTGGTTTTTCCTTTTCCCAAGCCGATTCTTTCTAATTCTACAATCACTTTTTGGGTTGCCTCTTTGTAGCCCAATCCGTTTAAAAAATCGGAATTTTTTAAAACAAACCCGTGTTTGGCAGTAAAAGCCCCTTCTTTGAGCAACTCATCTGACGTATCGGCTATGGTCCCCCCTTCGGGGGCTAGGGGGACAAATATGTTTTTAATTTCCGGCATGCCCTGCTGTCCTTTAAAGAAATGAGCAAAAGCATAATCCCTTTCATCACCACACGGTACAGCCATAACAGCGCCTGTTCCGTAACCTGCAAGCACATAATCGCCAATCCACACAGGAATAGGCTCTTTTGTAAACGGATGTTCTGCATACGCTCCTGTAAATACACCGGAAATCGTTTTTACATCGGCCATTCTCTCTCGTTCAGAACGTTTTGTAGTAGCATCAATGTACGCTTCTACTGCGTCTTTTTGTTCGGGAGTGGTAATTTTTGAAACCAGTTCGTGTTCCGGTGCCAGTGTCATGAATGTAACGCCAAAAATTGTGTCTGGACGTGTGGTAAATATCCTCACCCCGGCCCTCTCCAAAGGAGAGGGTGACGTGGCGGCATCGGATTCTTTATAGTCTTTGCGGGTATCTAATTCTTGTTTTATTTTTGAAAGGACAGTGTCAATATTACTAATTACTTCTTTATTGGTAAACCGCAGGATATAGTATCCTTTTTCTTCGAGAATACTTGTTCTTGCTTTATCAAGTACTATTTGCTCGGGGAGGTTGTGGTAACCTCCGTCGATTTCTATAATTAGTTTTTTAGAAAGGCATACAAAATCAACGATAAAATCATCAATTAGATGTTGTTGTCTGAATTTATGTTCTAAACCTTTAGATTTTAGGTGTGACCATACTATCTTTTCGGCATCTGTTGGATTGGCCCTCATTTCTTTTGCTTTCTCTAACAGCAAATGCGAATAATTTCCCCCAGTCATATAACCGTATTCTTTGCCGGTTTGGTTTACTTCCCCTTTGGGGAAGGTCAGGATGGGGAAATATATTTCGGCACCAACCGATTTTCCGATCCAGTTTCTCTGGCTTTCTTTTAAAGATTCGGTCCAGTCAATATCATTTAATCCTTGGAGTAACCTTTCGGCATACGCTGAAATACGCATACTCCATTGGGTCATTTTTTTGCGGATGACCGGGAAGCCGCCACGTTCGGAAACACCATTCACAATTTCATCATTGGCTAAAACGGTCCCTAGTCCCGGACACCAGTTGACTTCGGTTTCTGCCAGGTATGTTAAACGGTATTGTAACAATATTTTTTCCTGTTGTTCTTTTGAGAAGGCATTCCATTCGTTTGCTGTAAACGAAGTACTGTTTTCATCGCATACTGCATTGACGGTGGCATTGCCTTCTTTTTCGAAGATTGCTATTAATGTGGCAATGTCTTCAGCTTTGTCTGCTATTTTATTATACCAGGAATTAAACAATTGGATGAAAATCCATTGCGTATGTTTATAGTATTCAGGATCAGAGGTGCGTACTTCACGGCTCCAGTCGAAAGAAAACCCAATCCTGTCCAGTTGCTCACGGTAACGCGCAATATTTTCTTTGGTAGTTTTATCGGGGTGCTGCCCGGTCTGTATGGCATATTGTTCTGCCGGCAAACCGAAACTGTCGTAGCCCTGCGGATGCAACACATTAAATCCTTTATGCCGCTTGTAACGTGCATAAATGTCTGAAGCGATATAACCCAGCGGATGCCCTACGTGCAAACCTGCCCCTGATGGATAAGGAAACATATCGAGGACATAGTATTTGGGTTTGCCAGAGTTGTTTTCTGCGGCAAATGTTTGATTTTCTGCCCAGTATTGTTGCCATTTGGCTTCTACTTCGTTTGGATTGTATTTCATTGTATAGGGTTTTGCCGCGAGGCACAAAATCAGGTTGTATTTGGTTTTTACTTTTTTTGAACTACTTTAAAAACAAGGACAAAACTTAAAATCTAGCCCCGATTGAAAGAAGTATCCTTTTGTGGTTTCCGTTTACCGGAAGCACAAAAGATACGCTGGAAAGCGGGAACTGCAATTGAAGAAAAGCACTGTTGTTCGGCTTCAATAAAAAAAAAATTGTTTCTAAAGGGCAAATTTACATTTATTGTACGAAAGTCAAAACTTTGAACGTTATAAACTGTGATTAAAGAAATTGTTTATTATTTTTACCGGATAATTACAGTATACTATGGGTTCTTCTTATAATAAATTTAAAAAACGCAGGCTGATCATGTCTTACTTTTCAGTGGTGCTGAGCGTTTTTCTGGTGCTTTTTTTATTGGGTGTTTTAGGCCTTTTTATTTTAAAATCTAAAAAGCTATCGGATGATTTTAAAGAAGAAATCGCGATGACGGTTTTCTTTAAAGATGAAGCCAATGATAGTGTTATTAATGCTTTTAAAGATGAACTGAAAACAGCCCGGTTCGTAAAAAAGAGTGTTTATGTGACAAAAGAACAGGCTGCTAAAATGCATACGGATATTATTGGTGAAGATTTTATGACTTTTTTAGGCGCTAACCCATTACAGAATTCTTTTGATATTAACCTGAAAGCCGCTTATATTGTAAATGATAGTATCCAAAAGATTGAGAACCGTTTGCGTACGAATATGATGGTTTCGGATATTGTTTATGACAAGCAATTGGTAAACCTGGTTAATGACAATATTAAAAAGGTAAGTTTCTGGATTTTAGTAATAAGCGGCGTTCTGGCTTTGATTGCTGTTTTGCTAATTAATAGTTCTATGCGTCTGGCTATTTATTCGAACCGTTTTATTATTAAAACCATGCAGATGGTTGGTGCCACCAAATCATTTATCAGGAAACCGTTTATCTGGAGGAGTATTAAACTGGGCATTATAGGTTCTGTCCTGGCTGTCCTGGCTTTGATAGGAGGATTGTATTATCTGGATATTAATTATCCTACTTTGGGGCTTTTAGACGATGAGTTAATTATTGGACTGGTATTACTTGCCGTTATTGTTGTAGGGGTTTTAATTACCTGGATCAGTACGTTTTTTGCGACACAGCGTTTCCTGAACCTGAGGACAGACGACCTTTATTAATTTAAGATTTGAGATTTTTGATTTGAGATTTTTTGATTTTTAGAATATAACTTTCGCACTTTAAACTTTAATACATAAAAATATGAGCAATAAAGAAACACCTACTTCAAAAAACGATTTTCTTTTTGAAAAGGCCAACTATAGGTTGCTATTGATCGGAATCGCAGTTATCGCTCTTGGATTTATATTAATGTCCGGTGGCGGAAGTGATGACCCTAACGTATTTAGTGATGATATCTTTAACTTCAGAAGGATCCGCCTGGCACCGACTACTGTTTTGATAGGTTTTGGGATAGTTATTTATGCTATTTTAAAAAATCCTAAAAATAAAAACACTGGCATTTAGACTGTTATGGTCTGATTACACCATCTGAAAATATATTACATGACGTATTTAGAAGCTATTGTTCTTGCTATTATTGAAGGAATAACTGAATTTTTGCCTGTTTCCTCTACAGGGCATATGATTATTGCCAGCTCCTTTTTTGGGATTGCACAGGATGATTTTACGAAGCTTTTTACCATAGTGATCCAGCTGGGCGCTATTTTATCGGTTGTAGTCTTGTATTTCCGGCGCTTTTTTCAGTCCATTGATTTTTACTTTAAATTAATAGTAGCTTTTATACCGGCAGTGGTTTTAGGATTATTATTCAGCAAAAAAATTGATGCTTTGCTGGAGAGCCCTGTTACTGTTGCTGTTTCACTTTTAATAGGCGGATTCATTTTATTGAAAGTAGACAATTGGTTTGCAGTTGAAGACACACCAGAACTACAAACAGCTAATAAGAATATCTCTTATCTTACTGCTTTTAAAATCGGAATGTTCCAGTGCCTGGCAATGGTCCCCGGAGTTTCCAGAAGCGGTGCGAGTATCGTAGGAGGAATGGCGCAAAAATTATCACGTACTACAGCAGCCGAATTTTCTTTTTTCCTGGCGGTGCCTACCATGCTGGGTGCAACTGCAAAAAAATGTTACGATTATTATAATGATGGTTTTGTACTTCATCAGGATCAGGTTAACTGTTTAATTATAGGTAATGTTGTGGCTTTTATAGTAGCCCTTTTAGCTATAAAAACCTTTATTGGATTTTTAAGCAAACATGGGTTTAAAGTCTTTGGGTATTACAGGATTATTGCAGGTGTTGCGCTGTTGCTGATCCATTTTTTCATCCAGAAATTAGATATGATTTAATGACAGCCGAAGATTTTCAGGAAGGGCAAATCCTGCTGATTGACAAACCATTGCATTGGTCGTCATTTCAGGCGGTCAACAAAATGAAATGGGTTTTAAAAAACAAACTTGGCTTAAAAAAAATTAAAATTGGCCATGCCGGTACTTTAGATCCGCTTGCCACTGGCTTATTGCTTGTATGTACCGGGAAATTTACTAAAAAAATTACGGAACTCCAGGGCCAGGTCAAGGAATATACCGGTACCTTTTATATAGGCGCCACAACGCCTTCTTACGATTTAGAAACAGCCGTTGATACTATTTTCCCCACTGAACATATTAATGATGCGTTAGTGCATGAAACCATTACTCAGTTTATAGGCGAAATTGACCAGAAGCCCCCTATTTTTTCAGCTATCAAAAAAAATGGTATACGTTTGTATGAACATGCCCGGGCGGGAGAAGAGGTGGAAATAGCGTTTAGAAAAACGACTATCCATGAATTTGAGATTACCAGGATCGCACTTCCAGAAATTGATTTTAGGGTTGTATGCAGTAAAGGCACTTATATCCGCTCACTTGCTTTTGATTTTGGAAAAGCACTACATTCCGGTGCGCATCTTACCGCTTTACGGCGTACCAAAATTGGAGAATATAGTGCTGTAAACGCTGTTTCTCCCGATGCATTTGAACAATCTATTATTGGATTATGATTTGAAAATGATAATGACCTCTGATTTTTATTGAATACGGTCAATACCAGTTAATCTACAATTCCTTCGTTATGTGAGCAGTGTGAGTCTAAGCATCGTACTGACTACTTTAAATTTTATTCCTTAAGTAATGCAAGGACTTCGTTTTGTGTACTAAGCCCTTTGTCTTTAAGGTACCAGAGTTGTAAATCTGTTTTTACTTTTTCATCAATAACACCCATCAGTTGCTTATAATTTTTGATCATAGCTCCAGCTACTGACGGCCTCGGGCCAAAGTTCGCAATGACTTCCATAGTGGCTTTGTCTATAATAATCAACTTAGGAATAGATCTTCCGCCGTTAGTCAGGAACAGGTTCATTAATTCCGAGTTTTCATCACGAAAAACAATCGATAGTTGTATTTTTTCAGAGCACTGTGCCATCTTGTTGAATATAGGTAACAATTGGGCCGCATCGCCACACCAGCCTTCAGAAATAACCAGCCAGATATATTCTTTTTGTAAAGCTTGTAATTTTTGTCTATTTTCATCAGTAATAGTAATAGTCTTGTCCAGCCTGTTCATCCGGATATCATTCAGGCTACTGTAATGAGTTAAATCTTCTGACTGAATAGCACCGGTAGATTTTTTTTCTAAGAGCAAATCAGCAATAATTTTCCTATATTGCGTATAGGTATAACTCTTTAGAAGGCTGTTTAAAATGATGTCTTTCATTATGGAGAAGTTTGTGTTGTAAAAGTAGTTATAAATTACTGTTTTTTGTGGATGTAATAGTATATAACAATGATGGATTTTCATTCTAAATCGGTAGGTTTAGTATTGTCTGGAGGCGGATCTAAAGGATTGGCACATGCCGGAGCGCTTCGGTTCCTGGAAGAGCAGGAAATAAAACCTTTGCAAATTGCAGGTTCCAGCGCAGGGGCTATTGTGGCTGCAATGTATGCATTCGGCAAAAGCCCGGATGAAATTTTAAGCTTTTTTAAATCCATTTATTTTTTTCACTGGAAGCATTTTACGTTTAAAAAGGCAGGGCTGATTGATTCCGATTCTTTTAAACATTATTTTACAAACGTCTTTAAAGATGCCACAATTGGTGACCTCCCAATACAGGTTCATATTACAGGCACGGATATGATATCGGGAAAGTTAAAGATATTTGATGCCGATACTAAAATCGTAGATGCTGTTTTAGCTTCTTCGGCAGTTCCGGGTGTATTATCGCCTTATGAAATTGATGGAAAATTATATAGTGACGGCTTAAGTACATGACAAAAAATTGAATAAGCTGTTTTTCAATGGTTCATAACCTGTCAAAAGAAATTTTGACAAACAATCTAAACCATATTTAAATACGCTGATGGATTTTCTGCCGTGTTTTTTTACTTTAATTTTTTTTA
>DASVUQ010000391.1:0-3419 GCA_036386975.1 Flavobacterium sp. | reverse complement strand
ACTGCACCAAAGTTTAAGTTCTTGATTTCATTGGTCTTTTGCCTATACAATTGTATATCTGAAGGTTTTCCGTCTGTAAAAACAAAAAGTAGCGGTTTCCAGTCTCCTTTTTGAGTAGCAGAAGATTTTATGACATCGGTATTGACCCGTTGAATTACAAAATCCAAACCGGCCCCAGTATTTGTTGGCCCACTTTGGGGGCAGGTAATTTCAGGAAGTTGAAAATTAACCAATTCTGTTAATGGAACGATTTCCTTCACTTCCCTATCAAATGTTATAATACTTATCCACAGTGAATCTAAGGCCTGGGCATCGGATCGTAGTGTGTTGATCATGCCACTTAAAGCATTATTCAGAGCCTGAATCGGTTCCCCATACATGGAACCAGATGTGTCTAATAAAAAATATACCGGTAGTCTTCTCATTACGTTCCTAAATAATGATTAATATTAAAATGATCTCATTTCGTTTTATACTAAAATTAAAATTCATCTGCTTAACAAAACCTTGTTTTTAGTCCTTACCTTGTATCCTTAAAGCCTGTTTTTAGAAATCGAAAAACCAAACTTATTTCTACTTTTAGAAATTAAACGACAATGTTTAATTCCGATGGCGGTGGTGGTAGTTCATCTAATCCCGTGACTTCTTTACCAGAATCTTCTACTCTGGTAGAACTTACCCCAATTGATGCAGTTACCCATTGAAAAAATTTACCAATAGTTGCGCTATCGGCAGTATCTAAACTTACTACATTATCCGTTATTTGTTTTAAAATGTTGGTATCTGCACCACTTCCTGCTGCACAAGCAACTGTAAAGGCCACTTTAGACTTTTTAAATTCCTGTAGACCGTTTTGCCAGTCATCAGTCGGGATACCATCAGTCATAATAAAAACCAATGGTTTCCAATCCCCTTTTTGTTCTGTAGTTGTTTTAGCAACTTCGGTTTCTATTTTATGGGTAACTAATTTTAAAGCGTCTCCAAGAGCGGTAACCCCGGTAGCTTTAATATCGACCATCTGAAAAGATGCCAGATCAGTCAATGGGATAATTTGCCGTGCCGTACTATCAAAGGTAATGACGCTTAAAAAAGCGGTTTCAATTGCTTGTGGATTCTGGCGTAATGAGCTAATCATTATTTGCACTCCATTTTTAACAGCCTCAATTGGCTCTCCTGACATGGACCCAGAGGTGTCTAATAGTAAATATACAGGTAGTCTTCTCATTTTAAGTTTATTTTTAACTTGGGTATGTACTTCCCTGGTTTGAACTTACCACACCATTAATATTATAAGTACTTGTGTTTGCCTGAGGGTCATTCTGGATTAAATGGCTCATCACTTCTTGTGTTAGATCTTTACCTCCAATAATATGATTGTAAAGAGCACCAATGGTGTAAATGGGGCCCCAGGGAATTCCCCACCAACCCAATAGTAAATTTAAAAAAAAGTATCCAAAAGAATATTTAAAAGTGTTTTCATTTGGTCTGATAAAATAGATATCAGAGCTTCTCTTCAAGGTCATTATTATAAAACGAAATCGTATAAGGGAAAATAACGAATCTACCACCTTGCCGGACCATTTCTCTTATTTGAGAAACGCTTAGTCCTTCTATGTATTTTATTTCCATTACAGGTAAGATTGTATGATTTTATGAATAGTCTGGCCTAAAAAAGTATCTTCTGTTGGGTCTCCAATGGCACTAAATTTCCATTCATTATTTCTCTTGTATAATTTACCCATAATAATGGAGCGTTTATTTACATATTGCGTATCTGAAGCCACATTGTATGAGGCAAATTCTGAAACTACACGTGTTGGGGTTCCTTCATACATTCTGATTTTTGCGTAAGGTATCTGAGAAAAATCTTCATTTCCCGCATTATTTAAAAAGAAAAATATTTGATTTACTTTGGAATCGATTTTTGATAAATCTACCGTTATAATTTCATTATCTAAACCATCATCACCGCCTGTATCACCAGCCAGATCATCACCAGTATGTTTTAGGGCACCATCTGTACTAAACAATTTACCTTTTGGTAAACCAAATTGTTGTAGTGCTTCTATTCGGTATAAAGGAGAATATAAATGATCACAAAGTTTATTTTGATCATCAACTAAAATACAACTTAAATCCAAGTCTATATTTTTTATGTTTTTTGATAACCCGAAAAATGCTTTCGTTTCAATTGCTCCCCAGTTTACACCAACACAAAAGTTGGTTAATGATTCCCCACTCGTTTTTCTTAAATCAATTTTTTGACCTTTAGTTAGATTAATTGCCATGCTGTTATAATGTTTTAGTTAGTTATACTTGTTTAAATAATCCTGTAGGCCCCCTTTCATCCCGATCCCCACTGCCTCAAACTTCCATTCGTTATTTCTCTTATAAAGCCTGCCAAACTCTACGGCTGTTTCAATAGAAAAATCTTCGTCAAGCTCATACTTTACCAACTCTGTATTCGACTGATCAAGAATCCGTATATAGGAATTTCTAATCTGACCGAAATTTTGCCGCCTGGTATCTGCATGATGGATGGTTACAACAAAAGAAATTTCATTTATTTCTGGTGCTATTTTAGATAAATCGATTTGTATTTTTTCATCATCTCCATCGCCTTCGCCTGTTAAGTTATCTCCCGTATGAGTTACTGCCCCATCTGGTGATTTTATATTATTATAATAAACAAAATGGTTATCATTAGGAATTTTACCATTTGCACCAATCAGGAAAACGGAAGCATCCAGGTCAAAACCTTCTCCGGTACTACTAGAATTATTGTCCCAACCAAGACCAATAATAAACTTTGGTGCATCAATACTTTGTCTTTGCCCTTTTTCTAAATTAATTGCCATTATTTTTATTCCTTTAATTAATATTAATATTTAACATTGTTTTTAAAATATTTGTTTGTTCATCTACATTTTGCAGATTTTCTATAAAATCTATAGATGAAATTTTATCTAAATAATCTTTCAGGACTTCTTGCACGGTATCAGGAAGTGATGTTTTAATGGTGCTCAATTCTAATTCTAATGCTGCATTCCTATCAAGCAATTGTGTTATGATTTCTCCTTTGACAGAGTTGTTTGTCGAGAGATCAGCTCCTTTTGCCATTTCATTTGTTAAAAAATAAAATGATTTATCATTTCCTATAAAGATGAACCTGTCATTAGAATCCCTAAACTCATAAACCTCTATGATTTCATTGTTACATACTAAACCACACAAAAACTTAATTTTAAATTTTAGTATATTCAATCTTCCCAGAAGTTTTTTCTCAAACTTAACATGTTTATTTTCATATAAATTTTTATGGACAGAAGTAAGTCTTTCATACTGTTCAATACTTATTTCCCTGTAATATTCAGACTGGATACTTTCTGAGAAAGACATGGTTTCCTTCCAGTCAAAAA
>DASVUQ010000390.1:0-2499 GCA_036386975.1 Flavobacterium sp. | reverse complement strand
CGATCATACGTTCGCCTTTCCCTTCCATTGATAACATTTCGCCTTTACGGATGGTTACGAATTCTACCGCGCGTCCTGACAAATGCTCCGGTAAATCGATGGTTAATTCTTCGATAGGTTCACATTTTTTACCATCTATTTCTTTGATGATAACTTGTGGCTGGCCAATCTGCATTTCATAACCTTCTCTTCGCATGGTTTCGATTAATACGGATAAGTGCAGTACGCCACGACCAAAAACCATAAATTTATCTGCAGAGTCTGTCTCCCCTACTTTCATGGCCAGGTTTTTTTCCAGCTCTTTTGTGAGCCTGTCCCTGATGTGCCTTGAGGTTACAAATTTACCTTCTTTACCAAAGAACGGAGAATCGTTTATAGTAAATAACATACTCATTGTTGGTTCATCGATTGCAATGGTTTTTAGTGCTTCGGGATTTTCGAAATCAGCAATAGTATCTCCAATTTCAAAACCTTCTACTCCTACAATCGCACAAATATCGCCTGCAATTACTTCTTCTACTTTTTTACGTCCAAGACCTTCGAAAGTGTGTAATTCTTTAATTCTTGATTTTATTATTTTACCGTCTCTTTTTACTAAAGAAATAGGCATTCCTTCTCTTAAAACACCTCTTTCTAAACGACCGATTGCAATACGGCCTGTGAATGAGGAGAAGTCTAGTGATGTAATTAACATTTGTGGCGTACCTTCAGAAACTTTTGGCGCAGGAACATTGGCAATTACCATATCCAATAAGGGTTCTATATTTTGGGTCTGGTTCCTAAAATCGTCAGACATCCAGTTATTTTTGGCAGAGCCGTATACGGTTGGGAAATCAAGTTGTTCTTCTGTGGCGCCTAACTCGTACATTAAATCAAAGACTTTTTCATGTACTTCTTCGGGTGTACAGTTTTCTTTGTCTACCTTATTTATTACCACGCATGGTTTAAGTCCCAGGTCAATCGCTTTTTGCAAAACGAAACGGGTTTGTGGCATTGGGCCTTCAAATGCATCTACTAAAAGGCAAACACCGTCAGCCATGTTTAATACACGTTCTACTTCTCCTCCAAAATCCGCGTGGCCGGGGGTATCAATAATATTTATTTTTGTGCCTTTATAAACTACAGAAACATTCTTAGAGGTAATGGTAATACCTCTTTCACGTTCCAAATCATTATTGTCTAATATCAGGTCGCCTGTATTTTCGTTATCACGAAAAAGTTGGCAGTGGTACATAATTTTATCAACCAAAGTAGTTTTACCGTGATCGACATGGGCAATAATTGCAATATTTCTAATAGATTCCATCTGTATTTTTTTGAAGTTGCAAATGTACACTTTATTTTGACATAAAAATCATTAAATATGCCGTTGCCTTGTTAATAACATCCGAGCTATGAAGTATATAGCTTTTTAACACAAGTTATAACAAAATGTATACATAATATTTATTTTGTTTATATTTGAGTAATGGAAAGTAAGGCAAACAAATTTACATTATTACTCATCTTAATTTCAGTTATCTCAGCATATGCTTCGTTGAGGTTACTGGATCATATTGACTTGGAGAGAAATTTTATTTTTATATATCTCATCCGTGATTTGTTTTTTATCATTATAGCTTCTATTGGCCTTAGATATTTTTTAACAAAAAATAATAAAGATAATCAAGTTGCTTTTGAAGAATTTAAAAGAAAAAATTTAGAAGTTCAGGAAGCTAAAGAAAGATATGATATTGTTGCCAAAGCAACTAGTGATACTATCTGGGACTGGAAAATAAATGAAAATATCTTTACCTGGAACAAAGGGATCCTGGGTATCTACGGTTATGAAAAAGAAGAAATTGAAAATAGCTCTAAATGGTGGTTTGACAGGATACATCCCGAAGATAGTGTACGTATGTCTGTAAACTTATATTCATTTCTTGAAAAAAAAATACAAAAATGGCAGGATGAGTATCGCTTTAGATGCAAGGATGGAAGCTATAAATATGTATTAGACCGAGGGTTTTTGGTATTGGATGATGACGGCACACCTCTACGTATGATTGGTGCAATGCAGGATATTACCAGCCGAAAAAATGAGGAACAGAGGCTTAAATTATTAGAAACTGTTATCACCAATACTAAAGATGCGGTTTTGATTACAGATGCGGATACATCTGCTGATCAAATTCCTAAAATAATATACGTAAATGAAGCATTTTCCAGAATGTCAGGATTTGATTATGAAGAAGCTATAGGAAAATCACCGATCTACTTTTATGGGCATAAGTCAAATAATAAAGAATTACAGCGATTACTTCAATGTATAAAAGATAAAGTAGAATGCGAAATTGAAGTTATAAGCTATAAAAAAAACAACCAAGAGTACTGGGTACGGTTCTCGATGGTACCTGTTTTTAATATAGAAAAAGAACATACTCATTGGATACTTATACAACGTGATGTAACGCAACAAAAGCTGCAGGAAAAAGAAAGAGAACAATTGATTAGTAAACT
>DASVUQ010000389.1:0-5258 GCA_036386975.1 Flavobacterium sp. | reverse complement strand
GAACATCTTTATAATCCTGATAAACAAAATAATAATACTCATTGCCCTGAAAAAACGGACGTACAGAAACCGTATATTTTCCGCCACCGTCATTCTCTTTCTGGATCTTGGCAATTTCCTGGTTAATCACTTTCTCGCGCTCTGCTTCTGTCATTTTATCATGTACGAGGCCCAGTATCCTTTTAGAAACATCGTCCATTCTAACAAAAAAACGTACATAAAGCGACTTAGGCTTCATTTCCTGTTTTCTGTCCTTAGCCCAGAATCCGTTTTTCAGGTAATTCTGTTCTGCAGTAGACAATTCAGCTATAGCATCATAACCGCAATGGTGATTGGTCAACACAAGACCCTCTTTCGATACGATTTCGGCAGTACAACCACCGTTAAACTGTACAATAGCATCTTTTAAGCTGTGGTTGTTAATACTGTAAATCTCTTCACTTGTTAACTGCAAACCCATTTTTTGCATATCCCTGTGGTTCAGCCGTTCTATAAACATCAGGAACCACATTCCCTCGTCTGCTCTTACCGGAAAGGCAAGCAGGCACATGGTAAAAAATAAAATAAATTTTTTCATCATTGTCGTATTAATTTTATAATATGCGAATATATGGCATTTTGATAATTTTGTAAACCTTTCTTTTAAAAAAATGCATTATAATAATAGTAAACTTTTTATTAGGGCGAACGGCCGGGCTTTTCGCTTTATCTTTATAGCTTTCTTAAAAAAAAAAGCTAAAAAGGATGCCGCTACTATCCCTGTCGCAGGTAGTAGTAATGATGGACAATAGTAATTCAGTACCATAATTGTTCCTTTATAAGTCAGAAACCATCTTAAATGGTACAAAAGAGGCATTGGCTTTACACCAACTCCCGCTTACTACCCAAAGCAGGAGTACAAGCTGCAAACTGTAAATACAAGGGCCTGATGTATGCTGCCAAAACACCAATAAATACAATACTTTTAAACCTTTTAATAAAAATATTTATATTATTTTTCTTAATATATATTTAAATAATTGCATTTAGCCGTACAATTTATATAAATATTTTTGTATGTTTGTGATATAAACATCTGGCAACCAAAACACTTGGAAACAAAATTCAAGATATATCCAATAAAAAAGGGCGATACATTACTTAATGTTTCTGCCCGGCTAGGGATAGATCCCCAGGAAATAAGGTCGTTCCATAATAGGTACTGCCCAGTACCCGATCTTATAGAAAAAGACTTTCCCTCAGGTTTAAAAAAGCTTATTATTTCTGAAAACCAACCCAAAGTTGTACATGCGCCGGGTGTAATCCTCCCTACCGCAGCATTTGAAAAATATAAAATAAAACCCGGGGATACTGTAAAAAGTATAGCCTCATTTTTTAATACCACAACGCAATACCTGATCCGTTTTCATAATATTTATACCAGAGGCCGGGAATGCCTGACCTCCCTTGACATACCCGAAAATTTAGAATTCCTATACGTAGACCCCACATTTGAAGAAAAAGTAAACAACAATAAGATAAGAACCAAACTGGGCCCGGCACAAAAATTACTTTTTGAACCTGATAAAAAAAACAAAACGTATACAGTACTATATGTTTTTGGCGAAGATGAAGAAAAGACAACGTTGAGTTTCCAGGTAAATACCCAGTTTTTGGGCAAATATAAAGATAGTTTTGTCTATGGGGTCAACAGGAAACCCGCGTGTTTTGTTAATGAGGAGCAAGCCAGTTCCTTTAGTGACGAGCTCGCGTTAAAAACGGTACAGGCCTTGTATCCTTTGCACATTAGGGTAGATGTAACGGGCAAATGGCAGGAAGTAATGAACCTTAACGACATCCGGAGAAAGTGGAAAGACTACAAAGCCCCTTTGTTAGACTATTATGAAGGGGAATGGATCGATGCGTATCTCCAGGAAATGGAAAAAACAATTACTTCGCCCACTCTTTTACAACTGGCACTGGAACAGGATTTGTTTTTAAACACCTTTTTTAGCGGTATCCATATTAATTATTACGACAAGTTCAAAGCCCCAAAAGATGATTTTATACCGCTTATCCCGCATTGTAAACCGGTAAAATATTCGGGAGAAATAGAAGTACAAAAATACGTAAATGAATTGGACACGGTAGACATTATTTTTCAAGGGACCCTTACAGACACCAGGGGCATTGCCGATTTTGAAAACAACAACGATTATGCTGTATATAATGAGGGCGGCACCCCGGCAGAAGGCAGTATATATGCAAAATATATTCTAAACAAAGATAACGGTATCGAGGGCATTTATAAAAAATGTACGCTAGGGCTCTCCAGAAAACAATCCGTAGAAATAGTAATTTCAAGATCAACCTAAAAAACTAAGAGATGAGCAAGAAACACATTGTAGTACACGGGGCTACGGTAAAATGCAGCTTTAGCGTCGAGCCCAAAACCGATACGTTACAGGTAAAATCACAAAGCAGGCATTATGCCAATGACAAAAAAGGCAGCGAAAAACTCATTGCTACCGACAAAGAGTTGGGGCTAACCTGCGAAAAGAACACGTTTGGGAAATGCAAATTGCTGCCTAACGGCAGTGGCGACTTTCTGCCCTGTAAATGTGTGGTCCAGGGATGGAGCCATTTTTATAAAAAAGTGACCCTAAGCAACGGCGGTAAAATACTTACCGAAGAAAGCAAGGCTACCTGTCCTATAGGCGGGCCCGGTTGTATAACCATAGACAAACACGGGCAAAAAACCAGTGGGAGCAGTAGCAATAGTAAAACTGCCGATAAAAAGACCCATACACAAATTAACCCGTTGGTAAATATTGCTGCGATAGGAAAAGAAAAGTACCATGCTAACGGCATTACATTAAATTTATAGCCATGGCAAGTATCAAACTCATATCGGGCAAATACAACCAAAAACTTTCTGCACCCAATACCCGATGGGTGTTACTGGCAGATGAAAAAGTGTTGTTCGAAGTACCCGAGTGGGTCCCTCAGGCAACAACAGGCCCTTCCCTGATCATTACACCTGTGCCCGATACCACAATCAATAGCCCGGAAGCAGTAACCTGGAAAGTGTTGGATAAATCACAAAAAGAAACCTTAACCACCATTCCGGGCGATACCCTACGAAAACTACAGCTAGCTGTTAACAAAAAATTGTCAGGCTCGTACCACTACTACCTCGAAGCTACCAATACGAAAGGCGACAAAGCCATTTGTGCTTTTTCGGGCAGTTGCGATCAAAAAATAACCCTTGCGTCATGGAGTAAAAAGGGCAATGCCAGCGAACAGGGCGAGCTTAATTACGGTTCCTCTTTATACATTACCTTAGATACCGAAGGGCTTAACGGCGACAAGCTTACCCTGGAAATCTACAGTAAAAAAGATGATAAAACACCATTGTTTACCACACCCGAAGAGTGCATTAACGGGGAATGTATGGTGAAATGCAACACTATCGCGCTTACCGCAGTAAAAGACAAAAAGGAAAGCGAAGAATTTGTTGTAAAAGTAAAAAGCCCGGCAGGAAAATATATAAAAAAAGGAAGTGATGAAAAGGTAGTTACCTTTAGCATAACCAACAAAACAATTGCCCCGGAAGTAGAAGTGCCACAAAACCTGACCGTACTCGAAATAGGCGAACCCGACAAAAGCACCCTGACTACCGGGATTATAAGCCTGGACAAAGTGGCCGTAAAAACCGACTATGATGTGTGTAATGACGAGGTAGGCGATTCTAAAGACTATAAAAACTTCTGGATCCTTGAAGACAAAGGCAAATATTACCACTGGCTCAAAACTCGTACAAATACTGAGGATACGACAAAACCCACGCCGTTACCCATTACACTTGCCAGTGGCAGGAAATTCGAATTTACCGCCACCTTTATTACCATTTTGCCGATAGACGGCATACAGGTACGCGTACGCGACAAACACGGTAAATATACCTTTGCCAACAAGCCCCATCCTAAAAAAGCAAATGGAGAAGAGCATCCAATAGAATTTAAAAGTACCGACACTCCTTATAAGGATACCGTACAATATTTTTCTGATACTGACCCTTTTGAACTAATTTTTGATTATACCCTTGATGGAATTTCATGGACACCATTGGGCAGTGTGCGTTTTGAGTTGTATATAACGTGGAAAGAACCTGAATATGCCAAATTTATATTTGATAGCGATCCTTTAAAAACAATGCGAATAGAATGCAATGCATCAGCCGAAAAAAATATTCTCGAAACCTTATTATGGCTGGGATGTAATCAGGCACAAGGCAAAGGTAAAAATGAAGAAGAGATTTTGGATGCTGCATTCAAAAAATTTGAATCTAGAATAGTAACCAGAGCGAGAGAAGGCAAAAAACGCCCTGATGGAATAACACCATACCTTATCAAAGATTGGAGTACTGAAGGCCTAGGCTACTGGAGAGGTACAAGTTCACCAACCCCTCCACCACCTCCCCCCACTTCCCCTAAGTCTACATTTGCTAATGACAGAAGCTTACGCTATTTGTTATCAAAAGGAGAGGCCCGATGTGGAGAGTGGACGAATTTTATAGAGCATTTGTGTTTAACTCAGGGAATTACAGATTTTGATACCGTTGCTGTAGCAACTAATGATATGGGACATATGT
The DNA here is from genome assembly GCA_036386975.1 of Flavobacterium sp. Classification (GTDB taxonomy): domain Bacteria; phylum Bacteroidota; class Bacteroidia; order Flavobacteriales; family Flavobacteriaceae; genus Flavobacterium. The sequence goes on along the minus strand of DASVUQ010000389.1, from coordinate 625 downwards.
TTAAGTCTTCAGGGCTTACAACAGGAAATGTTAATAAGATTGCTGAAGTAACGTCATTACCTGATATGTACACAATGGGATTCCCAAAAGGTGAAATATACATTAAATATACAAAATTTCATCCTAAATCATCGGGATCATTAGATGCTTCACTTTCTAAAGCGGGCCTAAAAGAAGAATTGCTTTTAGTTAAGAATTGTAAAATAATTGATCGCCTTGATAGTACAGGGACAATTATACCTGATGAATTGATAAATGATCAAAAAAGCCAGGCACAAGGTAATGATGATGCGGTAAATGTTTTTTGGGACCATATTTGGTTTAGACATAAAGGATCTATGAGGTTTTTAGATGCTTCATATGGTAAAAGTTTTTCATCTAAAGCCGAAAGCACATTAGAAAATTATTGTAATAAGATGCTGGATGGATTATATTTTCATAAGGACATTACTCCTAAAGGTAAAAAACTATATATTCGACATTATATAATACCCCCACAAAATCGGACCACTTGATTAATTGAAAAAAAGTTTTAAATTTAAACAAGTGAAAGATATGAAAAAAAGCAGAAGAAAATTCGATTCGTCCTTCAAGGCAAGGGTTGCCATTGAAGCCCTGAAAGAGC
>DASVUQ010000388.1:0-7801 GCA_036386975.1 Flavobacterium sp. | reverse complement strand
TATTTTTCGGCTCCGCATTAAATAACTTTGGTGTAAGAGAATTATTAGATTGTTTTATAGCTATTGCACCTTCGCCAAGGCCAAAAGATTCTGAAACCCGTTTAGTTGATCCGCAAGAAACAAAAATGTCTGGTTTTGTTTTTAAAATACATGCGAATATGGATCCAAAACACAGGGACCGTTTAGCTTTTATAAAAATTGTTTCAGGCACGTTTGAAAGAAATAAACCTTACTTGCATGTCAGACAAAACAAAAACTTAAAATTCTCAAGCCCCAATGCCTTTTTCGCTGAAAAAAAAGAAATTGTAGATATTTCTTATCCCGGTGATATTGTGGGATTACATGATACGGGAAATTTCAAAATTGGAGATACGCTAACGGAAGGTGAACTCATGAGTTTTAAAGGTATTCCTAGTTTCTCTCCTGAGCATTTTCGTTATATTAATAATGCTGATCCTTTAAAATCAAAACAATTGGAAAAAGGTGTTGACCAGTTAATGGATGAAGGTGTTGCGCAATTATTTACACTCGAAATGAACAACCGTAAGGTGATAGGGACAGTTGGTGCGTTACAATATGAGGTAATTCAGTATCGGTTGGAACACGAGTATGGGGCCAAATGTACGTATGAAAATTTTCCGGTCCATAAAGCGTGTTGGGTAAAACCAAATGATCCGAAAAGTGAAGAGTTTAAGGAGTTTAAAAGAATCAAACAAAAATTTCTGGCACACGATAAATACGGGCAACTGGTTTTTCTGGCAGATTCTGATTTTACTATGCAGATGACACAGTCAAAATATCCTAATGTAAAATTGTTTTTTACTTCCGAATTTGAATAATATTTAGCTATTTATAAATTTATTGTTGGGACTGTTGTAATGATGTCCAATTGCTTAAAATCAGGATTCGTTCTTCCAAACTCAGGTACAATATTTTTTATTTTTAGAATACTATCGTTTGAAGTAAAAGAATCACAAGTCAATATTAAATATTTTATTAAGCTAGTGAGAAAATTCTAATCGTTTCTATTATAATTAAAATTATAGTTTAAATTTGTAATACCTAAATCTGATTATTTTGTTATTCTTTTCCAAAGCCAAACCGATTCTTAAAGATCTTATCGAAGATTATGTTGACATTCATTCTCATCTACTGCCTGGGATTGACGATGGTTCAAAAGATTTTGATAACACCCTTATCCTTTTAAATTCCTTGCAAGATATAGGTTTTAAACAGTTTACTGCCACGCCGCACATTATAAAAAACATTTGGGACAACGACCGAAAAGACATTGAAGGTGTTGCCGCTTCAACTGTAGAAAAGCTGCAAAACAAGAACGTCAATGTTCCTTTTAAAGCCGCCGCCGAATATATGATGGATGAATCTTTTTCAAAACTTGTGGCCTCAGAACCTCTTTTAACATTAAAAGACAATTTTGTTCTAGTAGAAATGTCTTATGTAAATCCGCCGATGCAACTTTATGATATATTATTTGAACTCCGAATTGCGGAATATCAACCTGTTTTGGCACATCCGGAACGTTATATGTTTTACCATAATAATTTTGAAGAATATAAAAAACTTAAAAAAGCAGGTTGTTTGTTGCAAATGAACCTATTATCTTCAGTGGGATATTATGGAAAAAATGTGGCAAAAATATCACAGCTTCTGCTAGAAAAAGGGATGATTGATTTTACCGGATCTGATGTTCACCATGAAAACCATACAAAAAGTTTTAATAAAAAAATAGAAATAGCTGATTCAAAATCTTTAAAAGAAGCAATCAGACGAAATGATTTCTTTAAAGTATAAACCATAAATTAAAATCAAAAGAAAAGGATATGATAAAACCATATCCTTTTTTATGTCTATTTTTTCTTGAAAATATTTTTATACCATGGAATGGCTTCTTCTTGTACACCATATCCATAACCATACCCGTAACCGTAACCATATCCTTTTTTCATTATTTTAGTATCATTTAATACTATAGCCATATTTGAAAGTTTCTTTTCGTTATAGAACATTTCGGGGATACGAAGCATTCGTTTGTCAAGATAATTGGCACGAACTACATAAATGAAAGCATCGGCATTACGGGCAATCAACATCGTATCTGTAACGACGCTAACCGGAGCCGTATCTACAATAATATAATCATAACTTTGCTTCAGTTCATCAAACATTTCGGTAAGCTTACGGTTCATTAAAAGTTCAACTGGATTTGGTGGTATAACGCCTGAAGCCAGAATATAGAGGTTTTCGTAATTCTCAAGTTTGGTAATATAATCATGGACGTTATGACCTGATTTTGACAGATAATTAGTCACTCCCTGCGGGTTAACCGGAATGTACTCTGAAAGTTTCGGATTTCTAATATCCATGCCAACAAGCAAAACCCTTTTTCCTGAAAGGGCAATTGTCCCGGCTAAATTGACCGAAACAAAGGTTTTTCCTTCCCCAGGAATTGTGGATGTTATGAAAACTGTTTTGGCCCGATTGTCAGTAACGCCTGAAAGCATAAATTCAAGGTTTGTCCTTACAATCCGGATTGCTTCTGCAGAGCCTGAACGGCTATTGGTGCTGATCATTTCTTCATGAGAATCAGATTTTGGAATATCTCCCAGGAATGGAATGGGTAACCGTTTTTCAATATCCAGCCTGCTCTTGATTTTAGTGTTTAGAAGATCATTAAGATAAATAAAACCAAATGGAATTAATAGTCCGGCAATTAAAGCTCCCAAATAAATAATCATCTTTTTCGGAGAAACCGGTATTTCTGAACTCAAGCCGGCATCAATAACTTTGGCACTTTGCTCGGTTGCGGCAAGTGTCAGTGCCGTCTCTTCTCTTTTTTGCAATAAATATAAATAAAGTGCTTCTTTTACTTTCTGCTGCCTGTCAATTATTCTAAATTCTCTTTCAAGGCGTGGTACTTGTGCTTTCTTGCTTCCGATTAATGATCCTTCCTTATCTAAATTTCTCTTTTTGATTGATAACGAAGATTGTAATCTTAAAAGGCTTTGTGCAATATTAGATTTTAAAGATTTGATCCTGTTATCAGCATTAATAACCACAGGATTGTCTGCAGTTGCTCCTGCGGAAATCCTATTTCTTTCGATTACCAGTTTATTGTATTCTACAATTAAGCTTCCTGCCTCGGGATTATCTCCGGCTGATAAAATATTCGTCGGAATTAAATCATCAGACTTGCTATTTGCTAAATATGAAATCATATTAGAAACCACATTTAACTGTATTTCTGTTTCTATTTTTTGTTTTTCGTAATCAGATGCATTTTCTAAAAATAACTTTGTTTCAGATTGGATATCTGTAAGGCTATTTTGATTTTTAAAGCCTTCTACATCTTTTTCTACTTCAGAAAGTTCAGAGGTAATGAATTTTAAACGCTGTCCAATAAACTCTGATGTTTTTTCAGCAACTAAGTTTTTATCTTCAATAGCATTTTGATTATATAATTCCACTAAAGTGTTTAAAAAATCTTCAGCTCTGGCTGGCACTGCATCTACAAGAGAAAGTCCTAGAACACTGGAATTCTTACTAAACGGGGCAACATTTAAGCGTTTTCTAAAACTTTGGGTTTCTTTGTGCAGGGGATTGATAATACAATCAATTTCAAATTCTTTATTATTTTCTTCAGAGGCAAATATAGTTTTGGTGACAGAAACTTTTCCGACTGTGGTTGTAATTAAGGAATTATATTTAAAAACACCTAATTCTTTTTCTTTGTAAGTAAGCCTGTAAGTAGTATTTGTAACTGATTCTACTTTGAACACCTGCTTTTCATTTAATCTTGCTGTTTTTTTATTGGGAACAAAGATTATAGAAATTGGGGAAGAAGTATATAATTCAGCCGATTTTACCCGTCCATGTGTCACATAAGAAATGTTTAGTTTTAGTTGCTCCACAGCGTTTTCAATGAGTGTTCTTGATTTTAATATTTCTATTTCATTGTCAACATTGCTTTTTGAATTTCCTAAGCCACCTAAATCAGAAAGTGCCGAAAGTTCAGAAGCTAGGCCTCCTTTTTCTTCATCTTTTACTAATATGGTAGTACTTGCTTCATAAAGAGGCGTGGCATATCTCAAGTAGACAAAAGCTACTACTACTGCTAAAAATACAGCTAAAACAAACCATTTCCAATGTATGAGGTATTTCTCAACCTGCTCTCTAATATTGAAATCTGATTCTGAGGCCTCCTGATTTTGTTCCGTATGATTATTCATGGTTATTATTGGGCGTTATTTAAGGTAATAATGGTAAGTAATACCGAAATGACTGAGGAAACAGCTGCTACAATTATCGAGGTGTTTGGGCCTACAGCTGAGCCATTAACTTTAGTTTTGTTTGGTTCTACATAGATGTAGTCATTCTGTGAAAGATAATAATAAGGTGAATTTATAAAATCAGCCTTTGTGATATCCACTCTTGCGATTTCTTTTTTTCCTTCTTTTTCCCTGATAACAAGAATATTATCCCTTTTGCCATACACGGTTAGATCTCCAGATAAGCTTAAAGCTTCTGGTAAAGTTATCCTTTCGCTTGTAATTGTATGAACGCCAGGCTGTGTCACTTCGCCTTGAACCGTAACTTTGAAATTTAAAATCCTTAAATTTACTTTCGGCTCAATAATATACTTTGAAAGTTCTTTAACCATTTTATCAACAGCTTCTGCTCTTGTCATACCCCCTAATTGTATGGCCCCAATTTTCGGAAATTGAATGAACCCTTTTGAATCAATAAGATAGCTGTTCATCCTGAGCTGCTGGTTCTCTAATTCAGTGTTGGATTGTATGGCTACGGAAGGAAGATTGAATGGTGCTGCAGCTTCAGGAGTATTAGCCATAACCACAATCATTAGTAAGTCGTCTGGTTGCAATTTTGTTTTGAACGTTTCTGAATTTTCTATATTTTCAAGTTGATCTATATTTTGGTAATAAGCAAAATTCTTCCTCGATGCACAGGAAACAAACAAGATAGGTATTAAATATAAGATTATTCTTATTGATTTTATTTTTTTCATAGCAATTTTTAGTGCAAATATAGCATCTGGTTGGTAAATAGCCTAGAAAAAATTACAATTGATTGGCTTTTTGACTGTCTAAATTTTCAAATATTGAATTCATACTAATGAATTCCGGTACAATATTCTTCATTTTTAGGACTATATCATTTGAAGTAAACGAATCACAAGTTATGATCAAATCATCTATTAAAACAGATAAAATATTAAAATCGTCTGATTCTTCCTGTGCAATCATTATTTTCTCGTGATGCGTAGGTAACGTTTTAGAAGTGTCATTAAGTAATTCCTCATATAATTTCTCTCCAGGTCTTAAACCTACAATATCAATTTTTATTTCTTTTCCTGGAACAAAGCCTGCCAATTTGATCATCTTATAGGCAAGATCAATAATCTTTACCGGTTTGCCCATGTCAAAAATATAAATCTCTCCTCCTTTTCCCATGATACCGGCTTCTAGAACCAACTGGCATGCTTCAGGGATAGTCATAAAGTACCTTATAATTTCAGGATGTGTAATAGTTATTGGCCCTCCCTTTGCAATTTGCTCTGTAAATAATGGCACTACGGAACCATTAGAACCTAGTACATTTCCAAATCTTGTAGTAATGAATTTTGTTTTTATTTTTTCATTTTGCAATTTCACTTTATATTGTAACGACTGTACATATTTCTCTGCGATACGTTTGCTGGCTCCCATAACGTTACTTGGATTTACAGCTTTATCAGTAGATACCATTACAAAACGCCCTACATCATATTTACATGATAAATCTGCTAAATTTTTAGTTCCTAAAACATTGACAAAAACAGCCTGAGAAGGATTATTCTCCATCAAGGGCACATGCTTATAGGCTGCTGCATGAAAAACAATATCAGGCCGATGATTTATAAAAACTTCTTCTATTGATTTTTTGTTACTAACATCTGCTATGATAGCCTTAATAATACTGTCGGGATGCTTGCCATCAATTTGTAATGATAAATTATGAAGTGGTGTTTCTGCTTGGTCCAGCATAATGACCAATTTAGGGTTAAATTGTAACACCTGCCAGGTTATCTCACTTCCAATAGAACCTGCAGCACCGGTAATTAAAACTACTTTATTATTAATTTGTTCTGAAATCTTCTGATTGTTTAAAATAATAGGATTTCTCTCTAATAAATCCTGAATTTCAAAACTTTTTACCTTTTTAGAGATTTCATTAGTATCTTCCCAATTGGATATCAATGGCACGGTGTATACCTTAAAATTGTAAGCTAAACAATCGTCAACTAAAGTTAATTGTTCTTCTTTATTTAAGGTTTTGTCTGCTATAATTAATGCATCAGCACTTAAGGAACGTAGTAATACCGGTATTTTTCTTTTTAAAACTAAAATAGGTAATCCTAAAATTCTTTTTGTTTTATTTTGATTGTCTTTATCTACAAATCCAATAATTTTAAAACGCTTGGGTTGCTCCGTTTGTAAAGAGTTGGCGACTGCAATAGCATTAGGACCGGTTCCAAAGATTAAGACTTTTATCAATCCAGTAGTCTGGCGTTGCACAAAATAGATTTCAAATGTTTGCTTTACAACTATTCTATAAGAGAACAAGCCTACAAAAGAAAAAATAAAGTTAATAAGAAAGCCACTATTCATAAATAGCTTATGGCTAAAAAAGTACTGATATATATAATTAAAAACGGTTCCGGTTACAAGAGCAAAAAAAAGAGCAATAAATATTCGTATCGCATCGATATAAGAGGAATGCCTTATAATACCAGAATAGGTCCGAAATAACCAAAAATAAAAAATATTTATGGTAAAAAACAAAAGAACTACATAATTCTTATGATCAATTTTTACATATTCGAGCCCCATAGTAGCAAATAATTGCTGAGTAAAAAAAGCACAAAAAGTAACTATACTTAAATCAAGAATTAAAATAATCCAGCGTGGCAGATAACTTAGGTTCATGAAAAAATCCGGCCTTAATCTATTATAAGGTTCATTTATTAAAAACTTTAAAAATGCTTTAGTATCAAATTTCATGGCTACTGTTATCAACATTAGTGCTGATGCTATCTCTTTTCATTATTAATTAAGCAACATCATTAACTTGCAAAAGTAGAAAAGGATTCATTATAAACCTATTAATAAAATATTTAAAAAAATTCAGTCAATGCTAATTCTATATGTTCAAAATCACTTGGTGTCATATTTGATCCTGATGGCAGGCATAAACCTTTACTAAATAATTGTTCTGCAATTGTACCTCCGTAAAAAGGATATTCAGCAAAAATAGGTTGTAAATGCATAGGTTTCCATAAAGGGCGGCTTTCTATATTCAAATTCTCTAAATACAACCTCAAATCTTCTCTGTTTTTTCCATTGGTTTTAGTGGTATCAATTAAAATTGTTGTTAGCCAATAGTTAGAATAATAATCTTTGTCTGGTGCTGAAAAAACTGTTACGCCGTCAATATCTTTAAATATGCCAACATAAAAATCATGTATTGCCCTTCTTATCTGCACATGATCGTCAAGGACTTCCATTTGTCCACGACCAATCCCTGCGCAAATATTGCTCATTCGGTAGTTATAACCCACCTCACTATGCTGGTAATGCGGTGCATTGTCTCGTGCTTGCGTTGAAAGAAAAACAGCCTTGTCTTTTACTTCTTTCGTCTTAGTCACTATAGCACCACCACCAGAAGTGGTAATAATCTTATTTCCATTAAAAGAAAGCACGCCAATTGTTCCAAAGGTGCCACA
>DASVUQ010000387.1:0-17356 GCA_036386975.1 Flavobacterium sp. | reverse complement strand
TATGGTTATGACATCATTAATACTTTAGTTACCGATATTGATCCTGACATTCAGGTAAAAAATGCCATGAACAGGATTAATGCGGCAGACAGGGAGAAAACAGCAGCAGAGTTTGAAGCAGAAAGTTCCAGGATCCGTATTGTGGCCAAGGCCAAAGCAGAAGCAGAAAGTAAGCGTTTACAAGGCCAGGGTATTGCCGACCAAAGAAGAGAAATAGCACGCGGCCTTGTAGAAAGTGTTGATGTTTTAAACAAGGTAGGGATTAATTCCCAGGAAGCCTCTGCCCTTATTGTTGTAACACAGCATTATGATACATTACAGGCTATTGGTGCTGATGCCAATTCTAATTTAATATTACTCCCGAATTCCCCACAAGCAGGAAGTGACATGCTCAACAATATGGTTGCTTCTTTTACCGCATCCAACCAAATTGGGGAAGCCATGAAAAGAGGAAGTATAAAAAACGCAAAAAACCCTAAGAAATCTGATGATTTTAAACCATCAGAAGACTATAAGAACCTAAAAGAAGAAAATGATAATGGAGATATCGAATTATAATAAAAAGAGGCTTTAGGGCCTCTTTTTATTTATATTATTATTTATATTAAAATTGTAATTTCTGTAGTATTCGCTAATCTAATTCTCTTTGCTTTCTATTTTTGCCCAGGTATCTCTTAGCCCTACTGTTTTATTAAAAACCGGCTTTTGTTCGGTAGCATCCCGATCTACACAAAAATAACCCAGACGCTGGAACTGGAAATGATCTAATTCTTTTGATGCTTTTAAGCTTGGCTCCACATATCCGATAATGACTTTTAAAGAATCAGGATTAATGTATTCTTTAAAATCAACTTCTTTATTACCATCCGGATTTTCATGTGTAAATAAACGGTCGTAAACACGTACTTCGGCTTCTACGGCATGCGCAACACTAACCCAGTGGATTGTTCCTTTAACTTTACGCATACTGGCTTCAGATCCACTTCCGCTGCGGGAATCTTCATCGTATGTCGCATAAATTTCAGTAATATTACCTTCTCCGTCTTTAATTACACGTTCCCCCTTTATAATATAAGCATTTTTTAAACGCACCTCGGTACCCAATGTTAACCTGAAAAACTTTTTATTGGCTTCTTCTTGAAAATCTTCTCTTTCTATATAAATTTCTTTAGAAAAAGGAACTTTCCTGTAGGTCATGATTTCAGCTTCAGGATTATTTTCGGCTTCAAGCCATTCCTCTTTATCGTCAGGATAATTGGTAATAATTAATTTTACAGGATCCAAAACGGCCATAACACGTGGCGCAATTTTATTTAAATCTTCACGGACACAAAATTCCAATAAAGAAACATCTATTAAATTAGTCCGTTTTGCTATGCCAATAGTAGCTGCAAAATTACGGATTGCCATAGGCGTGTACCCTCGCCTTCTCATACCGGAAATAGTACTCATTCGGGGATCGTCCCAGGAAGTTACATGTCCGTCTTCGACCAATTGTAATAACTTACGTTTCGAAACTACCGTATGTGACAAATTCCTGCGGGCAAATTCCCTTTGCTTAGGGCGTATTTTGCTATCCTCATAAATGATATCAAGAAACCAATCGTATAATTCCCTGTGTGGAAGAAATTCTAATGTACAAAATGAATGAGAAATTTGCTCCAGGTAATCACTTTGCCCATGGGCCCAGTCATACATAGGATAAATACACCATGTATCGCCCGTCCTGTGATGGTGTTTATGCAAAATCCGGTACATGATGGGATCACGCATTAACATATTAGCAGAAGCCATATCTATTTTAGCCCGTAAAATATGGGTCCCTTCAGCAAATTCACCATTTTTCATTCTTTCGAACAAATCAAGGTTTTCTTCAATAGACCGGTTTCTGTAAGGGCCTTCTACTCCGGGTTGTGTAGGTGTCCCTTTTTGTTTTGCCATATCTTCAGAAGACTGGCTATCAACATAAGCTTTACCATTTTTGATAAATACTACAGCCCAATCATATAATTGCTGAAAATAATCAGAAGCATAGCGTTCTTCAGACCATTTAAAACCCAACCATTCCACATCTTTTTTAATGGCATCTACATACTCCTGTTCTTCTTTTGCAGGATTAGTGTCATCAAAACGAAGGTTTACCGGAGCCTGGTAATCAAGGCCTAGTCCAAAATTTAGACAGATAGCACTAGCATGGCCCACATGCAAATAACCATTAGGTTCTGGTGGAAAACGAAAACGCAATTTATCCCTGGATAAACCATTATTCAGGTCTTCTTCTATGATTTGCTCTATAAAATTTAATGCTTTTTCTTTAGTTGACATAGTTTTACATTGAAAATGCAAAGTTATCATTTTTGTTGAGTATTTAGATGTTTGTTGTTTTGGATATAATTGGTCATGGAATAAAAAGTGTAATTTTATGGAATAAAAACGCATATTTAATGGGAAATATAAAACTCACCAATATCAGAACCTATTCCTACCACGGATGCCTGGCCGAAGAAAGCAAAATCGGATCTGATTACAGGGTGGACCTGGAAGTGAAGGCCGATCTTCGTAAATCTTCCTTATCAGATAATCTTAATGATACTATAGATTATGTTGTTTTAAACAAAATAGTAGTAGAAGAAATGGCCATAAGGTCTCATCTGTTAGAACATGTAGCACACCGCATTATTACAACTATTTTTGCTGCTATTCCTTCCGTTTCCCGGATTATAGTGGCCGTTTCTAAACTTAATCCGCCTATAGGTGGTGATGTTGAAGCGGTTACTATTGAAATGGAAGAATACAGAATGTAACTTGGCATGGTATACGCATCGTTTGAATAAACAAAGTTTTTAATTTTTAGCTTTCGATTTTTAACTTTTTTATTATATTTGCAATCCGTTAATGGCGTCGTGGCCGAGTGGCTAGGCTGGGCTCTGCAAAAGCTCCTACTCCGGTTCGAATCCGGACGATGCCTCTTAAACCTTCAAAGCAATTTGGAGGTTTTTTTTTATTTTTATAAAAAATATAGTAAAAGTAAAGTTCGAATCCGGACGATGCCTCTTAAACCTTCGAAGTAATTCGGACGTTTTTTTATTTTTATAAAAAAATATGGTAAAAGTAAAGTTCGAATCCGGACGATGCTTCTAAAACCTTTAAAGCAATTTGGAGGTTTTTTATTTTTTATAAAAAAATATGGTAAAAGTAAAGTTCGAATCCGGACGATGCCTCTTAAACCTTTAAAGCAATTTGGAAGTTTTTTATTTTTATAAAAAAATATGGAAAATAAAGTTCGAATCCGGACGATGCCTCTTAAACCTTTAAAGTAATTCGGGGGTTTTGTTTTATAATAAAAGAGAACTATAGATAATTAGGAGATGATTTGATTACTCTTTCTTATGTTCTATTTTTTGTAATGCTTTTTTAACAAATTTCTGATCACTTGGAAACCAGCCTTGTAACATAATAGTAATTCCAAAAATCACTAATAAAGCACTTGTTATTTTTCTAATTTTTAAAATGTTCTTCGGAGTCATTTTGTTTTTTAGCTTTTTAGCTAAAATCATTTTTGCAATATCGACTGCCAGATAGGTAGCAATAATTGATACGAAAAATACCGCAAGCCTGGAGGTTTTAAGTTCTAACTGAGGACCAAAAGTTATAAATATCAACAACCAGAAACCCAGGACACCTACGTTAATGAAATTCAATATAAACCCTTTTAAATAAAGGTTCCCATAGTTTTTCCTGATTACTACTACTTCAATATTTGCATTATTTATTTTAATAGGTTTATTGAATTTTAGGTAGGAAATGACACCATACATCACCATGATGAGCCCTCCAAAAATATACAGTGCCGGTTCGTCTTTAATGCTATTTATTAAGCGGTAGCTACTAAAATAAGCAATAGATATAAATACCACATCTGCAGTTACAACACCCGAATCGAACACTAATGCAGCCCTAAATCCTTTTACAGCAGCAGTTTCAAGTAAAACAAAAAAGACCGGGCCAATCATAAAGCATAATAATATACCTAATGGGATAGCAAGTAGTATATCCTGAATCATTGAATACTTTTTTTTATGAAAAAGAGCCGATTTTTAAAAATCAGCTCTTTTACTAGTACAAATATAATTTAAAAAATACAATATTTCCTGCTATTTTTATTTGACTTCTTTAATGGAGCCTCCAAGAACCGTATTTTGATTGATTTTTTTCGGGCTTCCGTAAATTAAAATAGTACCTCCTGCCCTTACTTTTGCATCTACCAGATCAGTTGCAGCAACCGATGCCTCTCCTCCTGTAGTAATAGCTACAGTTGTTTGAGACGTTTTAAGATCTTTGGCTTCTAATACACCTCCGGTACCTAATGAAGCAGTTTGAACGCTGGCACTTCCTGATAATTGAATAGTGGCTCCGGTTACTGATTTTACCTTTACATTTTTTACATTTAAAGGAACTGTAATTTGTGCCCCTTCTTTAGCAGTAATAGCTATACTGGTTTGTTTAAAAGACTTATCAGAAGTAATCACTGCACCTTCGCTTGCATCAATACTTTGTATTTTTTTAAAATACAATTTTACTTTTACTTCTTCTCCTTTTAATAATTTTCCTAAAGACATCCTGATCTTTAATTCACCGTTCTTATTTACGGTTTCTACGTCATTACTTCTGTCTCCTGTAATTTCAATTTTATTTTCTGATGACGGAATAAGTTGAACATTTATTTTGTCGAAAACCTTTACAGCATCAAAATCACCAAGATTTTTGTTTACTTGTCCTACTGAAACCTGAGCTAACACTAGTGCTGCTATAAAAAATAACTTTTTCATCTTTACTGTTTTAAATTTAATTTATTGATTTCTTCTGATAAAGTGAAAATCCAATTGTTTTTTCACCAAATCTGCATTCTTTACTTTAACGTAAATTTCGTCGCCTAATTGTAATAAATCTTTTGTTGTGGCACCTACAAGGGCGTATTGCTTTTCATCAAATGTATAATAGTCATCTTTTATTTCCCTGATCCTGACCATTCCTTCGCATTTATTGGATATAATTTCGACATAAATACCCCATTCTGTAACACCGGAAATAACCCCCAAAAACTCTTCATCTTTATGGTCCTGCATGTATTTTACCTGCATGTATTTGATCGAATCCCGCTCTGCATTGGTCGCCAGGCTTTCCATATTGGAACAATGCACACATTTTTCTTCATATATTTCTTCACTGACTGATTTTCCTCCATCCAGATAAAACTGTAATAAACGATGTACCATAACATCAGGATATCGACGAATAGGAGAAGTAAAGTGGGAATAGTAATCAAAAGCTAAACCATAATGGCCAATATTAGCTGTAGAATATTTGGCTTTACTCATCGATCGTATCGCTAGAGTATCAATCAGGTTTTGTTCTTTTTTACCATTTACTTCCTCCATCAAGGCATTGATAGACTTGGATATGTCGCTTTTATTCCTAAAATCAATTTTATAGCCGAATTTGGATATTACCGTTTGCATGGCTATTAGTTTATCTTCATTAGGTTCATCATGGATCCTGTAAACAAAGGTTTTCTTTTGTTTACCGATAAATTCAGCAACTTTTTTATTGGCGAGCAACATAAATTCTTCAATCAGATGATTGGAATCTTTAGAAATTTTAAAATAAACGCCTTCCGGTTCGCCTTCTTTATTTAAATTGAATTTTACTTCTACTTTATCAAAAGAAATAGCACCATCGTTCATTCTTCTTTTCCTTAAGATCTTAGCCAATTCATCTAATTTTAATGTTGCAGCTACAATTTCATCAGGAACCGTATAGGAATTTCCGGTAATGGAAATTTCTTCAGGAATAGTATTTTCTTTCGTTTCTATAATATGTTGCGCTTCCTCATAAGAAAAACGCTGGTCTGAAAGAATAACTGTTTTTCCGAACCATTGATTTACAATTTGAGAAGATGGTGCCATTTCGAATACAGCAGAAAAAGTATATTTTTCTTCATTAGGCCGTAAGGAACAGGCAAAATTAGACAATACTTCTGGTAACATAGGTACTACTCTGTCTACCAGGTATATTGATGTTGCCCTTTGATACGCTTCATCATCCAGTAGGGTACCTTCCTGCAGATAATGAGAAACATCGGCAATATGAATACCTATTTCATAATTGCCATTATCCAGTTTTTTGAATGATAAAGCATCATCAAAATCTTTAGCATCTTTTGGATCAATTGTAAATGTCAAAGTATCCCGCATGTCACGGCGTTTTGCAATCTCACTTTCGTCAATAGAAGTATCTATTTTCTGGGCAAAAACCTCTACTTCTACCGGAAATTCAGATGGCAGGCCATATTCTGCTAAAATAGCATGGATCTCCGTATTATGTTCTCCTTGCTTCCCTAATACTTTAATTACTGAACCAAAAGGACTATCTGCTCTTTTGGGCCAGTCTTCTATTTTTACTAAAACCACGTCCCCATTTTCTGCTTCACCTATTTTATCTTTCGGGATAAAGATATCGGTATACATTTTTGGGTTGGCTGTCGATACAAAAGAAAAATTCTTCTGAATGTCGATAACACCAACAAATTCGGTTTTGTTTCTTTCCAGAACTTCAATGACTTCCCCTTCCGGTTTCTTTCCTCTCCTTCTATTATAAATATAGACTTTTACAGTATCTTTATCTAACGCATGGTTCAGGTTATTGGTCGGAATAAAAACATCTTCACCAAATTCAGGACAAATAAAATAAGCTGTTTTCCGGCTGGTCATATCTATGGTGCCTTCATAATAATCCCGGCTTTCCTGTACAATAAGATATTTACCTGGTTCTGCTTCCTCTATCTTTTTTTGCGAAGACAGCAGCTTTAAATCTTTAATAATCTGGTTCCTGCTCTGGGTATCATCTAATTCTAATTTAGCAGCTATTTGTTTGTAATTAAATTGTTTATTGGGACTTTGTGATAATATCTTAACAATTTTTGCAGTAAAATCTATCTCCTTTTTTACTGGTTTTTTAACTCTTTTACTCATATTTCTTTCTAATAAAAGTCGAAATTTACAAATAAGAATCCATAATTTTCAAATTACAATTTAGATTTATCTTAAAACTAACATTTTTAGTATCTTTAAATAAAAAAAGAAAATGCCAGAATTTATTACAATTGCCGTTTTTAATTACGCCCATGAAGTGGTTGTACTCAAGAGTATCTTAGAAAACCATCAGATTCCACATTATTTTAAAGATGAAAATATAGTAGCGGTGAATCCATTTGCCAGCTTTGCTTACGGTGGGATAAAACTTCAGGTCCATCCAAATGATAAGGAAGTCGTCCAGTCTATATTGGATGATCTAAATGACAATCTGAAAATTGTATAGTCTGAGTTTTAATTTTAAAAGTTGTCAACATATATTAAAAACAACAAAAAGAAAAGGAAATTTAAATTAATTTTCTGGTGGTTATTATAGCGTGTTGATAGTGCCTATAACTTTCTTCTTTTAAAGCGGCAGAAGGAGTTATTGTTTCTTATAACAACTTATGAACATAAATAAAACATTTTAAATAGTTCATTTTTAAGCATCCCTCAACTTTTATCAACAACGGTTCAAAAGTATAAATGATGCTGTTTTGTAAATAAGTTTATAATACGAAAGCTGTTGAAAAACCTTTTTTTTGTATTGATAACTTTTATAAAAAACAAGCTAACTAAATTAGGTTTTCTGATATGGGTTTTGCATTACTTTTTTTATTGCTATGACACAAAAAAACTTCTTACTTTCTGTCCGAAGTTATGAACAATCTATATTAATTTAAAGTTAACTGATTATCAACCTATTATTAATAGATATTAACAAAGCTGTTTTTTAACATTAATCTTACATTAATAGCATCAGATATAGGATATTTCTATCATATTAATAATGTTGTTGCTCCAGGTATTTCTTAATCAAATCATTAAAATAGTACTAAATTTCAACGAAAGGAAAAGTTTGTTTACCTAATTTTGTATATTAAATTAAGAACGCAATACCATGAAAATTTCAATAGGGAATGACCACGCAGGAACTGATTATAAAAAAGCAATTGCCGATTTTTTACTTACCAAAGATTATGAAATAATAAACCATGGGACAGATAGTAGTGATAGTGTAGATTATCCGGATTTTGCTCATCCTGTAGCTATAGCTGTAGCCACAGGAAAAGCTACTTTTGGTATTGTAATATGTGGGTCCGGGAACGGTGTTGCGATGGCCGCTAACAAACATCAGGGTATCCGGGCGGCACTGTGCTGGACAAAAGAAATTGCTGCATTAGCCAGACAGCACAATGATGCTAACGTTATTAGTATTCCGGCCCGATATACTTCTATCGCACAAGCGGTCGAAATGGTTGATACTTTTTTAAATACCGATTTTGAAGGGGGAAGGCATCAGAACCGTGTTGATAAAATTTCCTGTCAATAGCTTTTTCAACAATAATTAATGACATAAATCCATCAATAACACAACTGTAAAAGACGTAGTGCAATTTTAAAAATTTTGCAGGTTTTGCTTTTAATTTAAATCAAAAATAATAGGGATTCCAATTAAAAGGAACAAAACAATTGCTGTAATTAAATTAAAGTTCCGTTTATTATTGATCCCTTTTTTATTTAAAAGATAGGCATCTGTTAAAAGGAAAATAAGATAAAGCAAAATACCAATGATAAATCCCATAAAAAAAGCATAGATATCTCCATTACCACATTTCCTATACTGGTGCTGACTTAAACTTTGATTCGATTCAAAAAGAATTACATTACCTATAACCGTTGTTGACAGAGGGATCACAAGAATAAAAATCAGTAATCGGGTAATAATATGAATTGCCATAAATTAATTTTTAGATAAAAATAAATAGAAAATACTTAGAAAAAATAAAACCTGTAAAACAACAATACCGAAAAACTTCAAAAGATAACTTTTCTTAGAAATCTTATGATTAACAACCAACATGGCAACTAAAGAACCGAAAGTACCTCCAACGGCAACCCAGGTCAATAATGTTTTCTCAGAAATCCGCCTTTTATTTTTTACAGCAAGGCTTTTGTCATAACCTGTGATTATAAAAGCAATAGTATTCAGCAGTAAAAAACCGGTAATAAAATTTCCATTTTGCCTAAATAAAAAGTAAAGATATTATTTTCGCAACAGCATTATTAAAATATCTCACATGACCCATCTGGAATACATCTCAAAAAAAGTTACTAGACCAACAAAAAATATTGAAAACACCCTGCAACTTTTAAATGAAGATTGCACAATCCAATTTATTTCAAGATACCGAAAAGATAAAACAGGGAACTTAGATGAGGTAGTTATTGAACAAATAGCCAAATTGAAGAAACAGTTTGAAGAAATTATAAAACGTAAAGACGCTATTCTAAAAGCCATTGAAGATCAAAATCAATTAACACCCGAACTGGCAAAAAAAATCAATGAAAGCTTTGACCTTAATGACCTGGAAGACCTCTACCTGCCGTATAAAAAGAAGAAAAAAACCAAAGCAGATGTAGCCCGCGAAAATGGCCTTGAGCCACTGGCAAAAATAATTATGGCACAAGGCAATGACGATATCGATAGTATGGCTTCAAAATATTTAAACGATACTATCGTGAATAAAGAACATGCGCTTCAGGGTGCCAGGGATATTATTGCAGAATGGATCAACGAAAATAGCGGTATACGCAAAAGCCTTCGGCGCTTGTTTCAGCGTAAAGCAACCATCACAACCAAAGTAGTAAAAACTAAAAAGGACGAAGAAGCCGCCCAAAAATTCAATCAGTACTTTGACTGGTTAGAAAATGTAAACAAAGCACCGTCACACCGTTTGCTGGCGATGCTCCGTGCCGAAAAAGAAGGTTTTATAAAAATTAAAATCGAAGTGGATATTGATGAAGCATACGATATAATCGACGAGGTTATTATAAAAAAACAAAACAATACTACACCTCATTTGCAACTCGCTATCGAAGATAGTTATAAAAGGCTCCTTGCCCCGGCAATCGCCAATGAAACAGTACAGGAAGCAAAAGCAAAGGCTGATGCCAATTCAATCCAGGTTTTTGCGAGTAACCTAAGCCAGTTATTACTTGCCCCACCGTTAGGCGAAAAAAGGATTTTAGCGATAGATCCCGGATTCCGTTCCGGTTGCAAAGTGGTTTGCCTGGACGAAAAGGGCGATTTACTGTACAATGAAACCATTTATCCGCATGCACCACAAAAAGAAGATGCCATCGCCATGAAAAAAATCCGTTCTATGGTCAATGCATATAAGATTGATGCCATTGCTATAGGCAATGGAACCGCCTCGCGGGAAACAGAATTTTTTATCAAAAAAATCGCCTTCGATAAACCGGTCCAGGTTTTCATTGTGTCCGAGGCAGGGGCATCGGTATATTCTGCCTCAAAAATAGCACGCGAAGAATTTCCTAATTTTGATGTTACTGTCCGGGGTTCTGTTTCTATTGGCCGTAGATTATCAGACCCCTTGGCAGAATTGGTAAAAATTGACCCAAAAGCCATAGGTGTAGGCCAATACCAGCATGATGTCGACCAGCATAAATTAAAAGAAGAATTAGACCATACCATAGTACGTTGTGTTAACGCTGTAAGGGTAAATATCAATACAGCAAGCAAACATTTGTTAAGTTATGTAAGTGGCATAGGCGAAAAACTGGCAGAAAATATAGTCGCATACCGTACAGAAAACGGGCCGTTCGAAGACCGGAAACAATTAAAAAAAGTACCTAGGTTAGGCGAAAAAGCGTATCAGCAGGGCGCTGCATTTATCAGGATTTCAAATCCAAAAAATCCGTTGGACAATTCAGCAGTACATCCGGAAGCCTATGGCGTAGTAGAAAAAATAGCAAAAGATTTACAGCTTTCCGTTCATGATCTCATTGCAAACAAGGAGAAAACCGCTTTGATACAACCGGAAAAATATATTACACCCGAGATTGGTTTGCTAACGCTGAAAGACATTATAAAAGAATTGGAAAAACCGGGATTAGACCCCAGAAAATCAGTAAAAATATTTGAATTTGATCCTAATGTAAAAACTATAAAAGATGTAAAAACAGGTATGGTTTTAACAGGTATTGTCAACAACATTACCAATTTTGGTTGTTTTGTAGATATTGGGATCAAAGAGAGCGGATTAGTTCATATCTCACAACTCAGGGCAGGTTTCGTAAGTGATGTAAACGAAGTTGTAAAACTACACCAGCATGTTCAGGTAAAAGTGGTTGAGGTGGATGAAGATAGAAAAAGGATCCAGTTAACAATGATTATATAGCATTATTATTAAACACAAAAAGAATGACATTACTAAATTTTGAAAACCATGTAGAGCCTAAAATTTTGAAAAGAGGAGCGGAATATTTTCAGAATGGCAATATAGAATTTATTGAAGAGATAAAAAAGAATTTTTGGGTGGCAGATGTTTTGGGTTCGGATGATTATCAGATTAAAATCCGTTTGACTGGCAAAAACGAAATCAAAAGTTGCGAATGCACGTGTCCCTATGATTATGGAGCAGAATGTAAACATATTGTAGCGGTCCTATATGCAATCCTGGAACAGAAAACCTTAGAAGTGATACCTGAAAAATCAGTAAAAAATACACCAAGAGGTAAAAAAATGTCTTTTGATACGTTGTCAGAAAAAATTAACCTCAAAGAATATCAGGATTTTATAAAGCATTATTCTAAAACAGATAAAAGTTTTAAAGACACATTTGAACTTCATTTTGCTGAAAAGGACAACTCCTTTGATTTTGAAAAAAAATATACAGATCTGATAAAAAAAGCCATCAGGGGCCATATCTCAAGAGGGTTTGTAGATTATTCTGCTTCCAATAAATTAGGCAAAGAGCTGCAGAAATATGTAGGTACTGCCCAGCAATATTTTACCAGCCATAATTATCGCGATGCTTTTGTTTTGAGCAAAGTCCTCATTGGTACGGTATGCCCTGTTTTTGAATATTGTGACGACAGTAATGGCTACGTTGCAGCATGTGCAGAAGAGGCTTTACAGCTATTGTCCCAACTTATTAAAGCTCCTGTTTCGCTGGAATTCAAAGAAACAATAGCGGGTTTTTTCAAAGAAGAACTTCAGAAACCCATTTATTTTAATTATGGGGATTTTGGTTATGATATGACCGCTATGTATGCACAACTCTCTATAAATATTCATAAGCCAAATGATTTTATACAATTTATCGATGCCAAAATACAGCAGGCCAAAAGTTATGATTATGACAGAAACTTTTTCATCAGTCAGAAAATACTATTTTTAAAAGAAATAGGCAAGGAGGAAGAAGTGCAGGAACTAATCCGGCAAAACCTTGAAGTTTCAGAAATAAGGGCCATTGAAATAAACAGATGTATCGAAGAGGGAGAATATGAGAAAGCCAAACAGCTTTTGGCAGAAGGTATAAAAATTGCAGAAAAAAAGAACCATCCCGGAACAGTATCCCAATGGGAAATAGAATTATTGAAGATTGCTGTCCTGGAGAAAGATATTGTTATGATACGCTATTTTTCTAAAAAATTCGCCTTTGGTGGTAGAATCCTGGATATCTTATATTACAACCAATGGAAAAATACCTATCCACAAGAAGAATGGAAAGAAATTATCGAAAAAGAGATAGCAATCATTATCAATAAAGTGAATGAAGCAGGTAAAAAGTATGTCCGGTACAACGCTCAATTACTAAATTCAGATTTACTGTACTATCTGGCACCAATTTATATTCAGGAAAATTATCTGGACCAGCTTTTAGGGCTTGTTCAAAAAGAGAAAAATCTGGACAATATATTATCCTGTTATCCGTATCTGAAAAATCAGTATCCGACTGAAACGATGGAGGTTTTGGTTCCGGCACTCGAAAATGAAGGCATTCATTCTGAAGGAAGAAGCCAGTATAAAAATTTAGCCAGAAAGATGCAGTATCTCATCACGGATTTTCCCCAATCGAAAGAAAAGGTTCTTGAAGTGGCACAAAAGCTAAAGGTTAAATATCCGCGTCGTCCGGCAATGATCGAGGAACTGAATAAATTATTTTAGGTTTTGAAAACCATAAAAGAACAAACAGATGTTTCTGAATGTATAGCACTTTTAGACAGAAAAAGGATCCAGTTCACCATGATCCTATAAACAAAATATCCGAAGCACTAGTCGTTAAGTGCTTCGGATTATGTATCAATAGTAAACAATTATTATTGCTTAGTCTCTTCTTTTTTACCGGCAGCAGACGGATCTTCTTTAGAAGCATTCTTAAATTCTTTGATTCCATTCCCCAACCCTTTCATTAACTCAGGAATCTTTTTACCTCCAAACATTAATAAAATTACCGCAACGATTAAAATGATCTCTGTAGCTCCGAATCTTCCCATAATATATGAATTTATGCTTTCGCAGGTTTGCTAAATATACAGCAAAGATAAATAGAAAAACAATCCGCTTTCAATTCAACACCAAATATTTATAGTTAAAGAACGTTTATGTAAGCAATATACGTATAAAAGCATACTAAAAGCTATTGTTTAATTAAAAACCTCCCAATCTTAAGCCCTAGAAATTGTTATATTTGTTTTAATAATTCATACTCATGTCTAGAAAACGCCTGAAACGCCAGATCATAAAGAAAAAGTTATTTACCAAAAATAGATTGGTTATTCTTAACGAAGAAACTTTTGAAGAAACTTTTTCTCTAAGACTAACCCTTATGAATGTTTTCGTCGTGAGCACATTAAGCGCGCTGTTCATTATCACAATCACCACTTTTATTATAGCATTTACCCCTTTACGGGAATATATCCCTGGCTATGCTTCTACACAACTTAAAAAAGAAGCCACAGAACTCGCCTTAAAATCAGACTCATTAGCAAATGCATTAAAAAAAAATGATGCCTATCTCACCGCAATAAAACGAGTATTGACGGGAGACCTCGATCACGCCAAATTAAGTAAAGATTCTATTGTAGCAGCCCAAAACAGTAATCCATCACAGGCAAGCTTAGCACCAACAACAGAAGAGTTAGCACTTCGGGAGCAGGTACGCCAGGAAGACAAATACAACCTGTTTGAGCAAGCCAGCCGAAAAGTAGATATCGTATTTTTTGCACCGGTAAAAGGCAGTATAACAGAAAAATACAATGCCAAAAACAAGCATTATGCTGTAGATATTGCATTACCAGCCAATACACCTATAAAAGCGATTGCTAACGGAACCATTATTTTTGCCGACTGGACACCTACAAATGGTAATGTAGCGATCTTGCGCCATAACGAAGGCTTCATTTCCATATACAAACATTGCGAATTTATAACAAAATCACAGGGCGACGTAGTAAGGACCAGCGAAGTCATTGCCATCGCAGGAACCTCCGGAGAGCAATCCACAGGAATCCACCTGCATTTTGAACTCTGGAAAGACAATAACCCCATAGACCCAACCCAATTTATATCCTTTGAATAATGAATTTTAAAAAGCCAATCCTGCTCTCCGCTTTATCTTTACAGAGAAAAATTAAGATTTTTAAAATGTAAAAAAGGAGCTTCTGCCGTCGCTCTTTTCCACATAAAAATCTAAAATTTTTCTCCATAAAGGATACCGCTCCCATCAGGGCTAAAAATAGACCACATGAATATAAAAGCTGTACTAGCAAAACAATTTGCCTCCGTCATTTATAAAAAAACCCAAAAATGGGCCAGAAACCCTGTGCAGACACAGGAAAAAGTGTTTCAGGATTTAATCCGCCAGGCTGCCGGGACACAATTTGGCCGCGACCATAATTTCAATTCCATCAAAACAGTTCAGGATTTTGCGAAACAAGTGCCCGTTCGCGATTACGAACAGTTAAAACCCTACGTAGAAAAAATAGTAAAAGGAGAAGAAAACATCCTCTGGAAAGGCAAACCATTATACTTTGCCAAAACATCAGGAACCACCTCCGGGGCTAAATATATCCCACTCACAAAAGAATCAATGCCTTTTCACATTCAGGCGGCACGCAATGCTATTTTACATTACATCCACGAAACAGGCAATGCCCAATTCGTTACCGGAAAAATGATTTTTCTACAAGGCAGCCCGGTACTGGAAGAAAAAAATGGAATTAAATTTGGTCGTCTCTCAGGAATTGTAGCCCATTTTATTCCCAAATACCTTCAGAAAAACCGGATGCCCAGCTGGGAAACCAACTGTATTGAAGACTGGGAAACCAAAGTAGATGCCATTGTAGAAGAAACCTTTAACGAAGACATGACCGTTATTTCCGGAATCCCTTCATGGGTGCAGATGTATTTTGAAAAACTGCATCAAAAAGCACAAAAACCGGTAGGCGACCTGTTCAAAAATTTTAATCTTTTTATCTACGGAGGCGTAAACTACGAACCTTATCGCGCTAAGTTTGAAAATCTCATTGGCCGTAAAGTAGACTCTATTGAGTTATTTCCCGCTTCAGAAGGTTTTTTTGCTTACCAGGACAAACAAAATGAAAAAGGAATGTTACTCCTGTTAAATGCCGGAATGTTCTACGAATTTATAAAAGCAGACGAATTTTTTTCAGACAATCCCAAACGATACACGATTGGCGAAGTACAATTGCATATCAATTATGTTTTAATCATTTCTACCAATGCCGGGCTGTGGGCATATAATATTGGAGATACCGTACAATTTACAACGCTAATGCCATACCGGGTAATTGTTTCAGGACGTATCAAACATTACATATCCGCTTTTGGGGAACACGTTATAGGAAAAGAAGTAGAAACCGCCCTGCAGGAAGCCACACAGAACACCACAGTACGCATTAATGAATTTACGGTAGCGCCTCAGATTGCCCCTGAAACAGGTTTACCCTATCATGAATGGTATATCGAATTTGAGAATGAACCGGAAAACCTGGACCATTTTGCACTCCAAATAGATCATGCCATGCGCAGGCAAAATGTATATTATGATGATTTAATTGTCGGTCATGTACTCAGGACACTTGTAATAACAAAAGTGCGTAAAAACGGCTTCCAGGAGTATATGAAATCTATAGGTAAATTAGGAGGACAAAATAAAATCCCCAGGTTAAGCAATGACAGGAAAATTGCAGACCAGTTGATTAAAAAATAAACCTTACATTTGCCGGTTAAAAATAAAATTTTTAATGAGAGAAATTAAAAACATTTCGCGCTCCAGGGCGCAAGAATCGTCGGCAGCTATCGAACGATTGTACATTACCATCAGACATTTATTTAACCGTGGTTTTTATAAGCCTATGGGAGTTTCAGGAGAAACACTTCGGGAAGCCCTGTTATCCCTTAGGCCTGAAATCTATGGCACCATTGCCGGGGAAAAAGTAGAACTTTCAGGACTTTTATATGTTATTGAAAGGCTCCCGGTAGGGATTGAAGAGTGCCGTTTTATTAACTTAACATCAGACGAAGGCTATTCCATGTCACACTTCAAAGCCATTGTTCCACCAAAAAGAAAACGCAACTGTTACCGGATCGACGAAGAGCAGATGAATATTGAAATCACCCGCGGGCGATCAGACATTTATGACATCCTGACCCACCTGACTTTTATTTTCATAGAATCACACAAAATAAAAAACCGGGTTTTAATTGATGAAAGCGGCGAAGTAACACGCGACTGGCAGAAACTCGAACAAGCCGTTTTACAAAATAAGAAGCTCACCCAGATTGAAAAAGAAAAAGCCATATCACATGCCGCCAATATTTTAGGAAGGACTTTTGCAGAGGTTTTAGGCATTTATGATGTTTTCGCCAACGCAGAAAGGCCTGACCGTTTTCTACATATCATTTATTGGTTAGGAAAACTGGCCATGGAAGAATCGGTAGAAAATAACAAAAGGACAATTACTTTTAGCCCTATTTTGAGAGAAAGA
Organism: Flavobacterium sp.; assembly: GCA_036386975.1. GTDB lineage: Bacteria > Bacteroidota > Bacteroidia > Flavobacteriales > Flavobacteriaceae > Flavobacterium. Next base: position 404 of record DASVUQ010000387.1, on the reverse strand, counting down.
CTGGGCCATCATATCCATGGCGAAATTTGGGCTACCAACATAAAAGAAGTGCTAAAAGCAAATGATTTGTTAGAGAGGCCGATCCATATCATCAGTGCCAATATGCACAGTGTAATGAATTCCATTTTTGCAACACATGTGTTAAAAAGTAAATTCAAAGACAAATCAGATTTCTATATCTACGAAGAATTAAGCAGATCGGGTGCACACGAAGTACGTAATAAAGTAGAGGAATTTGCAAAATTACATGGTATGATTTCGCTTCCGGACACTTCCGGCACTAATATCGACGTCCAAATTTTTGATACTGCCAAAATTGATTGGAAAAAATCCTCTTTTCCAACAGCAAAGCTTAATGAAGCCCCTGTAATTATAGTCATGGACTATGCATTTGGAGAGCAAGC
>DASVUQ010000386.1:0-2835 GCA_036386975.1 Flavobacterium sp. | reverse complement strand
GGTTTTCCTCATATTTTGCATTACATTTATAGTATGCTTTTACCCATTTTATTCAGATTGCTTCATCAATGAATTTTACAAAACAACAATAACATTAGTAACAAACAATCTCGACCTATTACCAATAACTGTTGTCAACATACAACTCATTCAATCAAAAAAGTATTTACCCATGCGTTTACCTGTGCCACGGATATTGGACGCAATGCAATTTCTCTTTTATCATTTAACAAGAACATTGTGGGAGTAGCAAAAACATAATAGTCTGTAACAATTTTTCCGTCCCATTTTTTGAGGTCACAGTACGACGGAAAAGGAAAATTTGCTGTAAAATCTATGAAGCTTTTTTGATCGTCTTCTAAACCTATAAAGACAACTTCTATTCCTTTGGATTTCCATTTGTCATAATAGTTACTTATCTGTAAAAATTCTTCCTTGCATTTAGGGCACCAGCTGCCACCAAATACCACTAAAGTGTATTTGCTTCTAAAACCAGATAAAGTGCTAACAGCTTGATTGGATTTCGCAAAAAATGCTTTGTCAAATACTATTTCCGGTGCAATATTGCCCTTTTTCATGGCACGATAGGTTTCCAATTGCTTCGCTAAATCCGTATCCAAAGTACAACTTTTTTCGTTTAGTACTTTTAAAGCTAAATATTCTGATGCTTTAAACAAACTTTGTCGTTCCAATAAATGAAATAAATAATTGGTTGCTTCATTTAGTTTTTTATTATCTTTTACCAGGTGCTTTACCATAGCATCTATAGAAATTTTCATTTCTATAAAAACGGAATCTAAAGATTTACTACTATTTTCTAATAACCAAAAGTGACTGTCAATAGCATCTTTGAACAAACCACTTTTATACAAACGATGATCTGCATAATCCAAGTTACGAAATGCCGCAAATGTTGCAGGTATTTCTTCGGTGCGGTACTGGGCCACGGTGGAGACCGAACTGACTAATTTACGGGTTGGTAAAAACCACCTCACATAACTATTTTTAGGTAAATTGTTTAAGAAAACAGCATCTTCTTGTTTAATGCGTTGTTTTTCCTTTTGAATAGCTTGTGCGGGTGCATCCTGCACCTTAAATAAAGGATCTGAATTATAAATTTTTTCTAAATATATCCAGGCACTCAAGGCCTGTTCCCGTTTTAGATGGTTATTTGCGTAGGTTTCAAAGGCTTTGTTTTCAGCTCCTTTAGTTATTTTAATAGTTTCTATAAAGCTCAGGGCTTCTCCCTCTAATGCAATGTCTTCGCCACTTAAAATTACTAATAACGGTTTGTTATCCATTGCTGTTAAATATCCCACACCTATATCAGATTTAGTGTATTTAAGGGAGAAATTCCCCTTATTGTCCAGGGTAGTCTTTGCAATAAGATACATTTTTAAACCATTAAAACCCTCAAGTTTTAGCTCCTGGTTGACCAATTGCGATAAATTGCCTGTAATAGCTTGAGAATATCCTTTAAAAACGAAAGTAAACAAAAGCAATAGTATTAGCGGATGCTTCATGCGTTTTAATGTTAAATAAGAATTGGCTAAAAAATTCCGCCACCCTAGCGGAATGGCAGAATAAAGTGTTGAATAAATAAATCGCTCGCTAATCAAAGTATCAATTCTTAAGGCAACGAACTGAGAACCCGTTTACACGGCTGTTCGAGCTCATTGCGGTTTGGGAGCTATCGAAGATAAGACAGCGCGAAGTAGTACCGCTAACGGTACTGGTCCAATAGTAGCCAAGGCTCGTATTGCCGATTACACCATTAACTCTGGAGCCGGCCCTTGGCAATTTTAAGACAGAAGCGAAAGCGCCAGCATCATTTTGTGTGCTGAAAATAGCTCTTTCTGTGTTTAATTCCGTTTCAGTAGGCAATCTATATCCGGCTGGGCATGGGTTGTTAATTCCGTTAACACCTTGCCATAGATTGTTATTTTGTGGAGAACGCCAGTCAAAATTTCCAGATGTATTAATAATATAATTTGCATTTCCGGGTGAATCAGTGGTGCTTAAAGTGGTTGTAGTACCGGATGTTCTAATCTGATGCCCGTCTGCACCGCGTCCCCATTGATAAAGGTGCCCGTAAGAAAGCGCATCTGCACTACTTGTAGCCACCTGGGTAGCACCCAGGTTACGGTCCATCCATATTTGGCCAGTGGGAGAAACTACATCGCCCACAGCTCTGGTAAAGCTGCAATTTGGTGTTGTATTTAAAGTATAGGTAAATGGGCTGCCAACGGATGTAATTGGCGTTCCTGTAGCAGTAAGCACTATATTTTGCGCACCTGTTCCTGTAAAAGTGCCTGAACCTGCAAAAGTAACACCATTAGCCGTTGCTGAAATACTATACGGACCCACAGCAGTTACCGTAGCAGTAATAGTTTGGGTCACTCCAGATACCGGCGTTCCTTCTGTCATTGCTCCAGCAGAGCCTGTATTACAAGTATAAGCAGAAACCACCCCGGAGAATAACAAACATCCTGTCCAAGCCCCGTTTTGATAGGCCTTGAAACAGTTAGAGGATATATCATAAATGATCATTCCATTCACAGGTGCAGCGATTGAAGCGTTGCTGGCAACACGTGTTAATAATAACGCTTTATCGGTACTGCTAAGATCTAACAAAGAAGATGCCTGTGGTGAGGTTGTGCCTATACCTACCTGTGCCGATGTAGTGGCCGCTATTATCATTATCAATAATAACGGACAGGCCTGCAAAACCTTTTTAATGTTGTATTTCTTTTTCATAAATGTTATTTCTTTTTCATAAATGTTATTTCTTTTTCATAAATGTTATTTCTTTTTCATAAATGTTATTTCTTTTTC
>DASVUQ010000385.1:0-9349 GCA_036386975.1 Flavobacterium sp. | reverse complement strand
TGCTATGCCTTTAAAGGTTTTATGCTGTTTTTCCCTTTTAATATGGCAAACCCTCAAAGGTGTGGAATCAATAAAAGAAATACCGGTACATTTTCCTAATGCCAGTGTTTTTAGAAAAACCCCTAATGGGATAATGCCTTTCTTCTGTAATTCTACAAAGCGGTTATAAGAGACTGTTTGTGGAAACTCGTTTTTCATATGCTTTTGAACATAGTGGAGATAAAAATGCTTTAAATTTTTAAAACTTCCGTAGTGAAAAAGCACTAAAATGGTCATCACTTCACTTTGAGAAAGGGTAAAGGCCCTGTTTCTTTGCCTTTTAGTTGTATTAGCTTTTAAACTATGTCCAGAGATTACTTTGTCAAAATTCTTGCAGAATTCGTCGATAATAAAGTAAATTTCAGTAATTTTATCTTGAGATAACATAGAGATAGATTTTATATATACATTTGATTTTCAGATATTTAAATGTATTAAATCTATCTCTTTTTTCAAAGAAAATAGCTCGCTTTTTTCTGTTCTTATATCGAACTCACGTTAATTATATTTTAATCTGGCTATTTATATTCTTCCGTTGCTTTTTGTCTTTGTTGTACATTTGTAAGTAGACTTTTAAGGTGCCATTTCCATAAAAATTACTGTTTGTGAAGTTTAAAATCTCCTGTGCCGCTTACCCACTCTATTGTAATAGCGGAAATCTTTCGGAATTTATAGTGAACAGTCGACGATTGTAATGTTATTGCTACAGCGTATCTTGTGCCTGTTATTGTCTCTTTAACCCTGGTAATTCCACCAACGTTGGTAAAAGACTGAAGTTGTTCTTTATAACATTGGATGGCATTAACCATAATAATACAAAAGTCATTATCTGTAAACCTGGAGCCTACTCCCCAACCGGTAGCAGCAACTTGCCTAAAAGTACCCTGTATCCACTCCGGAGGATTGAAATACGAATGGTTTCCGGAAGCGTTGTCATTTATCATCAGAACAAGAAAAGGGTACAGCAATTAGCAAAATGAAAACGGTTTTTTTCCATTAAGGTAAAGTTTAAAGTTTTAAACAAATTTAAAGTATAAGCTATTAAGGCAATAAAATTGTAGTGGTAAAATACCACTTTAAAGATTATTTTGCTACTTTTACGTTATGGATAGCGAACAACATTAAAAAGTTTAGGGAATTAAAAAATATGACCAGAGAGGAAATGGCTTCAAACCTGGATATGAGTGTAAGTAATTATTCTAAGATAGAAAGGGAGGAAACAGATCTTACCATTTCAAGGATTCAAAAAATAGCTGATGTTTTAAATGTCCGGCTTTCCCAGATATTAAACTTTGACCCAAACCATATATTTAATATTAGTCATATTGACCTGTCACAAGGGTTAGGTGCCAAAGCGGAAAACATGTACTTTAATTCAAAAGATGAGTATGTGGAAAAGTATATAAAGATATTGGAAACGGAGAATGAAAGGTTAAGGAAGCTATATGAAAACGATTAAAAGTATAACTTTTAACCCAAGTCATAGGTTTTCCTGCGTTTGCTGTTGATTTAGTGTACCCGCTAGCGCAAGCGTCCCGCTTGTGATTACAAAAAAAACAAAGTATAAAAAACCAAGCAAATTTGCCTGGTTTTTTTATTAAGGGAGTTGCTGTTGCAAATTAGATTTGAGTATAAAAGCATCAATTAATTTGCTAACTATATTTTTATCTTTTTTCCCCTCCTTTATGATTTATGACCTATTAAATACCAGGTTGGTATTTACATTTTTCAATGCTTTCTTTATTGTCTTTAAGCATTATAATTAAAAATAATATAACCTAAATATTATATAAATTAATATGGGAAGAAGAATATGCCCTATTTCCCGTAAGTTGCGTGAAGGATAGAGGCGGCAGCCCGGAGCTTTTGCGAGGACTATAGCCGAAAGCCTGACCCGCAAGGGGCACGTCATTATTACCTCCGTATTCTATCACAAAAATATTTTATAATCCTAAAAAAACATCGTATTTTTTACACAAAAATTAATAAGAATTACTATTTTTACAAAAACTAAAACATGCGTAGCTTTTCTGTAGTATTACTTGCTTTTTTTATTTCCTGCCAGTCTGTAAAAATCGATGATAAAAATTACCATGTTTCCGGCTCCACGACGGAAATCGGAAGTATAGGGCTTACCGAATCTTTTTATCCAAAAAATATTTTTGAAACCCGGGTACTTCCTAGACTGGAAAATAAAATCAGGGTCGATATTAAGATTGTACCCTTTACAAAAAGACTTTATGGATTGTACTATAAAAAAGGGGAAAACAACCAGAACCAGGCCACTATTCATTATGTGGACAGCCTTCCTAAAAAACCGGAGCTTGTTACTATAAGCATACTGGATGTAGTGGGTTTTATAGATGAAATTAATGCCGATTATAACGCCACAACTTTAGCGTATTTAAAAACGGTTAAAAAAGCAAAAGTAATTACTAGTATAGCCACAACGCTTTCTGGTGACCAGATGGCTAAAATTGCTCAGGCCGACACCTATTATATTGCCAATAACCAGGATAAAAAGTATACGCTGGTCCTTTACAAATTAAATAAAAAAACAGAGGTTATCGATCTGCAATCCGGTATAGTTATAGGGTATGAATTAGGCAAATGTTGTTGGGCCACAGACAGAAAAGGCCAATGGTTTTTAGCTGACATTAATAAAAATAACGAATCTTGTAAAGGGGATTCCTATACTACTATTACAGAAAAAAAGGCCTCTACTAATCTCTATAAAATGTAATATTACATGAAAAAATATACTATTGTTCTTCTGTTTCTCGTTGCCTTATGCACTTCCTGTTCAGAGATTATCCAGGAAAAAGATATCTCGGGCCAAACAGTACCTTTAGTTGCCCCGGTAAATAATGCGGCTTTTTCTTCTACCGGTGTTACTTTTACATGGGAAAAACTTGAAGGTGCTTCCGCTTACCAGTTACAGATAGCCAGCCCTGATTTTACCAACGCGCTACGGATAGTAGCAGATACCATTGTGGCCGGTAGTTCTTTTACGCAACAATTGCCTGTTGGCAGCTATGAGTGGAAAGTAAGGGCATTAAACGGGTCTTCCAATACCAATTATAGTAACCGTTTTATTGCTGTTGTAAGTAATGACGACTTTCAAAGCAATACCGTTACCCTTACTTCCCCAGCTAATAATTTAATTACGAATGTTGCCTCACAAAACCTGACCTGGCAAGCTGTTATCGGGGCCGTGAACTATCAGTTACAAGTGTATGACAATGCGAACACCATAGTTCTGGATCAAACTGTTACGGCTACGGGTTATAATTATATTTTTCCGCAAGGGACATTACAATGGCGGGTACGGGCCAGTAACGGGACACAACAAACTTTATTTTCTTCAAGGTCAATTGTAACAGATACTACTGTTCCGAACACTCCGGCATTAATTAATCCTGCCAATGCAGGTACTGTTACTTCGGGCAATGTATCGTTTCAATGGTCAAGGACACCTGTTGCAGGAAGTGTTGAAAGGGACATTATTTATATTTACACCAACAGCCAGCTTACTATATTGCATTCAGAAACCCAAACCACCAGCCCGTATGCTGCAACATTACCTTCAGGTACCTATTACTGGAAAGTACAATCTTTTGATGCTGCAGGAAATGTGGGCACTGCCAGCCCCGTTTTTAATTTTACTGTAAATTAAAGCACTGGTAAATGAAAAACAAAAAGAGTATTTATATCTTACTGCCTGTTGTCCTTTTGATATGGGGATTGGTCGTATACCAATTTTTCTCTTTTACTGCTACTGCCCCTGAAGTTAACCAGGCCCATAACTTTACATTGAAGCCAATGGTATTGAAGAAAAGAGATACTTTTTCAATCGCAGTGAATGAGAGGGACCCGTTTCTAGGAAAAATAATCACGCCCCAGAATAAACCATCGGGACCTGTTGTTAAAAAAGCAGCCCGATTACCAAAAATTAAAGAAGAGCTGGTTTGGCCTGCCATTCAGTACAAAGGAATAGTGTCTGATAATAAAGATAAAATCAAAGTGTATATGGTACTTATTAATGGCAAAACGTATCTGATGAAAAAAGGAGAAAAAGAACAGGATATTACGTTAAAAGACGGAGACCGGGAAACTATTTATGTCACCTACAAAAGGGAGATAAGGGTTATCTTCATACAATGAAAAACCTATTGCAATATAAAATATTTTCCGGAGCGTTGCAGTTTACTGTTTTTATTGGTGTTTTAATTGCCCTTTTACTTTCCGGTTTAATACTATTGGCTTATTCTCATAACTTCTTCACTTTACAATCAAAAGCAACTATGGAAAATATTAAATTATTGAATGTGGGAATGCATTATACATTAGAAAATACACCTCAGAGCAATGATACTATAATTGTTCATGCCCTGGACAATGAGGACCAAAAGGTAGAAGTGCACTATGCCCGATGGGGTATATTTGATCGGGCCATAGTAAAAACAACCCATAGAAAAAAGGTTTTTTATAAAAGTGCTTTTATAGGGACCCAAATAAAACCACAGGAAAGACCGGCGCTTTATTTAAAAGAAAATTACAAACCATTAGTTGTTGTTGGAAATACAATAATCAAAGGAAATGTTTTTTTACCCAATCAGGGGGTTAGGCCCGGCAATATTGCAGGGAATAGTTTTTATGGGCAGGAACTGATCCAGGGCAGTAGTAAGACCAGTACCGATTCCTTACCTAAAATACAGGATGGTTTCCGGAAAAATTTAGAGGATTTACTGGTGGCCCAACTACCATCAGACGAGAAAAGTTATTTAGGAGAAAAGCAATTGAGAAGGCATACCCATTCGTTTATAAAGCCGACAAAAATGTATTATAGTAAGGAACCCATTGTACTGGATGCCTATATTTTAAAAGGCAATCTGATTATACGATCGGAGAAGGCAATAAAAATAAAAAGCACTTCGCTACTACGTGATCTTTTGGTTATAGCGCCGGTTGTAGAAATTGAAGATAATGTTAGAGGTAATTTTCAGGTAATAGCCCGTAAAACTATTACAGTGGGTAAAAATTGCAAACTTGATTACCCTTCTGCATTGGTACTCATACAGGATAAAAACAAGCCATTGCCTATCATTACTGATGAACCTGACAATCAGATCGTAATTGATGAAGGCTCAAAAATAAAGGGGTCTGTATTGTATTTTGAGTCTGTTAAAGAAAATAATTTTAAAATCCAGGTCCTTGTTAATAAAAATACTACTATTACAGGAGAAGTATACTGCGAAGGCAACCTTCAGTTATCGGGCAAAGTTTCCGGCTCCGTATATACTAATCAATTTGTGGTTAATGAAGGGGGTTCTATGTTTATGAACCACCTTTATAATGCAAAAATTAACAGTACTACTATTCCGCCCAGCTTTTGTGGGATTGTATTTGGTAACAGTAAAAAAGGGATAGCGAAATGGTTGTATTAAAAAAGGTAAAATCGGCCACTTTGATTGAAGCAGTAATCGCTACTGTTTTGATAGTCGTTATTTTTATAGTAGCCAGTCTTATTATGAATAACCTTTTATTGAATAATTTTTCTAATAATACACATCAGGTAGAGCGCAGGCTTAATGAACTGGAATACGAATTAATAAATCATACCATTAGTATTCCATATTATGAAACTTTTGACGCATGGGATATTACTATACAAAATACAGAAGATCAACCTAATAACGACTGGATTACGCTAAGTGCGGAGAAAGAAGGTTCAAAAAAACAGGTTGTCCGGAAAAGAAACTATGCAAAAGAATAAAGTACCATCGTTTACGCTTTCTGAGTTGTTAGTGGTAATGATTATTACGGTTATCATTGTAGGCATTGCTTTTTCGGTACTTAACCTGGTCAAAAAGGAAATTGTATTTATTGAAAAGAATTACAGTAAAAAAACGGTTTTGCTTTTATTTGAACAAAAATTATGGCAGGATTTTAATCAATATCAAAACATTACATTTGATCCAGGAGACAATACGATACGAATGGAATCTGAAATTGACACTATTGTCTACCGATTTTCGGATGATTATAGTATACGGCAAGATGATACCCTGCGGTCTAAAATAGAAATTGATAAATTATATTTAGAAGGAAAAGAAACAAAAGAAGGGCCAATTGATGCTATTAGCCTATCAAGCAATAAAGAAATCCCGGAATACGCTATATTTGTTTTTAAAGAAAATGATGCAACCTTTTTTATGAATAACGATGGCATTTAAACTGGAGAATGTAGCGGCTGAATCTTCCAAAAAAGATATCGGAAAAGAAATTGAAAGACTACTCAAAAAAGAAATTACTTTATTTGGCAGTTCATTTTCGACCAGGAAAAAATTTCAATTTTATAATGAATTAGGCGTTTTACTGCAGGCAGGTATTGCTATAAGAGAAGCATTAACATTAATAAAAGAAAGTCAGAAAAAAGAGAAGGACCAACTATTATTTGATGTGATCTTAAACAAAGTAGTAAATGGAATGCCTTTTTCAGAAGCTGTTGCCTCCTCCGGTCATTTTTCTGATTATGAATTTTATTCGCTAAAAATCGGAGAAGAAACCGGGACTTTATTTAAAGTATGTAAGAGCCTTGCTGTGTTTTTTGAAAGAAAAAATGAGCAGAAAAGAATTGTCGTTAGTGCCCTTACCTACCCTTCTATAGTATTATCGACAGCGGTGTTAGTTGTTATTTTTATGCTGAGTTATGTGGTCCCTATGTTTCAGGATATATTCAGGCAAAATAAGATTGAATTGCCCTTTCTGACAAAGGTGATTATAGCTGTTTCTGATGGGATCAAGACGTACGGCTGGTTGTTTATTCTTTTTATAATTGCCATGATTTTGACTTTAAAAATATTTAAAACCAATTATCATTACAAATCTATAGTTCAAAATGCATTACTCAGAATGCCGATAATAGGTACTTTTATCACTAAAGTATATTTGGCACAGTTTACACAAGCAGTATCTCTTTTAGTAAGCTCAAAAGTCCCTATTTTGAACAGTATTCAAATGGTAAAGAAAATGATTGGCTTTGTCCCGCTGGAACAATCATTACAACGAGTAGAAGAGAGTATTTTAAAAGGAAATAGCCTTAGCCAGAGCCTTAAAGGCAATAAGATGTTTGATAACAGGATCGTATCTCTTGTAAAAGTTGCTGAAGAAACCAACCAGACCGAGTTTGTTTTTAATCAGTTAAACGAACAATACAATCAGGAAGTCATTCAACAATCAAAATTAGTATCTACTTTTTTAGAACCATTTATTATTTTAATAGTAGGGGCAATTATTGGGGTATTACTCGTTGCGATGTACCTTCCGATGTTTAAACTAAGTTCTGTAATTGGATAATAGAACTACTGTTTTATGTCTTCACTTCGTGTAATTATAATATCTGTCACTATATAATTTGTATTGGTTTTATAATTTAATTTCTTAACCACAGCTATATGTTTTATGGTACCCAGTGCAGGATTGTTTTCTATTTTATGTATTGTTTTTAAGACACTATTAAAACTTCCTTCCAATGAAAAACTATAATTTAGTGTGATGGATGATTTATCCTGGAATTGATGTGGCTCTTTAAAATCTACAATTTTTAAATTGAACTTTTCACAATAGATGTTAAGCTGTTTTAATAGCTCATTTTGATACGAAGATGCAGAAGGGTTATTGGTTTTTAACCATTCATCAATTTGTTTCTCTTTAACAACCAGACCGGCCAAAAATTGAGGATTATATGAGGTAGTGCCTACTAATTCTGATTGTGATTTATATTGTTTATAATACCCTAATGTTTTAGATATAGCAAAAGTATACGACCCGTAAAGTGCTATTGCACATCCCAAAAGAAGCAGTTTGTTTTTCTTATTTAGCTTCATCAGTAATAGTTAATTTGACTGTAAAAACTGTTTCTTTATTCTCTTTCTTTCCATAATCGGTTATTGTCGCTGACTTTATCCACTTGCTACTTTCTATATTTTCAATCCATTGCGTAAAATCCCTGTTATTAAAAGCTACTCCGGAGATAATTATAGTATTATTCTGGATAGTGATGGGCTCATCCGGCTTTATCTTTTTTTCTAGCGGATGGTATATTAGTTCATTAAATAGTATCGATGAAGGTAAATCCTTTACTACTTCATTTATAATCAAAGAACTCCTGGAAGCCAATCCGTTTGCGGTATTTTTGATTTTATCTTCTTTTATTTGTAACCGCTTCTTAATGGTAGTTATTTTACCCATTATATTCTTGCTGGCTTCAATATCAGTAGCCTGTTCATTTGCTTTTTTGAAATAGTAGTTAAAAGCAAAAAAATTAATTAATAATAGTACCAATAAAAAAAAGACCATTGCCTTTAAGATGCTGGTAAAAAAACTTTTTTGGTTAAAGGTATTGCTAAGCTCAGCATTAAGCAGAGTAATATTTCCCGTATTTTTACTCGTTTTTATTACTAAATTAATGACACCTGAAAAAGCCATCAGGTACGTGTTGGGAACCTGTAAATCATTTAACTCGTACATTTCCACCAGCCGGTTTTCATTATTACGGACAGCAGGCCCTTCATCATTAAAAGAAACAATTTGATGGTTCGTTTTTATATTATCCTTTACAATATAATCATCAATCTGAGATAAGCTGCATATCCCTAGACTGATATGTGAAAAAGTAATATCTAATTCTTTATATCTCTCTATCAGTTCGTTAATATAATTTTTTCTGCAAATAGCTACTATAGTCTTTGATTTGATTTTTGAAATTTCATAATAGAAATCGTCCCCTTTTAAATTAGGAAATGCTTTATTGAGCATTTTCATTTCATTGGATTCTGTTATATCAATTTCTTTCTGAATAACAAAATTATTATTAACAATTAGGGCAACAGGGCAACCTTTACCAGGTTTTTCAATAAGTTGTTCCGGTGTACTTCTCTTCTCTTTGTAAACAAGTTGAAGCTCATTATTTTTTTTCTCCACAAAAATCAATGCGACACCTTCCTCATTAGCTAAAGAAAACATTTCGATAGCGCTATAGCGATTGCCTGATAGTATATTTTTTAGAGAAATTGCCCTCATTAGTAAATAACTGTTGGTTTGATCAAAACAGATAATTTTTTCTTGGTATCTTCTCTTTTCCTTGAGCTGAACAACCATTTAATTACCGGTATCCTTGATAAAAGCGGGACTCCTGTGCCGCTGTCATTTCTTACTTTTTCTTCTAGTCCTCCAAGTACCACAATATCTTCATTTTTTACTCTGATAATAGACGTAAATTCTCTTGAGTTAATTCCCGGAGGAGCAT
>DASVUQ010000384.1:0-14745 GCA_036386975.1 Flavobacterium sp. | reverse complement strand
TTCCCCTAATATTGTATGATTATTTCTATCTAATGTTATTTTACTTAACTATACTATTTGAGCCCTTTTAAATATTTAGGCTTTAATGTATTTAGGGACTTTCTAAAATATATGAAATTAAGCCGGTTTAATTTATGACGTGTATTCTGGTTCGAACACGGTAGCACTTCTAGCTTCTGAATACAGTATCTTATATTTTAACAGGTCTCGCGGGGTTGATTATACACCTGATTTTGAAACGGAAAATGATTTTTCTATTATGTTTGATTTTACTTTATTATAATAATATAAAAAACAAGGATGAGGATGATCTATCAAAAGCATGATCCTTATGATCCCCCTTTGTCTTACTGCTTCATATAAGAGCGTTACATGCATCAGAAACATTTAAGGATGTAATAGTTCCAAACATGGGTAATATAGGGTTTATTAACCTATAATTTTCAAAACAGATATATTAATGCCTACAGTTTTTCAATACGATAATTAGCAGAGGTGCAAATCTAAAACATAATTAAGATTAGCTCAAAAGCACGCATCAAATGTCAAAGATTAGAAATAAAGAGTTTCTTGGTAATTTTAATGTCGCTGTGTTATTAATCTTCCAATCTTATAATTCGATAGGTGATATCGTTGCTACTGTCCCCTGATGATTATTTGGAGCAAGACGGTTGGTTATTGATTTCAAGAGGTAAGTATGAAAAGTTGATGTTGTTCCTCTTTCTGACCTTCATCAATGCCAGAAAACTTTTTTCTGAAGAGTACTTATTGTCTATTCTTTTGTAATAATAGCTTAATAATAGGCCGTATCTCCAAATGCTTAGTTGTCTTTTTGCATTATGCCAAAGCATAAAAAACCACCAGTTTTTTAACTGGTGGCTGTTTATATTAATTATCCTTTAGTTTTTAACTAAAGTAAAGGTTTGATTTTGTGAAGAACCACTAAAATTTAAACTTAAGTTAATATCTCCTGTACATGACCCTATAGTTCCGGTACCGGTTACATTAGTAGTACCGGTTCCGTAGTCTAAAGGCTCATTAGATACAACAGTTACATTTGAATTTGCAGGATTGATAGTGACTTCATAATATGATGATGTATTTACTATATAAGGATTATTAGTATTTAAGATCCTGAATTTAAACACACCATTAGCAGCATTATAAACTACAGGAACAATATCTCCGACAGCATAATCTGCCCATGCATCAGCTGTAACCCTGTAATCCCCATTAAAAAGTGAAGCATCAGCTAATGGACAAGAAACTCCGTAGGTTTGGAAAACTGGAAATAACGTTGAATTAGCAATATCAGCTCCAAAACGACGAACCCCATTATCTGTATATAGCTTAATAACAGTCCCATCGCTTGATTTAAGTTCAGCAGTAATTAATAGGTTATCTGTAAGGCCAATATCGCTAGCTGAATTTAACGATGTAAAAACGTCATATAAATCAGTTTGAGTAATATTTACTGTTGCTGGAAAACCTGTGATATTTGTTCTAAAAACACCTCTTTCTACAACACCGTTTTTTGTATAAAAACCTATAACATCTATTGATGAAATATCTCCTAATCCAACGTCAAAAGTTAATCCTAAATTGATGTTACCCCCGTTTTGTAATGCTAATATGTTTATACCCTGATCTGTTGTAGCAATTTTTCTTATGTTTGGTACAGCACCTTCAACAAGGTCTATTTTCGAAGTCCCACCGTCGTCTTCGCATGATGCTGCTATAAAAACCAACAGGATGGATGTAAATATTAATTTTATTTTTTTCATTTTATTAGTTTTTAGTGATTAATTATCCCAAAATATTTTATAGGTACCCGGGTTTTTCTGCGCAGGAGCATTCGCATTCGTATTTAATTCATTTTGTGGCCAGAATAAAGACAATTGGAAAGGGTTATTCAAAACAGTCTGAGAATCAATTAAAGGGAACGCATCACCATTGTTTAGCTGATACTCTGGAGTTGTACTAAGAGGATTAGCTAGAATAGGATAACCAGTCCTTCTATAATCAGTATACTGGTCCATCGGATCCCCGAAAGTAGCTACCCATTTTTGCGTCATGATAATTTCTAATTGTTTATCAGGAGAAGCTGCTGTAAATTCAGCAATTACATTGTCAATAAAAGTAGTAACTGCCGGGGAACCTGTTAACACCGGAATTGCTGATTGTGTTGAACCCTTAGCAATTGTAACTACCTGATCCACTTTTGCAAAACTTGCTGTCATAGCTTCCCTAAGTTTAGCAGAAGTATCTCCGGGTAATTTCCCAACATGCATTAATTCTGCTTGTATATATAAAAACTCATCATACGTTAATACTCTATGTGGTGCTGCACCGGTCCCTGAATTTGGGCCTAAAGTCGCTACAGAACCTCCCAATCCGTCATCATACCTACCTCCTGCAGGGAAAATCCCGGGATAAGTATAGGAGTTTTCCGCACTGGCGTCACGGTATGGCCCTGTACTACCAAATCGGATAGTAAAGAACCCTGTTGACCTGTCCCAATAATCAGCTTTTGGGTTTCCTGTAGTTGCATCTCCCTGATCAGGAGGAAGCTGCCCCGGCGTTAATTGATTATAATAATAATAAGGTATCCTTGGGTCAGGGTTACTAGTATGGATATTAGGGTTCATGCCTTTTAGGATTTCATACATCCATGGGCTTTGATATGATCCAAACTGAGTCCCTTCATATGCTTCTATGAATAATTGGTTCCTTTCATTTGTCGGTGATATTACATTAAAACGTGGAAATTGAAAATCATCGATATTGGAAGTAAAAAAATTATTTTCTGCAACAAGGGCGTCAAATCCTGCCTGATCAAAATCAGCAACAAGCCTGGTCTGGTTGTATAATTTTAATTTAAAAGTATTGGCAAACTTAATCCATTTACTGATATTCCCTTTATAAATAAGATCATCATTTCCAGGTTTCTTTAATCCGGCGTTACTGGCTAAATTTGCTTTTGCAGTTGTAATCAATGAGAAGATGCTGTTATAAATCTCTCTTTGATTATCAAATTTTGGTGCAATTATACCGTTTGTTAACTGAATAGTTTCACTGTAAGGAACATCACCCCATAAATCAACGGCGTAAGACATGATATATGCCTTTTGCATTTGGGCAATCCCAACATAAACTAAGTTTCCAGTTTCAGTACCTTGTCTAATTAGCGTTTCAATATCATTTAAAGCTAAATAAATTGCTTCCCAGTCATTATTCACATTAATGTTTCCTACTTTTAAACCATATTGATCTTCTTCCTCTCTTGAAGTCATTTGATGTGTGTAAGTTGAGATAAGGCCGCCTGTAAAGTTGTTAAAATCACCAACAAGAGCAATAGATGTCTGAGTATTAGTCAATAAATAATTTAGTGAAGCAACTGTGGGGTCATCAGTGTCTCTATCGACATCTAAATAATCACTACAGCCACTAAATAGGGAAGTGATCATTAATAAAGCTAAAATAGCTCTATTCTTTTTGTTATTATTAAATATTTTCATGTGTCTTTTTTATTAAAATGTTAAATTAAGTTTAAAACCAAGCCTTCTTGCTGTCGGGGCAGCTGAAGTTTCTATTCCCTGTACAGCAGAATTTCCATAGCTTGTAGTTTCGGGGTCAAAATTGGTATATTTAGGAACATTGGGTGCAAAATACCATAAGTTGTTTCCAAGTATACTAAAACTCATTCTTCCAAATGGTGTATCCTTTAGAATTTTTGAGGGTACATCATAAGTCAGACTTATTTCTCTTAGCCTAAAAACAGTACCATCATATACAGTTGCTTCATCAACACTATTGATAGCGAATGTATTACCCCCGGCTGGAGAGAAGTAAAGTTCATTGACACTTATTTGTGTGGTATTTGGGACCTGGTTTCCAGCAGCATCAAGTATAGGAGTACCATCATTGTTACCATAAAATCCAGGAATAATTACTGTTTTTTCCCGGTCTTCTGTATCCCTGGTAACCCCTCTTCCTAATAAAGTTTCGATAGTAGATGACTGAATATCACCTCCCTGCTTCCAGTCAACTTGTGTTCTCAGGCTAAATGCTTTATACACAAATGTATTTATGAAACTCACCCTGAAATCAGCATTCGGATCTCCAATAATACCGAGAGTAGGATCCTGAATAATTCCTCCCCCTGCTTGATTAATTAGATAGTTACCATTGGCATCTCTGGCAAATCTTGTACCATAAAATATACCAAATGCTTCTCCGGGAATGGCATAGGATATCAATTGACCTCCTGCTTCATCAGTAGTATTATTGTCAAGTTGTATCCTCTCTAATCCCTCTTTTAATGATACTACTTTATTTCTGTTTCTTGAGAAAATGGTGTTTAAAGTCCATTTAAAATCTGTTGTTTTTACAGGTACCAATGTTAAACCAAGTTCTATACCTTTATTTTCAATAGAGCCACCATTTGTCCTTAATGTAGTGTAGCCACTACTCGCGGGTACTGCAACGTCAGTTATCAAATCTTTGGTTAATTTATTATAATAAGTAAAATCTATAGCAATACGTTTAGAGAAAAATTCTAAATCAGTTCCAACTTCAAATTCTTCTGAAAATTCAGGTTTTACAGCCTGGTCACCTAAAAATGTGTTATTACCCATTTGTGGTTGCCCATTATAAGATTGTCCTTGGTTAAAGGCAATTTTTAAGAATTCCGCAGCATTATCCCTACCTACTTTTGCAAAAGAAGCTCTAAGTTTAGCAAATGTTAATACTTTGTTGTCCATTTTAAAAGCATCAGTCACAATTATGGAACTACTAACAGATGGGTAAAAATAAGAATTATTATTTTTGGGTAATGATGAGCTCCAGTCATTTCGGGCTGTAGCGTTTAAAAACAAATAATCTTTATAAGATAAGGTCACATCTGCAAAAACACCTATGTTCCTTTTTTGGGTTCTTTCATCTCTTAGATTAATAATACTTTTAACATTATTAAAGGTAAATATATCTGGATTAACGAATCCTAATCCTTCATTAGCAATCCTAGAGAATCTATTTTGTAAAATGTTGTTACCTATTATTGCAGCAAACTTAAAATCTTCATTTAAATTATAATTAAAGTTTAATAAGAAAGTAGATTCTATATCTTCATTGGTAAAATTATCACCAAGTAAGTTTCCTATTCCTGAATTGGCCCTTGAGGCAATATCACGAATCTCTAATCTGTTAGCTGAATATTTGTTCAAACCTACTCTATAAGAAGCAGAAATGTTATCGTTAAAAGTATAATTTAAATTAATACCTGTAACAATCCTATCAGAATTAGTAATAATCTGGTCATTCTCCCATGACCAAAGCGGATGGTCAAATTGCGTTCCGTTTGGAGTAACTGATCCTCCTGTAGCAGGGTCAACATAAGGTAAGTTCAGGTCCCAGTTTCTTGCTAAAAATAATGTCCTTGCAAATGATGAAGAGGATCCTGCAAATTGATTTTCTCCAAAAAAACCACCGACTTGTTTAGTTTTTGAATAACTTAAGTTAGCCCCAACAGTTAAATTTTTGTTTAATTTAAAATTTCCTCCGGCAGACATCGAAGTCCTGTCATATGTATTAAAAGGAATATAACCATCCTGACGTAAATCAGATATGGTAGCACTAAAATTACCGTCCTGTCCTGAATAATTAAAACCAATAGTTTTGTCTAATACGGTTCCTGTCCTAAACAAGTCTTTTACATTGTTAGGCTTGGCAACATAAGGGATAGTGGGCCCAAATTGACCAGGAAAAGCAGCTAATAAGGTTGGCCATGTTGGAATCTGTTGTAACGAATCAAAACGAGGTCCCCAGGAACCATTGGCATTCTGATATTGAAAATTTGCTCCAGCCCCATAAGTATTTTGATAATCGGGTAAATTAGCAATAGTCTCAAAATATGTCCCTATACCAACGTTCACATTTAATTTTTCACCTAGTTTAGCTTTCGAAGAGCCTGATTTTGTTGTAATAACAATAACTCCATTCATAGCCCTGGATCCATAAAGGGCAGCAGCAGCGGTACTCTTAAGTATACTTATATTTTCTATATCATTGGGATCTAATGAAGATAGAGCAGATTCATAAGCACCTCCGCCTGTTACTTGATTAGAACTCTGTACAGAGACATTACTAAATGCAACTCCATCAACAATGATCAATGGATCTGTATTTCCTATTAATGAATTAACACCTCTAATGGTAATCTGATTTGCGGCTCCAGCTACTCCAGAAGATATATTTACATTTACACCTGCTACTTTACCTGATAATGCTCTTGTTAAATCCGGTTCGGAATTTTGTGTAATATCTTCAGCTTGAACAGTACTAACAGAATACCCTAATTTTTTTGGGTTTCTCTTAATTCCAAAAGCCGTTACCACAACTTGTTCCAGTTGCGTAGCATCGTCTGCAAGCTTTACATTTAATGTACCTTCAGTCGCCCTGACTTCCTGGGTTCTCATACCAATAAAGCTAAACACTAATGTTTGTGTTGGATCTGCCTGGATTTTAAACTTTCCGTCAAAGTCGGTTTGTGTACCAATTTGCGTCCCTTTTATTTGTACGCTAACTCCGGGAAGAGGTAACCCATTGTTGTCTGAAACGGTACCCGTAACCGTTCTGTCTTGTGCGGATAACAGAAGTGGAACTTATAATGATGGCAAAGTAAATACAGACACCATCACACCTACTTATTTAGTGCGGCTAATTAAGCCATATCACCAGGGCAGGCATTACATTTACAATAACCAAAAGCAAGATAAATAAATAGGTAACCCGCTCAAGAAGTGGCAATATTATGGACAACATTATTTTAAAGGTGTATTTAGCCATATTTTTTATTGCTTATATTTTCAGGTCAATAAAAAGAGACTTCTTGAAGAGGAATATTAAATTCTTATTTAAAATAGTTATGTAAACTTTAATTAATTATCACCAAATCAATAATATGTCATAAATGTCTTTACAATTTAGATTAGTACTATCAAATCAAATAGTGTTAAATATTAAATTTTAGTTAAATAAATTTGGATAAGAGTAGTAAAATTACCAAATTTGGGCTCAACTAATTCAAATTTATATGAAATCAAGATTAAAAAATTGCTTGGTACTCCTATCAATTCTGTTTGTGCATCTGTTATCCGCACAAGACAGAACGGTTACGGGTACCGTTTCAGACAACAACGGATTGCCCCTTCCAGGGGTTAGCGTACTGATAAAAGGGACGCAAATTGGCACACAAACCGACTTTGACGGTAAATTTAAAATCCAGGCAGATCCAACACAAACATTAGTGTTTAGCTTTATCGGGATGACAACACAGGAGATTAGGGCCACCAATGGTACACTAAATGTAAAGCTTGCAGAGAATGCAACAGAATTAGAAGGGATTGTTGTGACAGCAGTAGGTATTAGAAGAGAAAAAGCATCGGTTGGTGCAGCAACAACTACTATTAAAGGGGGCGATATTGTAAAAGCTTCACAGACAACATTGGCTGATGCGATAAAAGGAAAAGTGGCAGGTGTAACTATTTCGAACGCTTCTACCGATCCTGGTTCTTCATCAGGTGTTATTATTAGAGGTTTTAGTAGTTTAGGAGGTTCAAATCAACCTCTTTATGTTGTCGATGGGATTCCTTTGAATGATGTATCAAATTTTTCGAACAATTTAAATGGTGGTTTTGATTTTGGTCGTGGCTCGGGGGATATTAATCCTGATGATGTAGAATCCATGACTATTTTAAAAGGTGCTTCTGCAACTGCCTTGTACGGTTCAAGGGCTGCCAGTGGTGTAATTATGATTACTACTAAAAAAGGGAAAGGCGGTAAAATGGCTATTGATTTTTCTACAACTACGATGTTTACAGAAATTTTAAGAACCCCAAAATATCAATCTACTTTTGGTCAGGGATGGGATAGTAAACATATTCTAAATGAAAATGGGTCCTGGGGGCCAAAATTTGATAATACGCCAAGGGTTTGGGGAAATGTTGTCAATAATTCCCAGCTTTTAAAACCTTATTCATTTCAAAAAGACCAATTAGAAAACTTTTTTGATACAGGTATTTCTAAGGTTAACAATTTGTCTGTTTCAGGAGGATCTGGTGATTCTACAGTAAGGCTATCCTATTCAAACACACAACAGGACGGTATTTATCCAACAGAAGCAGATTCTTTTGAAAGGAATACTATTGGTCTCTCCGGAACATCAAAAGTGAATAATATTACGATCAATGGAAATTTTAACTACGTTAACACTAATGGTAGTGCAGTAGCTACCGGTCAAGGATTATCGGTTATGAATAACCTGATGCAAATTCCGAACGATATTCCAATTACAGAATTTAAAGATTACAATAATCCATTTCACAATGTATCCAATTACTACACTCCATACGGAATAACAAATCCTTATTTTACTTTAAACGAGGACGGATCTAAATATAATAAGGAACGGTATTATGGTTCAGTAGATTTTACAACTGAAATAAACAAATGGTCAAGTGTAACGTATCGTTTTGGTATTGATCAATCTACAGATTTAATCCGGATCTGGAGAGCAAGAGTGGATGCATTACCCGGCAGTCCCAATGAGGGAAGTTCAACAGAACAACCAGGATCATATAGAGAATTTTCAAATACGATTAAACAAATTAACCATGAGGCATTGTACAACCTGGATTTTGAACTAACCAGTAAAATTAAATTAGCGAGTACGTTTGGTTGGAATATGAATTCGAGAATTAACGGCTCATTTGATGCCAGCGTGGGTAGCCAGGATATTCCAGGATTCTATGCTTTTGCAAATTCTTCAGAGAATCCAACGGTAACTTCAAGAAGAGAGTCCAGAAAACTATATGGAATATATAACAGTAGTACCCTTTCATTTAACGACCAACTATATGTTACCGGAAATATAAGAAACGACTGGTATTCTACTTTACCAAGAAAAAATCAATCCGTTCTTTATGGTGGTGCGAATATGAGTTGGGTTTTTACAAATTCATTTCCAGCAATAAAAAAAGTGGTAAATTATGGAAAGTTAAGGGCTGGGTATGGTGAAACTGGTGTAGACACCGACGCTTATCAAATTTTACCTGTTTTCGTATCAGGGTCAACTGATAATCAGGGATTCGCACAGTTAAATTATCCTTTAAACGGCGTTAATGGCTATGAAGTTGGGAACCGTGCTGCTAATCCTGACTTAAAACCTGAAAGGAGAAGGGAATATGAAGTAGGAATTGAAGGTGCATTATTTAACAATAGAATTACTTTTGACCTGACATATTATGACGCAAAAGTAGAAGATCAGATTCTAAATTTACCACTTGCCCCTAGTTCAGGTTATACAAGCCAAAGAGCAAATATTGGAACTATATCCAATAAAGGTTATGAAGCTTTAGTTGGTATCTCCTGGATTAAAAAACCTGATAATGGTTTTAACTGGACCACCACTGTAAATTATGCAAAAAATAACTCAATTCTTGAAACCCTAGACCCCAGGTTACAACAAGTTGTACTTGGAGGATTATCCACTACAGCATTTATTGGTATAGAAGGCCAACCCATTGGATTGATTCAAGGCCAAGTTCCTTTAAGGGATCCAAATGGGAACATAGTTGTAGATGGAAATGGGATTCCTATTGCGTCTCCCAACAAAGAGATTTATGGCGATACTCAGTATGATTATACAATGGGGGTTGGAAATACTTTAAGCTATAAAGGAGTTAGCCTCGATTTTACTTTTGATATACGACAAGGCGGATTAATGTATTCCAGAACTGCTGACATCACAAGATTTACGGGCAATTCTATTACAACTATTTATAATGACAGACAGCCATGGTTAGTGCCCGGATCAGTAGTCGATAATGGTGATGGTACGTTTTCACCAAACACCACCCCGATTGACAAAGAACACCAGGATGATTATTACAGAGCTGAAGCTTTAGATAGGGAAACTGTAATCGACAAATCATTTATTAAACTTCGTGAAGTCGTTATTAGTTACAGTTTACCATCAAAGATGCTAAGTGGGACTTCTTTAAAAGGTTTTTCTTTGTCTTTAATTGGAAGAAACTTATTTTTATGGACTCCAAAAAGCAATCAATACATTGATCCTGAAACATCAACTTTTGGTACTGATTTAGCCGGCCAGTTTGGTGAATTTAGTGCTAACCCTTCAACAAAAAGTGTAGGATTCAGCTTAAAAGCTAACTTTTAAAAAAAAAAAAATGAAAAATATATTTAAACTTTTATTACTCTTTTTTGTAGGTTTTTTTACATCCTGCGAAACTGAACTTGACATCAATACAGATCCAAATTCTCCCCAACAAATCAATCCGGGTTTGGCTTTGGCATCAGCACAGGCTTCGCTTGTTACAGTTATTGGTGGTGATTTTACAAACTTGGGTGGGTTTTATGCACAATACCATACTCAGGCACCTAGTGCAAGTCAATACCAAAGCATAGATCAATACAACATTAATACTGCTTATGCCAATAGGGTTTGGGCTGAACTTTACGCAGGTTGTTTAACTGATCTAAAATATGTCATTGACGAATCAAATAGTAAAGGAGATACCGGAACAGCTTTGATAGGCACATTACTTAATGCATATACTTTCCAGCTCCTTACAGATGTTTTTGGAGATGTTCCTTATACTGAAGCCTTGCTTGGCGTTGAAAACATAACTCCTAATACAACTCCGGGAAACATTATCTACTCGGACTTATTAGCAAAAATAGATGCCGCTTTGCAAGCGTACAATTCAAATCCGGTCGAAACTACCGTAGGGGGACAAGATAATATTTATAGTGGCAACATGGAAAACTGGATTAAATTTGCAAATACACTTAAATTAAAGATGTATTTAAGAATGGCTTATACCCCGTTTGCAAATCCAGCAGCCGTAAATGCATTGCTATCCGATAATAATTTTATTACTACCGACGCTAAATTTGCGAATTTCGGAACTTCGTTAAATCAGAGAAACCCTTTTTGGGAAGTTCAAAATCAATTCTTAGGAGATGTTAATAATATTGCCAGCAGTAGTATATTAGAATTTTACAATGCAAATAATGATTCAAGAGCAAATTTTGCATTTAGAAAGAATGCAGCAAATGTACATGTCTCTTTGCCTCAGGGCGCAGGACTGGGAGCTCCTGGTCTTGCTGGGAATTATTCCAGGCCAAGAGTAAATCCATTAACACCTGTATATCTGATGACAGTATCAGAAAGTAATTTTCTTCAGGCTGAAGGGCTAATTCGTTATGCATCTGGAAATGGGGCACAAGTAAAATATGAGCAGGGTATACTGGAGTCTTTTAAAACGTACCAGGCTGATTTTAAAGCCGTAGATCCAGGTAATGTTGCAGATACAGGAGTTCCTATACTTTCTGCGTCTCAGGCGATTTCTGATGCTCAAGCCTTATTTGCAGTTGGTGGACCTTATGCATATCAAAATGCCGGTTCAGTTGAACAAACTGTAAGGCAGGTAATCGTACAAAAATGGGCATCATTAGTTTACATAAATAATATAGAATCATATATAGAAACAAAAAGAACAAAGTTTCCAGAGGTTGTGGCCGAGGGGACTGAAAATTATAGTATTGGAAACCGGATTCCTTCCAGGATTTCGGTCCTAACAGGATTAAGTATCCCTTCCATATTATATTACCCTGATGACGAAGTGAATAGAAATCCAAATATTACGCAGCATTCATCCCTTACTCAAAAAGTTTGGTGGGATCAAAAATAAATTAAAAAATTAATACCCATATTAGTATGAAAAATTTTAAAAAGATAAGCTTATTAGGTGTGTATGCTATAGTGTTTGCATTCATATCCTGTAGCTACGAACCTGAAATTGGTTCAAGAGTCACTATATATCCTATTGTCACTTTAAATGGAGAGTCGTTAGTCCTTTTGCAACAAGGAACTCCTTATCAGGAATTAGGGGCTGTTTCATTAGCCGGAGACACCGAATTGCCAGTAACGATTGCAGGCTCTGTAGACCCATCAACGCCTGGCCCCTATAAAGTTACTTATTCCTCTGTAAACCCTGATGGATTTTCTGTTTCAGAAACCAGGACAATTATAGTAATGAGTGCAACGCCTTCAACGCTAAATCTTGAAGGTACATTTTTCAGAAATGGTAACGCTAATAATGTAGTAAGGATCTCTGATAGGGTATATACAGCTGACAATGCTGGGGGATTAGCAGCTTCAGCTGTTAACAGTCCGAATTTTTTGTTTGTGACCTTTTATGTCTATGATGATGCTCACATTTACATTCCTTCTCAAGTTACACCTAGTGGAATAACTGTAGAAAGTATTAGTGGTACTATTATAAGTAATAATAACTTTAGATGGGTTCTGGCCGCATCATCTTTTTATGGTACTGCAGTAAGGAACTTTGTTAGATAATTTAATAATTAAAAATATGAAAATCAAAAAAAATAGTGTTTATTCGTTCCTAAGTTTTCTTTTAATAGCTGGATTTGCATCCTGCGAAAATAAAGGTTACGAGGAGTATGATGTTAAAACTACAACCACAATTGCTATGGATGGTGAGTGGTTTGTCGATATTACCAACCAGGCGTCTGGTACTACTTTAGCGCAGCATGTAAACTACAGAACATACGATGTATCAGTGGATGATGATGGCTCTATGTATATTGAGAATAACTTACCTTCTACTAGTCAGTATATCTTACGTGGCAAAATAGGTACAGATATTACCGCACTTACTTTTAGTAGTGCTACTAATGAAGCCAATATTAAAAGGCTGCCGGCGGGCGCTACATTTACCATAACCGAAGGCAAGATATTAAAGAACGCAGCCCGCTCCAGAAGCGGGAATGTTGTGGACAGCATTTATTTCAAAGGGGTCCTCAGCAACTTGCCTGGTGTTCAACTTATTTATTCAGGCCATAAGAGAACTGGCTTTCTCGAAGATGAATATTAATTGATCATCCTCAATAATTTGATTAAACCATCCTAATACAGGATGGTTTTTTTATATGTTTTTACTATGGAAAAGGACAACCGATACTCAGGATACGTATTTATTAAAACGTATCAATCTATAAATTGACAAACCTGTTTCCTTAACAATCATATACAATTATATTACCAGATAAAATTGCATTAGAAAAATCATAAATGAAAAAACTTCTAAATAATAATAAGAGTATAAATCCATCTATAATAGTAGAATAGCTATTATTACAATTGTTATAATCAGAATACAATTCTTAGATGTTATAAAATATTCAATTAATTTCTCTAATAATTTTAATTTTAAATATATATCTTACAATTTATTATAAATATAAATTTTAACTATATTATACTTTAAATTATCGACAAAATATTTGGATAATGGTAGTAAAAATGCCAAATTTGAACTCAAATTAAATCAAATCTATATGAAATCAAAATTAAGAAACTACTGGGTACTTTTATTAGTTTTGCTTGTGCAACTGATTTCTGCACAAGACAGAACGGTTACAGGTACCGTTTCAGACAACAATGGTATGCCCCTTCCCGGCGTTAGCGTACTAATAAAAGGGACGCAAATTGGGACACAAACAGACTTTGATGGAAAATTTAAAATCCAGGCAAGTCCAACACAAACATTGGTGTTTAGCTTTATCGGGATGAGAACACAGGAAGTTAAAGCCAGCGAAGGTACATTAAATGTAAAACTTGCGGATGACGCTACACAACTGGAAGGAGTGGTAGTAACTGCTTTGGGTATTTCAAGAGAGAAAAAGTCTCTTGGGTATGGTACTCAAAAAGTAGAAGGAGAAGAAGTAAATAGAGTTCCGACTACAAATTTTGTTAATAATTTATCTGGTAAAGTTGCCGGACTACAAATCAAAACAAATAATAACCTTGGTGGTTCAACAAACGTAGTTATTAGAGGGTTTAAATCTATTAACGGCAATAATCAAGCCTTATTTGTAATCGATGGCGTTCCTGTTGACAACTCTAATACCAACGACAAATCTAAAACTAATTTTGCATCACAACAACGGGGACGTTCAGGTTATGATTATGGTAATGCTGCATCTGACATAAATCCTAACGATATAGAGTCTATTAACGTTCTTAAAGGAGCTGCTGCAACTGCACTTTATGGTTCCAGAGCTGCGAACGGAGCAATTATGATAACGACAAGAAGAGGTAAAAACAATCAAAAAGGCCTAGGCATATCCTTTGATTCCGGTATCAGTATTGGAGCTATAGATAAATCTACATTTGCCAAGTATCAAACCACTTACGGACAGGGGTACTATCCTAATTTCAGAGCCGGATTTGATATCAATGGTGACGGAACCGAAGACAGAGTTGTTAGGACTAATCATGATGCCTCATACGGACCTGCATACGACCCATCGATATTAGCTTATGGCTGGGACTCTTTTGTTCTGGAATCTCCCTATTATAAGCAAGCCAGGCCTTGGCAAATGGCAAAAAACGGCCCTATAACCTTTTTTGAAAATCCTGTTTCTGCAACCAATACTTTGGCTTTAAGCGGAGGCAATGATAAAGGTACATTTTCATTATCTTATACTAACTTATCAGCTACAGGATTACTTCCTAACAGCAAACAGGATAGAAATTCGTTTTTAGGAAATGCCTCTTACAAGTTAAGCGATAGGCTTACATCAAGCTTTTTAGCTAATTATATCAATACAAAAACTTTAGGTAGGAACGCAACC
>DASVUQ010000383.1:0-2547 GCA_036386975.1 Flavobacterium sp. | reverse complement strand
TGCTCCCAATGCAAGATATGTTGGTTATGTTAAAGTTAAAGATGGTTATAGCGATGAAGTGCCTGTAAATTGTATTGTTCGTTTAAACGACCCTAAGTTTACCCTTTTAAACTTTACTTGTGCACCCAATAGCAGTAAAATTATAAAATTAAGATTTTATGTGCCCGGTTTAATTACTGCTGGTAATGGGTTAATTTTAGAAGTTTTGAATTGATTCTTGCTATTTCTTTAATCCCGCCCCCTGATTACGAAGAAGTCTACAATGTGTTTCCGTATTTATATACCCTTAATTGCTACATAAATTGATTGATGCAGATGGTTATAGGTTTATTTATTACACATGCAAGAACTGATTCTAAAGTTTGAGGCTATATATTTTTTTTAAATCATGATTTTGTACCTTTCAGGGAAAAGTTAATAAAACAAAAAAGAGGTTATTTCACAATTATGAAATAACCTCTTTTTATTTTGTGGAGTCGCCGGGAATCGAACCCGGGTCCAAACAAGCAACTAAAAAGCTTTCTACACGCTTATTTCCTGTTTAAGTTTTCGACACTGGACTAGGACAGGAACAACCATCCGGTGCTTAGCTTCTTTAATTTTCGTAGTGGTCCCGAAGCATGGCCACTCTTAGGTTTATATTTACGATTCACCTGTACCGAACGCTACAAACCAAAGCTTTCGAGGTAAATCTCGCTTTCCTACCTTGTAGGAACGAGGCTAATCTTACTATGATTCAGATTATGCAGCAAGAGCGTAGTTTCCTTCACCGTGTAAATGTTTTGAAACCTTTTATTAACGAGAATTGTCCCAGTTCTCGACGTGCTTACCTTTCAATTCGACTTGCTGTCAAAACCAGTCGACCCCATACTTATTTTTCGGGTTGCAAATATAACGCAATTAATCCTGAAAATCCAGTTTATAAGAGCTAATCAATGAATTTTAAGAAATATTTATTCCAATTCCTCTTTTTCTATTTTAAAAGGATAGTCACCAAAAATAGGAGCCAGGTTCCTCACTTTATAAGTGGAGCGGTTAAATTTATTAGAAAGCGCAATGATAACTACATTCTCATCTTTTAAAGTAATATAAGCTGAGGTGTTGCCGTGCCACCAGCCATTATGGAAATAAAAATTTTTCCCGTTTTCCCAGTTAATCATACGTAAGCCCAAACCATAGTTTTTAGTGCCTTTTCTTTCGTTACTGTAACCCTTATAAATTTTGTCCTGTAACGCAGGGCTTAAGAAATCAGGATCATTCCTGGCCAGGTCAAATTTTAATAAATCCCTGGCAGTTGAATAAATATTTTTATCACCATAAACGGCATCCAGATAATCCCGGCCTATTTCTACATTATTGCCTTTATATGATGGTACCGATTTTTTATTGTCACTATAATAATCATACACATAAGAATCTTCCATACCTAACGGATCAAAAATCATTCTTTTCATGGCATCAGCAAAGGTAAG
Organism: Flavobacterium sp.; assembly: GCA_036386975.1. GTDB lineage: Bacteria > Bacteroidota > Bacteroidia > Flavobacteriales > Flavobacteriaceae > Flavobacterium. The sequence goes on along the minus strand of DASVUQ010000383.1, from coordinate 1,075 downwards.
CCCTGTTACCTTTTCAATTATTAATGCTAATATGGCGTAATTAGTATTACAATAGGCAAATCTTCTGTCAGGTAGTGATTGCAACTCAATTTTCTTTTCTCCTAGAAGACGTAAAAGATCAGCATTAGTCAGTATTTTTTTGCGGTCCCACACCCCTTTATCTTCTGTAAAATAAGCATAATTACGTAAACCGCTTCTATGGTTAAGCAAGGTTTGAACGGTAATGTCCGAATAAGGAAATTCTTTTAAAATAGTATTGACTTTCTGGTCCAGTGTGATTTTTTTGGCATCGATTAATTCCAATATGGCAGTTGCAGTAATTACTTTACTCACAGAGGCAATATGAAGAGGGGTGTTATAATCAATACAAGTGCTTTTTTGCTTGTTCGCATATCCCTGATATTTCTCAAAAATAATTTGCCCGTTTTTTGCTACCAGGAAACTCACATTCGCATTTTCATTCCAGGTCTTTTTACTAAAATGAGCAATCTGCTTTTGCTTTAATGCAACATATTCGTCTGATAACTTATGGTATTTAAAATCCGAAGGTTCCATATGGGCTAAAGTATCTTTAGGTTTAGCAGACGGACCAGTATCCGTTCTTGTTGTGTTTTGGCAGGAATTTAAAGCAAATAATAAAACAGAAAAGGGGAGTAGAGCAATATGAAATTTCAAATTCATTGTATTGGCTATAAAAAACAAATATAAGAATCCCCACAACTATTTTTAAGATTTTATAGTAAGGTTAACAGCTTTTTTTATTAAAATACTTACGTATTGACAATTAAGTAGTTACCTGCCCGAAAACATTTCTTAATTAAATTTGGTCATTGGGTTTCCAAATGTTACATTTGGAACATTATAGTACTTATAAGTTAAATAATTTTCAATATCTCTCAAAAAATGAAATTTGGAATCATAAAAGAAAGAAAAACACCACCCGACAGAAGAGCTGTTTTTTCTCCCCATGCATTACATCAGCTACAGCAACGTTACCCTCAGGCAGAATTTGTAGTAGAAAGTTCAGATGTACGTGTTTTTTCAGATCAGGAATATGCCGATTTGGGATTTAGAA
>DASVUQ010000382.1:0-4904 GCA_036386975.1 Flavobacterium sp. | reverse complement strand
TGGGTTAATATAATCGTCAATCTTACAAATTAGCAGGCAACCATCAAAGAAACTTTTTATTTTAAGTAAACTCATTTATAGTTCTATTGCATTATGATGTTCATTAGCATCATGTGTTGGATTCTATAAAAAAAGACCTTTAAAATTATATTTTCTTAAAGGGAATGTTTTTTACAAAAAATAATATAAATTTAAAATAAAATGTATATTTGACTGAAATTTAAACTATTACAATATGAAAAAAATTTTACTTTCTACAGGCATAATTATAGGCCTGGTTTTTACAGGTAATGCTCAAGTTTTACAAGCAGAAGACTTCAACAGCTTAAGCATAGGAAATGTTGGTACAGATATTACAGGTAATACGCCAGGTCAGGCAAATTTTCTAACTTATGCAACCAATGGTAGTTCACCATCTACAACTACCAATGCTAGTGTTACAAATTTTCAGGTAGTTCTTAATGGTTTTGAAGCAACCAGTGGATTAGGAATCGAATCACAAAATGGAAACCAAGGCGAAAGGGTTATGGGGAAAGCTGGTGGGATAACAGCAGCATGGGCTGCCAGGACTACTGGGAATAATGTTATACAGGCAGAGTATGATTTTTTTACAGGGCCTTCTTCAACAAGCACTACCGAAAATGGTGTACGGATCCAAATTTTAACTAGCACTAATGTTACTATGACGATTGCCGGTTTTGGCTATAATTTAAGTACCAAAACCATAAGAGGTGTTGCTTATATTAATAATCAGGGTACGTTTTCAACACCATTTATCGATTTAGGGACCGCAGAAACCAGGGTTTTGTCGGATAATACATGGTATAAACTTGGCGTTGCTTATGATACGTCAAACGGCAATATTACCTGGAAAGTGAATAGTGGTAACAATAACTTGATTACTACTTCCTTAGATCCGGAAAAACGTACAGGGCCATTTCAGCCTAATCGGGTAAATTTTGTTTCTTTTACACGCATTACAAATACAGCTTCAGCAAGTGTGATTTATGATAATTTTATAGTGACGGCAACCCCTACAATTGATTTATTAGGTAATGTTAAATTTTCAGACTCTCAGTTCTCCGTATACCCCAACCCTTCAAACAATGTTATCAACATAGCCAATGATGCCAATATGTTATTAAATGCAGTTACTATTACAGACCTTAACGGGCGTACGGTACAATCTATAAAACTTAATAATGTTAATACAGCACAGGTAAATATTTCTGATTTATCTGCGGGAATGTATATGATGAACATTGCATCCGACCAGGGTAATGTGACTAAAAAGATCATTAAAAACTAATAATATCAAATTTTTCTAAGAGTAAAAGCCCTGCATCATGCGGGGCTTTTTTTATTCTAAGAATTTAGCTTTTAGTTCCGGTGTTGGTATCATGCACTGGTCTTTTTTACCATACCATTTGTACCTGTTCTTGGCAATATAATCATAAAGAGGATCACGCAAAACACGCGGAATAATGTTAAAAACAATTCCAAGATTAAAGATACCTCCCAGATGTTTCGCTATTTCAATAGCGGCAGAGGATTTATAATGATAAGCAATACCGGGTTCATATAGTATAATACTATCCATGTTAGCCGTATTGACCCCAATATGTTTCAGTATTTCCTGGCCCAGGTCCGATTGCAACGCGACAAAACGAAAAACATCCTTTTTATCTTTCTTAATGACGTAATTTAAGATACCGTCGCAGAGGTTACAGACACCGTCAAAGAGTATAATTTTTTTATTTTCAGGTAAATCCATATCTGATTTATTTAGCTCCTGTTATTTACTTAGCACTTTCTACCAGTTCTAAAGCTTCTAAACTTACTTTAGAAGTAAAAACACCATAGTTGACCACAGCTTTATTTTTTTCAATGGTGTCAATACTGCCAACAGCTTTTCCATCATGCATCCTTACCCGGTCACCCACTTTTAAGATGGGTTTTGGTTTTTCCGGGACAGTGGCTGCTTTTAGTTTCTTCTCTTTCTTTTCCTTTCGGATTTCTTCTACTTTTACTTCTACCTCTTTAATAATTTCTTTCTGTAATGCTTCTTTAGCCTTCATTTCTTTATCGGAAGCTTTTTTGCGCTTGGAGTTTTCTATTTCAATAATCTTTAAAAATTCACCAATAAGCTCTTTTTTATTTTTATTATTAAAATACTTTTCAGCGATATCTTCTATTTTTTGGCCCATGTAAATAATTCTCTGGTTGCTGTCATATAATTCCTGGTAGCTTTCCAGCTTTTGTTTGATTTTTACATTGATATTTTCCATTTTTTTACCTTCTTCCCGTGCCCTGGTTTCTTCTTCTTTTAATGTTTGTGAAGTTTTTTCCATTCTGGAACGTTCTTTTTGGAGTGTGGCAATAGTTTTGTCAAAGCGCACTTTTCCCGAATCGATCTTCTTTTTTGCCCGATTGATCAACCCAAACGGAATGCCGTTTTTTTGTGCTACTTCAAATGTAAAGGAACTTCCTGCCTGGCCTAAAGCCAGTTTATACATGGGTTCCAGTGATTTTTCATCGAACATCATATTGGCATTGGTTGCAAAAGGCAGTTCATTGGCCAGGATTTTCAGGTTGGAGTAGTGGGTAGTAATAATCCCAAAGGCTTCCCGGTGATAAAACTCCTCTAAGAAAATTTCTGCTAAAGCGCCACCCAGTTCAGGATCCGAACCGGTACCAAATTCATCAATCAAAAACAAGGTTTTGTTGTTGCATTTTTTCAGGAAGTAGTTCATATTCTTCAGCCGGTAGCTGTACGTACTCAAATGATTCTCGATAGACTGGTTATCGCCAATATCAGTCAATATTCTGTCAAACAAAAAGGTTTCACTACGTTCATGTACCGGTATCAGCATACCGGATTGTAACATAAGCTGCAATAACCCCACTGTTTTTAATGAAATGGTTTTTCCTCCCGCATTGGGCCCAGAGATGACAATAATCCGGTTTTCCTGATGCAGCTCAATAGTCTGGGGATGCGTCACTTCATTATTTTGTTTATTGTTCAGGTATAAAATAGGATGATAAGCGTCCCTGAAATACAAACGCCTATCATTAGTAATTGTAGGAAGGATAGCATTGATTTTACGTGCATATTTTGCTTTGGCACCAACAATATCAATATCACTCAGGAATTCCTGATATTGGATTAACAAGGGCTGGAATGGGCGTATGGTGTTCGTTAACTGCTTCAGGATACGCTGGAGTTCTTCTTTTTCCTCGTACTCTAAATTGCTGAGCTCCCTGGAATAGGCCAAAGTAGCTTCCGGTTCGATATAAGCAATGCTACCTGTTTTGGAACTTCCGAGGATAGCGCCTTTTACTTTACGGCGGTACATCGACAAAACGGCCAGAACCCTTCGGTTCTGTACGAAGCTTTCGCGGATCTCATCAAGATAATTCAGGGAGTTGTAGTGGCTGAGGGCCATGCCGAAACTCTGGTTGACTTTACCACGTACGGTATTCATATTACGGCGGATATTTGATAATTCAGGGGAAGCATTATCTTTTATTTCGCCATACTTATCTACTATAGCATCAATAGCCGTAATGAGCTCTCGCGTTAATGTAATTTGTGAAGCCCGGATATTCAGGTTAGGATAATAATCATCGAATTTTTTAAAATAAAGTAAAAGTGTGTTTACGGTTTCTGAAATAGCTGCGATTTTTCTAAAACTGCCTGATTCCAGAAAGCTGTCTTCGATAGCCAGGAATTTTATTTCATGGGTAATAGTATCAAAACCATGGTTGGGAATGGCATTGTTATTATCAAAAGAAGACAAATATTCAGAGGTCTGTAGTAATGCATGCAGTAAGTTTTCTTTATCATGAAAGGGTTTTATTTCTAATGCTTTTTGTTTACCAAGATCAGTATTACAAATAGCTGAAATGGTTTCTAAAACGGTGGGAAACTGTAAATCCTGTAATGTTTTTTCAGTAATGGATATCATATTTGTTTAGTCGCAATTTTTGTATGCAAATTTACTTAAAACAAATTAATTCCTTAGTTACAAAAGTGTTATTCCCACATTCCCGTAAATTGATTATTTTTGCTTTAAAAAATAGTATGGATATCAAAATTGAACCTTCCTGGAAAGCCGTTTTATCACCAGAATTTGAAAAAGAATACTTTAACAAATTAGTTGCTTTCGTAAAATCAGAATATACCACTACAACCTGTTACCCAAAAGGGAACCAGATTTTTGCCGCTTTTAATTCCTGTCTTTTTGACGATGTAAAAGTGGTTATTATTGGTCAGGACCCTTACCATAATGCCGGGCAGGCCCATGGATTGGCTTTTTCTGTTAATGATGGTGTTGCTTTTCCACCTTCATTGGTTAACATATTTCGTGAAATTGAAACCGACCTGCAACAACCTTTCCCTAAAACCGGAAACTTAGAGCGCTGGGCAAAGCAGGGGGTTTTATTATTGAATGCTACTTTAACCGTTAGGGCACACGAAGCAGGAAGCCATCAAAATAAAGGTTGGGAAGTATTTACAGATGCGGTTATAAAAACAATTTCTGATCAAAAAGAAGATGTAGTTTTTTTATTGTGGGGTGGCTTTGCCAAGAAAAAAGGGCTTAAAGTAGACCGGAATAAACATCTTGTTTTAGAGTCAGGTCATCCATCACCATTAAGTGCTAATAAAGGGCATTGGTTCGGAAATAAGCATTTTAGCAAAGCAAATGATTATTTAGTCTCAAAAGGGTTCTCTGCAATAGAATGGTAGTTTCCTAAATTTCTATACTATTGTAGTTAGTAGTTACAAGTAAGGCAAGAGTATAGCCTTTTTTATTTATCGGTTCCTAACTAATAGTAATAAATTAAAATAGTGTAAGTGCGCCCAGAACTTCTTCGGACATAAACGGTCCACCGGGATATCG
>DASVUQ010000381.1:0-4841 GCA_036386975.1 Flavobacterium sp. | reverse complement strand
TTTAAAAATTTTAATGATAAAACCTTCTTCAGATGGTAAAGTAACCGAAGAAGAAATTAAAGCGATCATTAAAGAAGGTACAGAAGGTGGGGAAATCCAGGAAATAGAACAAGATATTGTAGAACGTGTTTTTCATATTGGCGACAGGAAAGTCAATTCGTTAATGACACACAGGAAATCGATTGTATTACTTCCGTTGCATTCTACCAAAGAGCAGGTAAGGGACCTAATGCTAAAAGAATTGCATTCTATTTATCCCGTTTACGGAGAAAATTATGATGATATTGTAGGAGTGGTCAACCTAAAAAACATTTTTGCCCATATTGAAGATGAAAATTTCAGTCTTAGTGCCATTATGACGGAAGCCCCTTTTATTATGGAACAAACCACCGCCTATAAAGCACTGGAAAATTTTAAGAAAAGTGGAGTACACTATGCTTTTGTTGCCGATGAATATGGTGTTTTTCAGGGTATTATTACCTTAAATGATATTCTTGAAGCACTGGTTGGGAATGCAGCCGATTTTTATAAAGAAGATTTTCAATTGGTAGCAAGAGAAGACGGCACCTGGCTCGTAGACGGGCATTATTCACTACATGATTTCCTGATGTATTTTGAACTCGACGACCTCATTAGTGATTATGAAGTTACTACAGTAAGCGGGCTCATTATGACAGAACTGTCTTATATACCCAAACAAGGAGAAAAACTAATCTGGAACCAGTTTGAGCTGGAAATAATAGATATGGATGGTGTTAAGATTGATAAAATAATGGTAAAATCATTGCAAAATTAAAATAAGTTGTCAAGTACATATAAATTTGTATTTATCTAACCACAACTTAACAGAATAATAGTTGATGCCCTTGTTAACAGGTTTCAGGTTAAGGAGCATCAGCTAATAACGAATAATTAAAATGACTGAAGGCAATTTTGTAGATTACGTAAAAATATATGTTTCGTCCGGAAAAGGAGGAAAAGGATCAACACACCTCCACAGGGAAAAATTTATTGAAAAAGGAGGCCCTGACGGAGGCGATGGCGGCCGTGGCGGCCATGTGTACCTGGTAGGCAACAAAAGCCTGTGGACTTTGTTTCATTTAAAGTTTGCCCGGCATATCAAAGCCGGCCACGGAGGCGATGGAGGAGGGGACAGGAGTACCGGACATGATGGGGAAGATAAATTTATTGAAGTGCCCCTGGGAACTGTAGTGCGTGACAAAGAAACGAATGAAGTGTTGTTTGAAATTACGGAACACGGAGAAAAAAAAATTGTAGCACTTGGCGGAAAAGGAGGGCTGGGCAACTGGCATTTTAGAAGTTCTACCAACCAGACGCCAAGGTATGCACAACCCGGCCTGCCATCAGAAGAAAAAGATATTGTACTGGAACTAAAAGTGCTGGCAGATGTTGGTTTAGTAGGTTTCCCTAATGCAGGAAAATCTACTTTGTTATCGGTGTTGACATCGGCAAAACCTAAAATTGCCGATTATCCGTTTACAACATTAAAACCCAACTTAGGGATTGTGGCCTACAGGGATTACCAGTCTTTTGTAATTGCGGATATTCCCGGAATTATCGAAGGTGCAGCCGAAGGAAAAGGCTTAGGGCACTACTTTTTGCGCCACATTGAAAGAAATTCTACCTTGTTGTTTTTAGTACCGGTAGATACCCCGGACATCAAAGCGGAATATGATATCCTGGTGAACGAACTGACAAAATACAATCCTGAAATGCTCGATAAAGAGCGTATGCTGGTGATTTCGAAATGTGATATGCTCGATGAAGAACTAAAAGCGGAACTCAAGATACAACTGGATAAGGAATTTGATACTATTCCGTACCTGTTTATCTCTTCTGTAGCACAACAAGGGCTAACAGAACTAAAGGATAAATTATGGCAGATGCTGAATAATTGAATTATTGGTGTTTTAATCAAAGAATAGCATCTATAAAAATAATTCTCAATTATGTGTTGGCCACTACTAAATAGAATGAATGTAAACAAAAAATTAGCTTTTTCATTTTAAGCGTTAATTTTTTAAGTCTTTTTTGGTAATGGAATAATGCCTAAAGAAATATTGGGTGGCATCTTCTACGTAATTAAAACCAAGTACGCGCAGGGTTTTTGCATCAATTTTATCTATTACATTGCCTTGGAAAATGAGGTACACACCATCAGTAACAAATTCGGTGTTTTCTATTTTTTTTCAACTTGTCAAAAGCAATCCTTGGTATGTCTATGTTATAGGTTTTTATGGTTTGTGGCAAGGAAGTAGCCTTTAAATCGGCAATATAAGGATTGATGGTAATTTCCCTAAGGGTCTTATCCATTTTTATGTATTTGTACCAAATATCTATACCATCGGTAAAATACACTTCAAAAACTTTCAACTTACTCAAATCTATATCTTTGTCTGTTAGTTGTGGCGCCCTATTATTATAATGACGGAAATCTTCATGGCCAAACAATTTTCCTTTAAACGTGTAGTAAAATTCATTAAGCCGTTTGAATGATTTTAAATCAGCTTTGCCCTTAGTAATTTTTGTCAAAACGTCATTGCCCCTAATGACGTAGTAATCGTTACTGTGCATAAACAAGCTGCCGTCAATATTTAGATATCTGCCTTCGTCAGGATCTATAATTTTCTTAAAGTCCTCTGGCAATTCACCTAAGTATTTCAAGTTGGCAAGATTAATTTTAGCATCAACCTTAACCCCCTGATTCTCTTTGAATAATTTTTTATTATCGTAAACCAAAATATCAATAGCCAATGCTTTGGCTTTGGTATAATCTACCTGTATAGCTTCTGGATCGTTCAGACCTTCTTCAAATGTATTAAAACCAAAAACCGATCTTGATGAAACATCAATAGGAGCATAAAAAGAATCGTCCCCGTCCATAAAATACAGGCAACTGTTATATACAAAAAAATTGCTGTTTGCTATGATATGATAGTTTTGCAGTTTATAACCAGATAATCGGTCATCACCAATGTAAAAACCTTTCTTGCCAATAAAGACGGTTAAGCTACCATCATCATGCCTTCTTCCGTGCTTTACTTTTTTAAAAACGTGCTGGCTTACAATTTGCTCATCCTCAATTTTTAAATGGTTTTATTATGATGCCATAAATCAATATAGTATACATTTTTATGGTCCTGGTATAATTTCCAATCTATTTGTTTTAAAGAACTTGCATCGAAAATAGGGTTTTTAATATAATTCATTTGTCCATTATGAAAAATAAAAAGGCTATCACTTTTTTTATAAACTATATCACTCATCTTCTTATATCCATAGTATTTGACAAACTTATTTACACCACTTCCCAACACCCAGGTACTATCGGCAGTTACTATCCGAAGATACCCCGTGTAATTATCTATTAAAATTTCCTGATGTATATTTGGCTTAAGATTTAAAGCTTCACCTTGCCGGTAGTAGGTAATTTTATCTTTGGCCAAATCCCAGTCGGCATTTATGATTTCGAAGTTATCATAATCAGCATTTGCTATTTCAGCATAATATAATGTGCCAATACCGGAGCTGGACATAGGAGGAACATAAGTTTTAGCATAGCCTATTTTTTTTAGCTTGGGATAAAAAGCATACTTGCCTACAATAAAAGCAGGCTGGTTCAAGCCATTTCTCATCTCTGTTAAAGTTTTACCCGGATATAAAGTAAAATCCTTCAGTACATTAGGATGTACTTTTACATCTACATTAGGCTTACCCTGTGCTTTACAATTTTCCATGGTAAATAATATTATTAATAAATTGAGTTTAATTATCCATTTCATTATCTCTATGGTAATTGGTAATTTAATCATCTATATCCCTAATTAGCCAACCGGAACCAACAGGCTCGCCGTTTATAATTCCAAAGCCAGTCATTTTACATTCGCGACTACCAACCGGCGTAAACCTGTCATACTTATATTGTACCTTAAGCTTATACTTTTTTATCATTAGTTGGGCTGTTTAATTTCTTCTTCTGTATAATCCCCTATTTCCCACTCAAATTCATCATTATTATATACAGCAATTTTATTTTTAGTTTTATTCTGTTTATAAAAAAAATAGGTTACATTACTTGTTCTATTCCCCCTTCCTTCAAAATAACTTCTATCTATATTATCTAAATATTCAATTTTATCACTTTCTTTTATCACATTACCACTTAATAATGCTTTTTTTATAGCTATACTAATCATTTCTTTATTTTTATTTAAATCAAGGGTTTTGAAGGTTTCTTCTTCGTCTTTTATTTTTATTGTTTCTTCTGAGAATTTTAGTTCAAACACTTTTTTTGAATAATTATCAAATCGAATTAGTTTGTATGAGCTACCTCCGCCTACTGATCTACGGTAGGTAATATAAAAGTACAATTTGTTTTCAATATAATATTTTGAAATGTCAAAACTATACCCTCCAAAGTTATCAACCGTTCCGGCGAATAATTTAGCAACAGTGGCAATTCGTTTTTTTTCGACTTTTTCTTCCTTGATGTCATACTCAATTAAGTCAAATAAAAGCCCCTGAAAAACAAAAATATACAAGCAATTGTTTTTTATAAAACCATCAATGGCTTTGGGTGTAACTAAAATAGCTTCCTTTTTCATATACCAGGGTATAGTGGCATACAGCATATCTAAACTGATGGTCTTGTTTTGCTTTTTATTGTGGGCATACAGGTTCCATTTTATTACATTGTCTTTTTCCTGAGTGTATTGTTGTGTTATACTTATGTTTTGATTAATAATTAGGGTATCGTTCATTTGTTGGGCTGTAAGGTGTGTGCAAAAAAACAAAACGCAAAACGAGACTGTATACTTTTT
>DASVUQ010000380.1:0-1645 GCA_036386975.1 Flavobacterium sp. | reverse complement strand
ATTGGCCTGGCAGCCATTTTCGTTTGTCCAAAAGCTACTTTTAGCATAATCTTCAACCTTTCTCCCGAATGTCCTGAACGATCTTCTCTTCGGCCAAGCCTTATATTTCTTATAATTTTTTTTACATTTTTTGAAAAAGGGAGAATTGTAGCAACTAACAATAATAGGAAAAGGGTTTGTTGAATCATATCAAGCAGGCTTAAACCCAAAACGTGTTTTTTCTAGAATGTGTTTTGATTGACAAAAGGTAGAAAAAATATATGTTAAAAGGGAATCAGGAATATTTAAAAAAATGTTTTTATAAACCAAAAAAGACACTACATTTGCAGTCCCAAACGGGCTGGTACCATAGCTCAGTTGGTAGAGCAAAGGACTGAAAATCCTTGTGTCGCTGGTTCGATTCCAGCTGGTACCACGAATCAAAAACCAAAGGCTTATTAGTTATCTAATAGGCCTTTTTTGTTGGTTCTACACCCACAAGGCATAAGCTTGCGTTACCTAAGTATCTACTAGATTGTTGTAATTTCTTCTCTTTCTCTTAATAAGTCAAAATGGAGAATCATGTAATTTTAACCGCCTATCATAAAAAAAGCAAATCGACAAAGCTCTATCCAATTTACCTACGTGTAACTCTGAATACAAGTAACAGTTTAATTTCCGTTGGACATTCTATTAATCCAATTAAATGGGATAGTATACATCAGATAGTAAAAGGAAAGACAGGGGAGCCATGATCATTAATGATGCAATAACCATTTTCAAAAACAAAATTATAGGGATTGTAATGCGTCTAACTGGAAGCTTAGAACAAGATAAGATGACATTGAAGGAAATGGCCAATGGCATAGGTTTAAGAATTTTGATATAGTTATAAAGTCTTTAGCAAATATAAAGTGCTAGTTGAAAATTATGATGAAGAGAATCACCGAACTTTTTTTCTTTAGATGCATCAATAATGAACATACCGGGGTATTAGTGGGCAACATTGAATTTGACTTAAATGAGAAGGTTAAGGCTTCGCTCTTTTGGATGATATTTTCAGAAGTATTGAGTTTAATCCATATGAAGAAGTTGATACTCTCTTCGATATTAATTAGCAGCAGATTGCTATAATATATTTCCCCAAGAGTTTCTAAATAATAAATTTTTGGGATATTAAGGTCTTTTAAATTTAAGAAGTGAGGTGCTTTCGAGGCTTCTAGTTAATAGTGGCCGAACAGCGGTGTTTGGTGCCGCCTATTTAACCTGAGAATTAGATGCCCATCTTTTTTGTCCGGTTGCCGGATCAACAACATACTTTCCCTTTAATGCTCCCTTTTTAATAAACTTCATAAAGGTTCCCTAAGTTTGGCAGGATAAGTTCAAAATATCATAACTATAATTATTTTTTTATTAGATGGCCCTTTTGTATCGGTTCTTATACTTTACAGGCGAATCCCCTATCAGTTTTTTGAATAAGCGCGAAAAGTAGTAGGGATCCCGAAATCCAAGTTCGTTGCAGATTTCTTTGATGCTTCTATCTGTGAAATATAAATACTGACATGACTTCTGGATCTTTAACTCGCTGAAGAACTGATTCGGTGAGCTTCCTGTCCTGGCACGGAACATTCTTGAATAATGTGTAATGGATAAATTCTGTTGCTGT
>DASVUQ010000379.1:0-9346 GCA_036386975.1 Flavobacterium sp. | reverse complement strand
GAGTAGCATTTTAAAAAGTTTTACTGTGGCCAGGGCGTCCCCACTGGCACGATGCCTGTCGGCCATTGGTATACCGAGTGCACGTACCAATTTGCCGAGGCTGTAGGATGGTTGTTCGGGAAGTAGTTTTTGTGCCAGTTCTACCGTACAGATGGTCTTGGATTGAAAATCGTATCCCAGGCGACGGAATTCTGTACGCAGGATCCGGTAATCGAATACGGTGTTATGGGCTACGATGATACAATCTTGTGTGATTTCTATAATGCGCTTTGCGACTTCAAAAAATTTTGGTGCCAGCCGAAGCATTTCATTATTGATGCCTGTTAGTTTTGCTACAAATGGTTGAATGGGAATTTCAGGGTTTATAAGACTAATGAACTGATCGGTAATCTCATGCCCGTCAAATTTATAAATTGCAATTTCAGTTATGCCTTCTTCATTAAATTGCCCACCTGTAGTTTCTATGTCTAAAATTGCGTACAAAATCGGTTGCTCCTTGTTCGTTAGTTGTTAATGCTATTTTAATTGATTTTCCTTTGCCCAAATATACTACTTCCAATGCGAACCATCGTACTGCCGCAGGCGATAGCCAACTGATAGTCGCCTGACATCCCCATTGAAAGTATTGTAGGTTGTAAATTAGATTGTGCCGGTTGGGACTGTAAGGTATCAAAAATAGATTTTAATTGCAAAAATTCTTTTTTAACCTGGTCCTGATTTTCTGTAAAAGTAGCCATTCCCATTAATCCGGTAACCTTAATATGATGAAGTTTTTTAAAATTTTCCGATGTCAAAATTTCCTGTAGTTCTGATTCGTCCAGGCCAAATTTTGTTTCTTCCTCGGCAATATGTACCTGAAGCAAACAATCGATGATACGGTTGTTTTTAGCGGCCTGTTTGTTTATTTCTTCAAGTAGTTTGAAGCTATCGACGCCGTGGATTAAAGCCACATATGGTGCCATTAATTTTACCTTGTTGGACTGTACGTGCCCGATCATATGCCATTGAATGTCTTTCGGCATCTGCTCGGCTTTCTCTGTCATTTCCTGGATTTTGTTTTCACCAAAAATCCTTTGTCCGGCATCATAGGCCTCCATTAAATCGGCTACAGGTTTTGTTTTGGAAACGGCAACAAGGGTTACATGTCCCGGTAAAGTGGATTGTATGGCAAGTAAGTTATCTTTTATTAACATGGGTATTTTTTTAGAATTAATTTAAAAATTAAGAATTAAGATTATTTAAGACTCTAATGTATAAATCTAATTATAAAATCTTAAATCTTCAATCATAAATCTTCCATCTCAAATCTTCATTACAGTTCATATACTATTAATCCACTTCTAAACTTAGGTTCTATATAAGTACTTTTTGGGGGCATGATTAAGTTGTTGTCGGCTAATGCCTTTACTTCGGAAATTGATGTCGGATACAACATAAAACCTACTTCAAACCCACCTTCATCAATAACTTCTTTTATGGTGATGATGGACTGGTTCCCTGGGATGTAATCGATACGTTCATCGTTGCGCAGGTCTTCAATTCCGAGTATGGGCTGTAGTACTTTTTCATATAAAATCTGTGCATCTAAACGTTCAGGAACAGAGTTAAAATTGTTTTCATCTTTTAAAATCAAGGCATAAAATGCTCCGTCGAGGTACATGCCAAATTCAAATTTTCTAGTAGGTTTCCATAGTTCCTGGTCTTTATTCTTGATCCAGAAGGTTTTTCCAAGTTGCTCCAGGAAAGCGGATTTGCTATGATTGTTTAAATCACGTACAATCCGGTTGTATTCATAAATCATGATATTGCTTTCTGGAATTAAAAAACTCATGAAATAATTCAAATTAGGGTTCCCGGAATTTTTATCCTGTTCGAATAATAATTCTGCGGAAGCAGAACGGTGGTGGCCGTCAGCAATATACACATTCCCAATATGATTAAACTGTTCCTGAAGCCATTCTATTTCCTGATCATTTTCAATTTTCCACAACGTATGTTTTTCTTTTTTGGTGGTAGAGAATTGGTATAAATGTAATGTTGACTTTTTAGTGTTAATCCAATGGTTTACGGTTGCGTTATCAGGATAGGTAATTAAAACAGGTTCTGTATTAAAACCGGTCTGGTGCAGGTAATCTTTGAACAATTCGACGCGGTACTGTAACGTATCTTCGTGTTTTTTGATAATGTTATTCTTGTAGTCGTCTATTGAAGTCGCAGCGATTATTCCGGTAAATGTCCGGTTCTTCGACTGGATTTCATACAAATAAACAGCAGGCACTTCCTCTTTTATCAGCACTTCCTCGATCTTAAAATCGCTGTACTTTTGGGCTACGAGTTTAAACCGTTTTTCAAGTCCGATTTTTTGCTGGTTTACGTATGCAGGGTTCAGTACGTGCAGGAACGAAAAGGGGTTAAAGTCCAGTTGTGATGCGAGTTCTGCCGCCGAATATTCATCATAGGAGCGGGAAGTCACAAGGCTTACTTTGTCAGGAGAGGGGCGTGTAGCTTTAAAAGGGATGATTTTTGCCATTCTATATTTTAGCCTTCAGCTGTTAGCTGTTAGCTTCTGAAATAATTTTTATTTGCTGTAAGTGTAATTTTTTAACTAGATGCTTGAAGCTAATTGCTAAAGCTAAATTGTTTTGAAATTTTTTCGGCTTTTTTGCTTTCGGCATAATCGTAAAAACCTTCACCGGATTTTACGCCCAACTTACCGGCACGTACCATATTGACCAGTAAAGGGCAGGGCGCATATTTCGGATTTTTAAAACCATCATACATTACGTTTAAGATAGCCAGGCATACATCTAGTCCAATAAAGTCTGCTAATTGCAACGGACCCATAGGATGTCCCATACCTAATTTCATTACCGTATCAATTTCATATACACCGGCTACTTTGTTATAAAGTGTTTCAATGGCCTCGTTAATCATAGGCATCAGGATCCTGTTGGCTACAAATCCCGGATAATCATTTACTTCTACAGGCACTTTGCCTAGTTGTACAGATAAATCCATGATTGTTCTGGTAACTTCGTCAGAAGTATTATATCCCCGAATAATTTCGACGAGTTTCATGATCGGCACCGGGTTCATGAAATGCATACCGATTACCCGTTCGGGATGGGCCACTACTGCGGCAATTTGTGTAATAGAAATAGAAGATGTATTGGTGGCTAAAACGGTATTATGTGAACAACTTTCATTAAGCTGTTTAAAAATATTGAGTTTTAAATCTACATTTTCTGTGGCGGCTTCGACTACTAGATCAACACCCACAACACCATCTTTTATATCCGTATAGGTAATAATATTACCAATAGTTTTTAGTTTATCCTCTTCGGTAATAGTACCTTTAGTTACCATTCTGTCCAGGTTGGCGGCTATCGTGGCCATTCCTTTGTCTAAAGATTTTTCAGAAACATCTATTAGTTTTACGGTAAAACCGCTTTGTGCAAAAGTGTGTGCAATTCCGTTACCCATGGTACCGGCCCCTATTACGGCTATGTTTTTCATTTTATTTTCTGTTAAGATTTAAAATTAATGATGAAAGATTATTGTCTTTCTATTTCTTTTCTGATTTCAGTAAGTAATTGTTCTTCCGAAGGTAAAATTAATTCATATTGGCTGGCTAAAATGGTCTTATTTGTTTCGGGCAGAGAGAATTTTACAACAGCATTGTTTTTATCTGCACAAAGTAAAATTCCTATTGTTGGTTTTTCGTGTTCCAGTTTTTCGATTCGGTCATAATAGTTGACATACATCTGGAGCTGGCCCAAGTCTTCGTGTGTTAACTTGTGGGTTTTTATTTCAATAATTATGGAACATTGCAAGATTCTATTATAAAAAACCAGGTCTATAAAAAAATCATCGCCGTCGAGATGGATTCGTTTCTGTCTTGCAACAAAAGAAAAGCCATTGCCCAATTCTAGAAGAAAATCTTGCAAATGCGTAATTATTGCCTGCTCTAAATCTTTTTCATAATAGGCGGATTCACGTCGCAAGCCTAAGAATTCCAGAACCATCGGGTCTTTAATGATTTCGTCCGGATTGGTGGGAAGCTTTTCATTTCGGGCAACTGCTAAAACACTTTCTTTATCATTGCTTAACAACAACCGTTCAAATAACTGGCTGTTTACCTGGCGTTCCATTTGGCGGACAGACCAATTATTTTTTACTGTTTCTGCTATGTAATAGTCTCTTTTATCTTTATTATCAAGACGTAAAAGTACCTTGTAATGGGACCAGCTCAATTGCGAATACAGTGTATTCGCAATTGGAAAAGCCCGGTAGAATTGCCGCATCAACTCTAATTGTCTTAAAGAAAAACCACTACCAAATTCAGGTTGCAGTTGTTCTGAAAGGTATTTTACGATATAACTTCCATATCCTGCACGTTCTTTTCCTTGTTGTTCTTCATTAAAAATGCGTTCGCCAATATGCCAATACATAACCGTTCGATGGTGGTCCACCGAACGAATAGCACCTTCTTTAGCCTTAGCTATTAAAGATTTTATTTCATGTATGAGATTTTGTGATAATAGCATTTGTTTAGTTTCCATTCATGCTATCAATTATCATATATGCTACCCGCAAAGCTTCCGTTCCATCCTCTAATGTTACTACAGGAGTTGAGCCGTTATTAATAGCATCCGCAAAAGTTTCCAGTTCATCAAGGATAGCATTATTTTGTACTACTTCCGGATTAGCAAAATAAATTTGTTTTTTAACACCTTCTGCATTCTGTAAGATCATATCGAAATCGCCCGGGACTTCTGGGGCATCTTTCATCCTGACCACTTCACATTTTTTTTCCAGGAAATCAACAGAGATATACGCATCTTTCTGAAAGAAACGGGACTTGCGCATATTTTTTAAAGAAATACGGCTTGCGGTAAGATTGGCCACACAGCCATTTTCAAATTCAATCCTGGCATTGGCAATATCGGGGGTATCAGAGATTACGGCAACTCCACTGGCACTAATATTTTTTACTTTAGAATTTACCACACTTAGGATAGCATCAATATCATGGATCATCAGATCTAGCACTACAGGGACATCCGTACCACGGGGATTAAATTCGGCCAAGCGATGGGTTTCAATAAACATGGGGTTTTCAATCATGTGCTTGATCGCTTTGAATGCAGGATTAAAACGTTCCACATGCCCCACCTGGCCTTTTACGTTATATTCATTAGCCAGGGCAATGATTTCTTCGGCTTCCTCAACCGTATTGGAAATGGGTTTTTCGATAAAAACATGTTTACCTGACTTTATTGCCACCCTGGCACATTTATAATGCGAAAGTGTAGGTGTGACAATATCAATGACATCAACAGCATGAATCAAAGTAGCGATAGTAGTAAAACGTTTATAACCCAACTCCTTTGAAATTTTTTCGGCATTTTCCAGATTTTCATCATAAAAACCTACCAGTTCATATTTTTCAGACAGTTGTAATAAACGCAAATGAATTTTTCCGAGATGCCCGGCACCTAAAACCCCTACTTTTAACATAAAAATGTATTTTAAACAAAAATAACAATTTATTGAAGAATTAGTAATGAAGAGTCTATAAATTATGAATCATTTACAAGAAGATAAAATTTGAAAATAGAGGTTTTGTTTTCTATTTTTACAATAAATTAATTCTCTACTTTGAAAGATACAAGCAAACATCAAGGACTTCGAAATCAATTGATAAAACAATTGGAGGAAAAAGGTATTACCGATAAAAATGTGCTGGAAGCTATCAAAAGCATCCCAAGGCATCTTTTTTTAAATTCCAGTTTCGAAGATTATGCCTATCAGGATAAGGCTTTTCCTATTGGGGCGGGACAAACCATTTCGCAACCTTATACTGTAGCTTTTCAATCGCAGTTGTTGGAAGTAAAAAAAGGGCACAAAGTATTGGAAATCGGTACAGGATCCGGATACCAGACGGCTGTGTTGTGTTTGATGGGCGCTACAGTATATTCCATCGAAAGGCAAAACGAATTGTTCAAACAGACTTCTGCTTTACTTCCTAAATTAGGGATCCGCCCTAAGCACCTTTCATTTGGGGACGGATATAAAGGCCTTGAAAACCATGCACCCTTTGACAGTATCATTGTTACTGCGGGAGCGCCCATAATCCCAAAACCATTAATGGCACAGCTAAAGATAGGGGGAAGGCTGGTGATTCCGCTAGGGGAAGAAAAGCAAATTATGACCCTTCTTATCCGTAAAAATGAGAAGCAATTCGAAAAGCATGAGTTCGGCGCTTTTCGCTTTGTACCTTTACTAGAAAATAAAAACTAAATAGTTTAATTGAATGCTTTTTTAACCCGGTCGAGATCACGTTTCGTGTCCTGTTCTTTAAGCGACTCTCTTTTATCATATGTTTTTTTACCACGACAGAGGCCAATCTGGAGTTTGGCAATCCCTTTTTCATTGGTAAAAAGTTTTAAAGGTACAATCGTAAGCCCTTTTGCCTGAACACTTCTTTCCAACGTTTTAAGTTCCCGTTTATTAAGCAGTAATTTTCTCTCGCTTCTGGCTTTATGGTTAAACTGGTTCCCAAAAGCATATTCTTCGATATACGTATTAATGGCGAAGAGTTCATTGTTATTGAATTCACAAAAGCTTTCGGTAATATTGGCTTTACCAAGGCGTATGGATTTTATTTCGGTTCCTGCTAAAACAATTCCAGCGGTATAGGTTTCGATTATTTCATAGTCGAAACGCGCACGCTTATTGAGGATGTTGATCGATTTTAACATAAGGCCACAAAGATACAAAGTATTTATTTCAGGAAAAAATATTTAGAATTTTATAAAGTTAACTATTAAGTGCGCGCTTGTTTCGATGAATAGTATTATATTCGTGATTCAAACCCAAAAATCGTACACTTATGCTAAACAAATTATTTAAAATTTCAATTATTATGGTTTTAATATTTTCTTCCTGTAGTAAAGAAGATACTATCGAAACTATTAAGGAGGAAGCAATTATTATTGAAGTTTCCCAAAAAGAGCCTTTATCTGGAGTACAGGTTAAATCCAAAATTGATGAATCGCTAAACACAAATGGTAGTTTTAACTGGAATCAGGCTTCAAGCCATCTTTTATGGAGTGCTGCAGCCCAGGGACAGAATATTGTTACCATTGGTTTTGGAAGTGATGCAAGTGATTTGGACAGATCTAAATCTGATAATAGTGCCAGAATGCAGAGTGAACTGCTTGATATTATTTTAAAATATGAAGGTACATCATTAGATAGAATCCTTATTTCGGCAGATGAATACCTGAATTTAATAGATGTTGTTGTTTCTAAACAGGAAACTATAATAGCATTGAGGAAGTATGCTAACCTTCGCTATATAGAACCGGCCGATTACAGGTATTATGGTACTGATGCTACTCCGCAACGTTCAACATTGGGTCTTGCAGGATGCGGATTTGACCCCGCTACATTAAGTCCGTCTGATTATACTTCGATAACACCCAACGCAAAAGTACCGTGGAATTTTTACAATCATAATATTCCTGATGCATGGAATTACAGTACAGGTGCCGGAATTACTATTGGTGTAATCGATAGTGGTCTTTCTCCTAATCAGTCGCTTATGAATTCCAGTTTTAATGATGGTCTTTCTTCAGGCAGGACTGTTGAGAAATATGGTACCTATGTAGATTCATTCTGGCCATGGAGTACTACTACAGATGGTTTTAATGATAAATGTGGGCATGGTACCAGTATGGCATCAGTATCTACGTCACCAAGAAATGATAATGGGCTTCCTGTAGGTGTTGCTTATAATGCCAACCTGGTTTCGTACCGTGCGTCGTCAGATGTTGTAGTAGAAGGCTATCATGAACAAAATGGTGTTAAAAATGCCTTTACGGCTCTTGGTAACAGAAGGGATGTAAAGATTATTTCGATGTCAATGGGCCATATTATCCCAATAGGAAAAATTGAAGATGGTATTAGATATGCTTATAACAGGGGCAAACTGATTTTCTGTGCTGGTGGGACAACAACAAGCTTTACTACATTTTTAGGCGTTATTTTTCCTGCATGGATGCCGGAAACAGTTGCTGTTACAGGAGTAAAAGAAGGGGCCGTATTTCAAAAATGTGATGTTTGCCATACCGGTAACAAGATCGATTTTACTATTGTGATGGAAAGATCAGGTTCCGGTAATAATGTTCCGGTAAATAGTTATTATGATAATGAGTCGGATTACGTAGGAGGTTCATCCATTGCGACAGCTACAACAGCAGGAATTGCAGCTTTAGTATGGTCGAAACATCCAACTTGGACCAGGGATCAGGTATTAACTAAGATGCGGCAGTCTGCCAATTTTTATCCTAATAAAAACCCTGAATTCGGATATGGAAATATAAACGTTTCGTTAGCTGTTCAATAACATCCTTAAATTATATTAAAAAGCCGTCTCGATATTAAAGTTGAGGCGGTTTTTGTTTTAGGAATATATCTCTGTAATAAAAGAAGAAAACTATGATTAGCCTTTGTAATTCATCTTGTAAGAATATTTTTTAACATTTACTTAGTCCAGAAGATTACTATAAAATACAAAAAACACCATTATATATGATGTTTTAAGCTTAAAATTGTGATCCCGCCAAGAATCGAACTTGGATCTAAAGTTTAGGAAACTTCTATTCTATCCGTTGAACTACGGGACCGTTAAAGCTATAGTTTTTAGAAGGCTGAGCCATACTTCTTTAAAATCCTTAATCTTTGCTGTGCCTTTTACAGCATGAAGCATAATTTACAACGGCGCAAAATTCGTAATTTTATTTGAAATAGCACTTATTAAAAACAGAAAATAATTAGCGTAGCTTTGATAACCAACATAAAAATTTAACTGGCTGATTTTAATTATACTATTATAGAAACTTCATAAAGAACCGTATCTGCCAGTTCTATAAATACATTTTAAATCACTTTTATTGAAACAAATGGCTTCTTTTTGTTTAAGAGTACTGAAAATGTTATTTTTGTAGCATGCAATTATCTAAAGATCCTCTTCACGGCATTACCCTTCAGGCTATTTTAGAACAACTGGTGGCTCATTATGGCTTTGAGACATTAGGAGAATTAATTAAAATAAAATGTTTTACAGATAATCCCAGTATCAAATCAAGCCTTACATTTCTTAGAAAAACAGATTGGGCAAGAAAAAAAGTAGAAGAATTGTATATAAAAACATTTAGTACATGACAAAAACTACAATTAACTGAAAACGAATAAATTAACACATAAAAAATTAGGATAAAAGACTGATATTCCTTACATTAAAAGATTATTACCACATAATTTTTCTAATGAGAAACAC
>DASVUQ010000378.1:0-2331 GCA_036386975.1 Flavobacterium sp. | reverse complement strand
CTAAAGGTAATTTTAAAAATTTTCACTTTCCCATTCATGTGTTCTGGGCAACTGACGATCCTATTTCCAATAAAAAATCGGTACAACAATTCTGGAACAATTGTAAAAGCACTGCCGGTATACATTTTACCCGCTTACATCCTTCAGAATATAAAATAAAAAAGATAGGGCATATGGGATTTTTCAAGAAGAGTATGAAGAATATACTCTGGCCTCAGATTTTGCTAAAACTGGAATTGTTTTTAAATGCTGCTAAATCAAAATAATGCATCCTATTTAATCATTTTTAAAAGTGCATAAGAATCTCAAGCAATGTATACTTTTTAAATCCAATAAAATTTTCAGGAGCACAAAAATATACTATTCCAGTTACTTTTGTCCCGCTTTCCGCTCTATCTGCGCAAAAAAGCGCAGGATGCCGCTACAATCGCGGCTATCAAAAAAATTTCCGTTTTTAAGGCACATCCAATAAGTATATGCCGGTATAACTTTAAAAAATAGACAAGCATCTAATGCATTCAGCTATAGCTTTTGCGTCTTTGTGTCTTTGCGAGCAATTAAAATACATAATGAATACATTAATAAAATATTCTTTACTATTAGTAGTAATTAATTATGTCATTTTTTCTGTAAAACCGGTAAAATTTTCCTGAAGTGAGAACTTGCTTTCCTGCATTTCAAAAACTATCGCCAAGATTATACTATTCGATTTTAATTCAACTATAATTATAAACCAATGATATACAGGAATATATGTATATAATAAATCCTGCTTACAACTATTGCTGAAAGCAGGATCATAGTACTTTATTTATTGTTTTACCTTTGTCTCAATTCGCGGTGGAATTAATTTATAAACCACAGGCGTAACGATACGGGAGAGTAGGGTAGAACTAATTAAGCCTCCAATCATGACTATAGCCAAAGGCGAAATCAATGGGTTAATAGATATAGCAATAGGCATAAGCCCTCCTATAGCAGTCAATGACGTTAGGATAATGGGCAAAAAACGGACTTCCCCGCCTTCGCGGATGGCTTCTTCGACTGATTTGCCCTGTTCGCGTAATTGATTGGTAAAATCTACAAAAAGTATGGAATTCTTGACTTCTATCCCCGCCAGTGCTATTAATCCTATAGTAGCCACAAAAGACAAAGAGTTCCCAGTAAGCCATAGTGCTGTTAAAGCCCCAACCATACCCAAAGGAATTACGGAAAGAACGATAAGCGTACTTTTGAATGTTTTAAACAGCAGGATCAGGATGGCTACAAACATGAAGATGGTAATAAGGATTATAGTTCCGAATCCTCCGAAAGACTCTTTTTTAGATTCGAATTCGCCGCCCATAGTATAAGAGTATCCAACTGGAAACTTAGACTGGTTCATTTTTTCCATTACATCTTTTATAACATCATCAGTAAGATGGTTTTTGTCTACAAATGCAGTTATAGAAACGGTCCTGATTTTGTTAAAATGATTGATAAATAAAGGAGAACTTTCCATTGTAAAATGAGCAATCTGGCCTAATGGTACTGCTTTTCCGACAGCATTGTTTATAAAAATATTTTCCAGTGCCTGTAATGTAGCGCGTTCTGCTTTAGGCGAAGTGATAATAATCTCCCTCTCGTCATCATTTTCATCTGTAAATTTACCCAGGGTTAGCCCGGCAACCGCCAGTCGTACCGTGCGGTCAATGTCCACTGTATTAATACCGAGTGCACGTGCTTTTTCTTTATTGATGTTGATCTTGATATCCGATTTCAGATTGGTAACCGGATTATTGACATACATCGTCCCTTCTGTTTTTTTCAGGATAGCTTCCGTTTTTGAAGCTAGGACGCGAAGGGAATCTAAATTATCTCCATAAATACGTACTTCAACCGGGGCGACAACCGGCGGGCCCTGTTCAAAGTTTTTAATTTCAATCCTGGCTTCGGGATGGCGGGCAAATCTGGCCCTTAGTGCTTCCTGTATTTCCAGTTTCCTTTTTGCTCCTGTGCTTTCGTCAAGTTGTACAAATACCTGTGCAAAATCACTTCTGTCGTTTTCCGGCATTACATTATAATAAATCCTGGGGTTGCCGCGCCCCACGTTTGAGGTAAAGTATTTTACACCGTCCACTTTTTCAAGTTCGCTTTCCACATATTTTGCAACACGGTCTGTTTCTTCCATATTGGTTTGCAATGGCGTAATAATATTAATCATAAACTGAGGCTTCTCAGAAACGGGAAAGAGGCTAAAACCAATAACAGGAAAGAGTAAAAGTGACGCAACAAATATGACTAAAGCAATAAGTATAGTTTTTACCGGTTTTTCTAATGCTACGTCCAACA
>DASVUQ010000377.1:0-17183 GCA_036386975.1 Flavobacterium sp. | reverse complement strand
GATTATGTCTCCTGAAACAGCAGTAGCAATAGCATTCCTCAAACTGCCCAGGCCATTATCACTGTTATTAGTTACTGTAATCGTGGCAGAAAATCCTGTTGTTATAGTAAACAATAGGATAGCTATGGTAGTTATTGTTTTCAATGTACTAAGATTTTATTGGTGAATATTTGGGTTTCAATTGTTGTTTTAAGGATGTACATTCCTTTTACAGCCAGCTTTATAGTATTAATGCCACTTTCATTTAGGTTTTTTTCCAGGATCAGTTTTCCGTCCAAAGCAAAAACCTGCATTTTTCCTTCTTTGGCTTCATATTCTAATGGCAGTTTTAGAAAGAATTCACCTGCAGACGGATTAGGATAAAGTAATAAATTATTTTTATTTTCTGTAACATTTTCCGTAGAAAGCACGCCTTCATATTCATAAGCACCAATATCACAATTACCATTTCTGGTTGCTCCACGCTGGTCAAGGGGCGAGCATCCGCTTCCTGCATTTATAGCCGGGCTACCGGCCTGTAGAGCCATGGTTTTTGTACTACCTTCATTAAGTGCGAGTGGTGACAGTAAAGGGTTGATAACTGGCATGGCATCGCTGTTTTGCACCACAGGCCTGGCAAAACATGGCCTGTCATTAGGATCGGGATTAGAAGGGTTGGCAACTGCACTTGGCCTTTCCGGGTATTCAATATTATTTCCTAAGTCAAATAAAATACTACCACAATTATTACCATTGTTAGTGGAGTTGCACCCTGGAGGTGGAGGATAACCGCATATTGTATAGGCCCTGTTATTGGATATGATGGTATTTTTAACGCTACCCCGTATAGTACCAGCTGCATCGTTAGAGATCACCCATGCCCCACCGTATCCTCCAGAAATGTTATCGACAAAGGTACAATTTACAATAGTTGAAAACCATGTTCTATCAGCATCCCCAAAATTCCAAATTGCCCCGCCTGATGTTTCCGCATCAAAGGTCTTATTGCCGTAAAAAGTAGAGTTGGTGAAATAATTAGAGCCATTAGTACAACGAATAGCCCCACCGTGCTGTTTGGCCTCATTATTCTCAAAGCTGCTATCAGATACATTAAACTCGCCATTACTATAACCACTATGCCAAATCGCTCCGGCCATACGTACTACACTTTTGTTACTGGTAAACTGACACTTTTTTACAAACCATCGGTCCTCATTGTAACCCTGTAGATATAAAGCTCCTCCATCATACCTTGCAGTATTATTTGTGAAAGTACAGCCAATAATTTCTCCTATTCCACCGGGATCTGTGATTGAACCTTCACAACCATCAACATAAATAGCACCTCCCCCTTCATTAGTAGTTTCATTATTTTCGAATATACAATTTTCCACATATATTCTAGCCAATAAAGCAGTTATTGCCCCCCCGTTGCTGGGGCCCGTATTATTTTTATAAATAGAGTTTCTTAAGGTTACCTGTGCAGTTCCACCAATAGATAGGGCACCACCTGAGCGTTCTTCACTACTATTAGAGGTGCAATTGTCAAACGTCATAGACTCGCTGGTAAACACAGATCTTGCGCCCACCACTACCGCCCCACCACCACCACCGTGGCCTGGTACAGGGTTATTTGCAGGGCTTTCAAAATCTTTAATGGTGCCGCCGTTCAACTGCCATGAGGCATCCCATCCGCCCTGAAACAGGCGCATTTTAGGTGCAGTACTGCTCAGCCGCAATACCGAGCCATTGAGGTTGATAATAAGATCAAATCCGGGAACCGCTTCATCGCGAATGACGGGCAGGGCAATTGGCCCATTGGTTTCTCTGTAGCCTACAGTCGGCATATTTGTAACAATGGTATTAATAGTTGTGAAGACATATTCCCCATTAGCCGCCAGATTAATAATATCGGCTTGTCCATTTGTGTTAGCCGTATTTATGGCAGCAATAAGTGCTGCAACGTCGCCATTAGGAATATTAAATGTAGCAGAGAATATCGGCTGGAAGCATACAAATAATAATAAAAGTAAAATATTTTGTTTCATAACTATATAGTTTTATTAATAATTAAGTTTATCTACATAATCAATATGTTATATTAAGCTTATTAGCAATTTCATTTTGCTAATATAAAAATATAATACCAATTTACTACATAACAATTGTTAATAAATGCTAATGTTAGTGTAAAAAATTTAAATTACAATATAAATTGTTAATTTTTTTAACATAGTTGTTGTACAATAATGATAAATCGACTTTTTTTTTGGATGAACATATAGAATATCAAAATAATAAAGAAAAATCATATTGCCAAATTGGTATACCTATATATAAACAAGATGCTATTAATATTAAAAAATTATTAATGCAAATATAAATAAAAATGTTTAAACAATTTGTATAATTATTAAACAAAACGTATCTTTACAAAAAGATAACATTATGGATACTATGAAATTTGTTGCTGAAAAGGAATTTATTACTGAAACTCAAATCATATCATTATATATGAATGATGTTCTTATGCAGAATAACCAACCACTAAACGTATATTCGTTTTGCAAAAAGAATACTATAAATGAGGCCGATTTTTATTCTTTTTTTGGATCATTTGATGCCGTTAAAAGTACAATCTGGGTAAAATTCTTTGAAAACGCCGTCCACACTATACAGAAAGAAGATTCTTATTTCGATTATTCTAATAAGAATAAATTATTAGCACTGTATTTCACCTTATTTGAAATATTGACACTTAACAGAAGTTACGTGATGTATACTTTGCAGGAAAATAAAAGTACTTTAAAAAACCTCAGGCAATTAAAACAACTAAGAAACCATTTTAAAGATTTTATTATAAATATAATGGAAACCCAGTCATCAGAAACAGCTACAAAAGCATTAAAAGTAACCAAGCCTGTTTTTGCCGAAGGTGCATGGATCCAGTTTCTGTTTATATTAAAATTCTGGCTTGATGATAATTCTAAAGGCTTTGAAAAAACAGATATCGTTATTGAAAAATCAGTAAATACCGTAGTAGACCTCTTAGATACTAAACCACTTGAAAACCTGCTGGATCTGGGAAAGTTTTTATGGAAAGAAAGCAGATCACGTAATTAAATATACATAACAGAGAGAGCAGAACTCTATATTTTTGCTCAAACAGATGAAAACATTAGACAAAATACCTACGTCAAAAATAGAAAGAGCAGGCCAATTAGTAAAAACAGGATTCAAGGTAGGAGGCAATTATGTGGCGTATTATGGAGAAAAACTGATAAATCCTTCTCTTACAAAAGATAAACTGAATGAAAATAATGCAGAAGATATATATGATGGCCTTAAAAATCTTAAAGGAAGCGCGCTAAAGGTGGCTCAGATGCTAAGCATGGACAAAAATATTATGCCTAAAGCGTATGTAGATAAGTTCTCTCTGGCACAATTTTCTGTCCCGCCATTATCGGCACCCTTAGTACGTAAAACATTTAAAAAATACTTAGGGAAATACCCTGAAGAGCTTTACGATACGTTTACTCCCGACTCTGTAAATGCCGCAAGTATAGGCCAGGTACATAAAGCAACAAAAGATGGTAAGGAGTTGGCTGTAAAAATTCAATATCCGGGAGTAGCAGACAGTATAAGTTCAGATTTAGCTATAGTGAAACCTTTTGCCATAAAAATGTTTAACCTTCAGGGTAAAGATTCTGAACGCTATTTTAAAGAAGTAGAATATAAATTGCTGGAAGAAACAGACTACGAACTGGAACTGGCACAGGGTATTTCGATTGCAAAAGCTTGTGAAAAAATAGCACATTTACGGTTTCCTAAATATTATCCGGAGTTATCCTCTGCAAAAACGATAACTATGGACTGGATGCAGGGCGAACACTTATCGGAATTTACAGCCTATAATCTGGACCGGGTAAAAGGCGATAAAATTGGTCAGGCCTTATGGGATTTTTATATGTTTCAGATGCACGGTTTGCGTCAGGTACATGCAGATCCGCATCCCGGAAATTTTTTAATCGATACCGATTCTAATTTAATTGCTATTGATTTTGGTTGTATTAAAAAAGTACCCGAAACATTTTACATTCCGTATTTTGAATTAGCAAGGCCTGAAATCATTAATAATCCGGTGCTCTTTAATGAAAAGATGTTTGAATTGGAAATTTTGCGAGAAGATGACTCTCCAAAAGAAGTTATTTATTTTACCGCATTGTTCCACAGGTTGCTCAGCTTGTTCACAAAACCATTTCATGGTAATTCTTTCGATTTTTCCGATGATGCCTTTTTTGATGAAATAAATGCTTTAGGCGAAGAATTTACAAAAGACACTCAGTTAAGAAAAATGAATGGCAACAGGGGTTCACAGCATTTTATTTATATTAACCGTACCTTTTTCGGTTTGTATAATTTATTACACGACCTCAAAGCCAGAATTGATACAGAAAATTATAAAAAATACATCATATAAAAATACTTGTTTATTTATTGGTTTGGTTTGGGCAAGAGCGTATTTTATAAATATGCTCTTGTTTTTTACAGCTCTATTTACTGTATTTACCATTGTTAAATTGGTGTTCTCCTTTTAAAGTTATTAACTTTGTTTCCTCAAAGAACCAACTTACATGTTAGAAGTTAACACTATCTCTTTTGCTTACAAGGAGCAGACCGTTATTAATAAAATTAGTTTTCAACTTTCAAAAGGGCAGAATCTTTCTATTATTGGAGAAAGCGGATGCGGCAAAAGTACCTTACTCCAACTCATTTACGGGCTGCATGACCTAAACGAAGGCACGATTTATTGGAATAAAAATAGAATTTTGGGGCCAAAGCATAATTTAGTTCCTGGCGTACCAAATATAAAATACCTGCCGCAGGACTATGACCTGATGCCTTATATTACTGTAGAAGAAAATGTGGGTAAATTTTTATCGAATGTAAACCCGTTACAAAAAGCAGAACGGGTAAACGAACTGTTAGAAATGGTAGAAATGACTTCTTTCGCCCATACAAAAACAAAATATTTAAGCGGTGGGCAACAACAACGTATCGCTTTGGCAAGGGTTTTGGCGCTCGAGCCGGAAGTGTTGCTACTGGACGAACCCTTTAGCAATATAGACAGTTTTAGGAAAGGTGCGTTGCGGCGTAATCTTTTTGCCTATCTCAAACAAAAAGAAATTACCTGTATTATCGCTACCCATGACAGTATTGACGCCTTGTCTTTTTCTGATGAAACTATAGTAATGAAAGCAGGTGAAATTGTAGACCATGCCGCTTCAGAAGCCGTTTATTTATTACCCAAAAACCGATATGTGGCTTCATTGTTTGGCGAAGTAAATGAAGTTAAAGTGCATCTTCTAACCCCTTTTAAAGATCAGGAAAAAGAAATCCTGGTTTATGGGACAGAATTATATTTAACCGAAATATCCGAACTGCAGGTACGGATAAAACAATGTTATTTCAAAGGGCATAACTATTTGATCAAAGCCGTTTTTGAACGTAAAATTATCTTTTTCGAAAATCCTTTTGCCATTCCCGAAGATGAAATGGTATATCTCACGGTCGATGAAGAAATTATTAGTTTACGTTTATAAAAAACAAAAAGCTGTCCTTCAATCGATAAACAACCTCCAGGCTTATGTAAAGCTACTATTCAATTGTAAAAGTTGTTTCAGTTGTAAGCAACTTTATTTTTTGGGCGTGCCCCTTGCGGGTCAGGCCGTACACTACAATCTTTTATTCCACCACCTTATCGTTCCACGACAAATTAGTTGCAGGAATAAAAGGATTTCCGTTGCCGTCCTTCACGCGGACCCGCCGCACCAACAGCTGTTGGTAAAATAATCAGCCTTTATCTTGTATTCACCACCCGGGGGACTTGTTCCGGTGGTAAGACAGCTTTTTTGTTATAACAGCAACCCTGTATTTATCAAGGATGGTGTTTTATAATGAAACATAATTTATTTATTTTATGTATTTAATCTAATAAATTTGCATAACGTAAGATATTTGTATATTTTTATCTTTTAAAACACTTATAAACAGGTTGTAATAAAAAATAGTATAATGGCATTGATAAGGCACAAGCCCCCGCCTTTCTACTATACATTTAAAACGATTATGGCAAATACCTTTTTTTTAACTTAAAACTACAGCTTATGAGCTTAGCAGAACAGGTACATATCGACATCGATAGCTTCGATAAAACGGTTATTTATTATGATTTAAAAGTCGAACTGGCAATGGCCAGCCATCTTACTTTTTCATTCCTCTGGCGCTATACCGATATGGTTATTACCTCCAGGGACCAGGAGGATGCCATGGTGCGCCGCTACCAGGCGCGCGATGTGATCTTTACCTTTAGGGGCACCCCCGGAATAGAGGCCAAGGCCAAGGGGTTTATAACAAATGTGGGCATGACAGATAACCAGGGCGGCTCGGTAGGGCTACAGATAACGGGCATGGGCCATACCCGTTATATCGATGATATGAAGAAGTCCCGTACCTTCCTGGACAGGGACCTGCAGTATATTGTACAGGAAATCCTGCCGGCTGAGACACCGGGGGATTTCTACCAATGGGCCGATATGGTCCCTACCTATAAAAATCGTATCCCCTACAGCGCACAGTACAACGAGACCACTTTTGGCTACCTTAAACGCCTGGCCACCCGCTACGGGCAGTGGTTCTACTGGGACGGCATGCGCCTGCAGTTCGGGATGATAAAGGCCGGTACGACAAAGCTCATCAGCGGTTCTTCGGTCCATGAATTTACGACAGCGACGCACCTTGCCCCGCAAAAGGTGTCGCTGGCCGGGTACGATTATACGCAAAATACCGGGATACAGGCGTCACAGCGCAAGGTAGAAGGGGGCAGCAGCGATGGCTTAGCGGCGCATCTTTCCCAAAAGCAGCACGATTACTTTACCCGGGATATGGAGGTAAGTGCCTATACAGGACAGGCAGCCGGGAAGCCGGAGCTGGAGGATATGGCAAAGCTACAGGCCGCCGCGGCCGCGACAAGCATTGTGACCTACAGCGGGGTATCGTATGTGCCGCTATGGCTGGGCAGGTCGTTTATGGTGCTAAAAGGGCAGATAGAATACCGCTTGGTCACCGTATCGGTCAAGCACCTCTCGGACAACCACGGCAACTACCGTTGTGAGTTTACCGCTGTCCCCGAAGATGTGGCCGCACCGCCGTATACCGACCCGCATTGTTTTGCACATGCAGAATCGCAGTCGGCAAAGGTGTATGACAACAACGACCCGGAAGGTATGGGGCGCATCAAAGTGCTGTTTTACTGGGGCATCGGGGGCTATAACGTAACGGACTGGATCCGGATGGTACAGCCGCACTCCGGCGCGGGCAAAGGGTTTTACTTTATCCCGGAGATAGGCGAAGAGGTACTGGTGGGCTTTGAAGGCGGCAATGCCGAGAAGCCCTATGTCATCGGGGCGCACTATAACGGAAAGCAAAGCAGTGGGTTTCATACTCCGGGGAATGATCTAAAAGTTTTTACGACCAGGAGCGGGATCGAAAACCGGAGCAACGATGCAGAAAGAAGCTGGCAACAGTCTACACCCGACGGGAATTTCCTTCAATTCGACGGGCAGGGAAATGCGACTTTAAATGTCCCTAAAGATTTAACGATCAATGTTGGGGATAACTTCAACATCAATGTAGGTAAAAATATTTCATTTCGGGTAGGTTTAAAAGCTATTTATAACATTGGTGTACAAATGATGATGAACACCCCTATCCTGAGGTACCTTATCGCAGATAACTATCATCTGCAAAGCCCTAAAACCCTGATCAACGGAGACGGGGAAATTAAGATTGAAGCCAAGGAAACCAATGTTGCAGGGACACAGAAGTTATTTATGCACTCAAATGAAACTGCCACTATTAATTCTAAAGGAACAGTATATGTGAAGGGTCAGGATGGAACTAATCATACAAATGTAGCACAAACAGTAACGTTTACAGAAATTCTGCTTGATGCTACTTGTATAGTACAGTTTAGACCAAAAAGCAATTGGAAAGGCGAATTTGGTTTCGACTGGTTTAGAATTGGCGATACCGGACTTGACGGAGATACAAATTATGATACGCTGATAGGCCAATACTACACAAAAGCAATTACGGATCCTACAACAACAAGAAATACTAACTCTAATAAATGGACAACCTTTTTTCAATTAGACCCACAGCCAACGGCATTTTCATCTTATAATAAATTAGAAACTTTAAAGAATCTGTATGGTAACTATCGATATTCTTTAGAAAACGATGCTTCAGGTAACCCTGTCAGAAAAAGATACTATCGTCCATATATTACATTGTTTCCTCGTACTCCAGACCCTGCAAACCCAAGAAGGTTTACAGAAACTGGCGAAGCCAGACTTGAATTGTATCTGGAGTTCCAAAAGATTAATGGGCAAGAAGTTAAACCCGATAGAGTTGTTTTTGAAGTTGATGGCCGTTTAGCCGATAATTCCCATACTTTAATTTCTATAGATAAACATACAATACAAAAAGGACGTTTACGCAGTAAGATTGGAATAAAACTCACTTGTAATTCCTCATTTACTTCAGATAAAGATATAAATGTTGTGGCGGTAATGCTTGACGAAAACGGTAATGAAAGAAGTAGGGCTGCTGCAGGAGTACTTAAAATTATTGCACCTTCTAAACAGTTACAAAAAGATATTGTTATTGTTAAGGTAAGAACAAGATTTGGTTCAAGAGGAGATTCCGGACTATCAGAATTTACGAGAAATTTGCGACAAGCCCTGATTCTCCCTAACATTGTTGAAAAAGTGAGGGATTCTTTAGGGAGTATGGAAGATATAAGCATAGATGTCAGGAATTCTGCTAACAACCATCTAAACATTGATTTTAATACGGAATTTGGTGTTACGGCAGGGAATATTGTAAATAAAGATGGCAACAGTATAAATCTTGACGATTATTTAAAAGCAGAATTGGAAAGGAAATATCCGGGACGATTTACAAACCATTTTAAATTATTTTTCCTAAAAGAAACCTGTGATTTTGTAAGTACCCCTCTTCCAGATGGAAGAACTTCTGAAGCTAGTACACTTGGTTATTCAAGACGTAATACAGATTTCGGTATTATGTTTGGAAATCATGATGCCTCTACTGTCGGGCATGAATGTTTACATGGCCTAGGGCTTTCTCATTCTTTCTATGGAACAGATTATATCTACAAAGCTCTTAAAACTGATAATGTCATGGATTATTCCCATTTAGAAAGAGATGAAGTAAATAATCAGCAAAGTACAAAATTAGACAGGGTATCAACCTGGTATTGGCAGTGGGACAAAGTAAACCCAAATATAAATTAATTATGCGAAAAATATTCTTAATGGTAATAATCTTAGGGTTATTACAAAATTGTAAAACAGGTATTATAACAGAAGAACTAAAAAAAGATAAAATTATGTTTGAAACATTTGATTATGATAAATTTGAGAAAGAAAACGAAAGATACAAAGACCCGGAACATTCCTATATTTATTTATTTGAAAAAGGACGGAAAGTTTGGCCTTCCCGAAGCGATATTTATGAAATTCCACCTTTTCCCTATTTTTATTTAAGTTATAAAGAATTTTATAAGCATGAAAATAGTAAAAGTACTATTAAGGAAAAAGGAAAATATTTTGGGGATATTGATTTAGGTTCCAATGCCGGGGTAAAAATAGGATATTGGTATTATTTTGATGAAAAAGGAAAATTAATAAAAGAAATAGATGAAGATAAAAAGTTCGGAAAATTTGGTTACAATGAAGTTTTAAAGTTTTTAGATGATAAAAAAGATATTAATCTCCATACAGGAGAAGGAAGGGATAAAGTAAATATCCAGTTTTATTATTCCGATAAATCAGCTAAAAAACTTTGGCAAGTAAAGATTAAAAGTGGGGAACCATATGGAGTTGCAAATTTGCCAGGTGAAATAGGATCACGCGGAGGGCAAAATTTTAAAGTTTATTGCTTAGATGGCAATACAGGAGAAGTATTTAAAATTACTGATAAAAGGTTGTTAGATTATAGAGAAATAATTCCCGGTTTCGAACAACAATTTCCATGGTTAATAGCGTCGACCGCGGTATATATGACCCATAAAGGAAAATCCTATACCGAAGAAGAATGGAAAGCCTTTGAGCAGGAACACCATAACGAGTACCTGAGAAAAAGGGGACGTGAAGATGAAATAAAACCTGTTGACACCCCTAAAACCGACGATAATAAAAGAAATTTTCTTGCGGATGAGGATGATGTAAAGCCTCAAAAGAAAAAAGGGCTTTGGGATAGTTTGTTTGATTAAGATTGGATATTCACAAATCACTTCCCTGGTGGTAGAGACTAATTTAGATTATTCCCATCATCATAATCCTATAGCTAGAACATCATTGATGGAATGATAATGGAAAAAAGTAAGCACAAACATTACATAAATTCTTTTAATAACATAATATGATGAATTGTAAGAAAATAGATTTAATTAAAATTAAAACATTTTGTTTTTATTTTTTTGTATTGCTATCTACTAATTGTTTTTCTCAAAAAATAGTATATAAAGGCAATAAAGGTTCTGTGATATCTGATAGTTTTACTTTAGATTTCAAAGATTCTACGTATGTTTATCGTGAAAGGAGTACAAGTGAAGGAGATTTGCGTTATGATTATTTATCTCAGGGTAAATTTATTGTTGATAAAGATACATTAACATTAGTATCAAATATGCCAAACAATAAGGATTTACCATGGATTGTAAACAATTTAACTTCTTCTGAAATTGAAAAGTATAAATTTTCATATATCTATCCTGTTAATGATAATGTGAAAAACGGGTTTATAAAAATCTATTTTGATAATATAGCTAATCCTCAAGATTATAAAGTATATACTTTTGAAAAAGATAAGCTTGTTTCTATTAAAATAAATTCTTTTGTTAAACTTAAAAATGATAGTATTTTAAAAACAGAAAAGAGTGAGATTCGCTTATTTCATTATATCGTAGTTAAAAAACCTAAAAATAATAAATTAATTATTATTCCTGCTACGGATGGGAATATAAGTGAAAGTTATTTTTTTGATTTTGACAAGATTCCATACAATTCTTTTCATTTTTATACAAGGGTTTATTCATCTTACTATGATTTTACAGGATTGAAATTTATAATATTAAAAGATTCTATTAAAAGATTTTTCGAGAATGATAATAGATACAAACATGGAGAGATTAGCAATACTTTCGATAGGCAATGAAAGTGTAAAATTAAAAAAATAATATTTGCAATTTTGTTTTTAGCATATAATTGCAAAACTGAATTAAAATCACAAGAACCTAAAAATGATAAAATTATGTTTGAAACATTAGATTTTAAAAAATTTAAAGAAGATAATAAAGAATTTGAAATAGATGAATACTCTGATGAATATCATTTACCAAATGGAAGTATTGTATATATTTCTGATCCTGAAGTTTTTGCCATACCTTCTAAACTTTCCTTTTACTTGAATTACAAAGAATTTTTTGAAAATGGAAGCATAAAAGTGAAAGGGAAATATTTTGGAATATTTAAACTTAATTTTTATAGTATAAAAATTGGATATTGGTCCTATTCTGATGAAAAGGGAAAATTAATACAAGAAGTAAATGAAGATAAAAAATTCGGAAAATATAGTTATAATGAAGTACTTAAATTTTTAGATGAGCAAAAAGATATTAATCTCAATACAGGAGAAGGAAGAGATAAGGTAGAAATTGAATATTATTACTCTGGAAAATCGACAAATAAGCTTTGGAAAATATTTGTAAAAATAGGTGAAGCATATCAAATTCCAGGTAAAGGCTACACTGTAGAACAGAAAGGTAAGGCGTATTATTTAGACGGCGAAACTGGTGAAAACATCAAGGGGAAACAATTATTAAATTATAAAGATATAATACCCGATTTCGAACAACAATTTCCATGGTTAATAAAATCTACCGCTATCTATACCACCTACAATGGAAAATCTTACACCGAAGAAGAATGGAAAGCCTTTGAGCAGGAACACCATAACGAGTACCTGAGAAAAAGAGGGCGTGAAGATGAAATAAAACCTGTTGAAACCCCTAAAACCGGCAATAATAATTCTTCTCCCGGAAAAAAAGGTGCTTACGAAAACCCCGGATTAGGTACCCCTTATACCTCCCCATCAGAACTTGGGGTGGATAAAGATATTTATCAGGTGTATAAAGGAAAGTATTATACTAAAGCAGAATGGAAAGAATTTCACAAATCACTTCCCTGGTGGGAGAGACTAATTTAGATTATTCTCATGATTATAATCCTATAGCTAGAACATTATTGATGCAATGGCAGTGGGACAAAGTAAATTTAAACATAAATTAATTATGCGAAAAATATTCTTATTGGTAATAGTCTTAGGGTTATTACAAAATTGTAAAACAGGTATTATAACAGAAGAATTAAAAAAAGATAAAATTATGTTTGAAACATTTGATTATGATAAATTTGAGAAAGAAAACGAAAGATACAAAGACCCGGAACATTCATCTATTTATTTATTTGAAAGAGGCCGGAAAGTCTCAGCTTCTTCGAGAGATATTTATGAAATCCCACCTTTTCCGTATTTTTATTTAAGTTATAAAGAATTTTATGAGCATGAAAACAGTAAAAGTACTATCAAGGAAAAGGGAAAATATTTTGGGGATATTGATTTAGGTTCCAATGCCGGGGTAAAAATAGGATATTGGTATTATTTTGATGAAAAAGGAAATTTAATAAAACAAATAGATGAAGATAAAAAGTTCGGAAAATTTGGTTATAATGAAGTTTTAAAGTTTTTAGATGATAAAAAAGATATTAATCTCCATACAGGAGAAGGAAGAGATAAAGTAAATATCCAGTTTTATTATTCCGATAAGTCAACTAAAAAACTTTGGGGTATTTTCATTAAGATTGGAGAACCGTATGGACTTGAAAATCTGCCGGGAGAAATAGGATCACGTGGAGGACAAAAAGGTAAATACTATTATTTAGACGGCGATACAGGTGAAATTATTAAAGGAAAACCATTATTAAATTATAAAGATATAATACCCAATTTCCAACAACAATTTCCATGGTTAATAAAATCTACCGCTATCTATATGACCTATAAAGGAAAATCGTACACCGAAGAAGAATGGAAAGCCTTTGAGCAGGAACACCATAACGAGTACCTGAGAAAAAGAGGGCGTGAAGATGAAATAAAACCTGTTGACACCCCTAAAACCGACGATAATAAAAGAAATTTTCTTGCGGATGAGGATGATGTAAAACCTCAAAAGAAAAAAGGGTTTTGGGATAGTTTGTTTGATTAAGATTCTTCTCACGGATAAAAGAAGCTTACGAAAAACCCCAATTAGGTACCCCTTATACGTCCCCATCAGAACTTGGGATGGATAAAGATATTTACCAGTTGTATAAAGGAAGGTATTATACTAAAGCAGAATGGAAAGAATTTCACAAATCACTTCCCTGGTGGGAGAGACTATTTTAATCTAGATTATGCCACAGAAACTCACAGAAAAAGCATTGTTACTTTGCGATAAAGGGACAAAGCCAAGCCAGCTCAAAGTAACCAGCCAGACGTTTAGCAAGGCAGAAGATAAGTTGGTTGCTACGGAACAAGACAAACAACCGGAAACCAATATTCCGAATTTTGGGGTTTGTGCTGTTACCAAAAGTAATTGCACCCCTGCAATTATAAAATGGGACAAGACGACAGAAAAATACACCATTAACAATTACAAAATACTTACAGAAGAAAGCACCTGCCAATGTTCGGTTGGTGGCAAAGTAGCTGTTCAGGATAAAGGGCATAAAGAAAAACACGAAACAGAATAGCCCTCGATAGCAACAATTACCCGCAGTAAGCATTTGATTTTAGTTTTGATACAAGGAGTATGACCAATAGCAAAAAGAACTTCTGAATTAATTTACTGTTTAAGATGCTTCTCTAAAAACCGGTCTTGCTCCCACAATAAATGCAGGATATTTTCTTTGGCAACATAACTGTGTGACTCTTTAGGTAAAATGACCATTCTTGCCGGAGCCCCAAGCCCTTTTAGTGCCTGAAAATAGCGTTCGGTCTGTAGCGTAAAAGTCCCGGGATTATTATCTGCTTCACCGTGAACGAGCAGTAAAGGGGTTTTCATCTTATCGGCATTCATAAAAGGCGACATTTCATTATAAATAGCCGCGGCTTCCCAGTAATTACGCTGTTCGCTCTGGAAACCAAAGGGTGTCAGGGTCCTGTTATAAGCACCGCTCCTGGCAATCCCGCAGGTAAAAAGACTAGAATGTGTCAATAAATTAGCCGTCATAAATGCACCGTAAGAGTGGCCGCCCACAGCTACTTTTTTAGGGTTAATGTATCCAAGTGTATTTACAGCATTGATGGCTGCTTCTGCATTATCAACCAGTTGTGTAATAAATGTATCATTAGGTTCTGTAGTGCCTTCGCCAATGATTGGAAAAGAAGCATCGTCTAAAACAGCATATCCTTTTGTTACCCAATATATAAAGGAACCATAATAAGGAAATGTAAATTCATTAGGGTTTTGTGTGGTTTGCCCTGCGCTGTTCTTATCTTTAAATTCTGTTGGATAAGCCCAGATTAAAAGCGGTAGTTTTTCTTTTTTAGCCCTGTCATATCCGGCTGGTAAGTACAAAGTCCCTGAAAGGGCCACGCCATCTTTACGATTGTATTTGATGACTTCCTTATATACGTTTTTAATACTTTCAAACGGATTTTTAAAAGAGGTAATAGGAGTCAAAGCCTCTTTTTTATTGATATTTCTGAAGTAATAATTCGGAAATGCTGTTTTTGATTGGATCTGCACCAAAACATCCCCTTTTTTAAAGTCTTCTATAGCTAAAAGGTTCTCAATTTTATCGGTGTAAGCAGACTGATAGACCCTTCTGGTTTTTAATGTTTTAATATTGAGTGCATCTATAAAAGGAAACTGCCCGTTTTTTGTAAAACCGCTTCCGATCAAAAAGGCTTCCCCGTTCTCGATAGCAATTGCCTGTCTGCCAAATTCATTTTTCTTTGTTTCAAAACTGCCAGGATCGGAATACACATCCTGAGAATTCCTGTCATAGATTACTTTAGGGGCCTCAGCAGGATTGGATGGATTAATTAAATATGTTTTTTCATTTCGGGTATCATACCATTCATCAGTCAAAACAGCAAGGTTATCGTTACCCCATATCATTCCACTATAGCGTTGCGGCGTTTTTACTAGAGGCACAGGACTTTTATCGAATGGTGCATCCCATAGAAATATTTCGTCCCTAAATGCTACTTTAGTGGCAGGGTCGCCTCCGTCGAGTGCTTCGGCAAAATATAATGTTGCAGGTTTGTCATTCCTCCAACCCATACTTCTTCTCCCTTTTCGTACTGCCATAAAGCCTTTCGGTATAATTTCATTAAGAGGCACTTCGTTTACGGTTTTAATTTCTTTACCGTTCAGATCATACACGGTACTTTTCGAAGGAAAACGGTTCAGCGGAACGATATATGAAAATGGTTTTAAAATAGTAGTAACCATTAGCAGATTGCCATCGGGAGAAAAACTCTCGCCGGCATACATCGCTGCTTCTTTGTATAATGTAGCTGCCCCGTTAAGGTTTACCTTGTATAATTCTGATGTGGTTATGTTTTCGAAATTGATTTCATCGGTTTTATTCTTTAATAAATCCTGATAGGTCCTGTTCTGGGATTTAGTCCCTTCGGCATTAGAAATAATTGGCCCCAGGGGTAGGTCTTTTTTTGGGTCAATCAGTACCGGTTTATTTTTAGGCAACATCCTGACCAGGATATTCTGGCTGTCTTTGTACCAGCTAAAAGGGTTGCCCAGATTCGCATTTACCCTGGCATCGGTTAATTTTGTTGCTTTTGCCGTTGCTACATCAATCACCCAAAGTTCGACCCCGCTGGCAATGGTATTAGAAAAAGCGATTTTCTTTTCATCGGGGGACCAGGAGACAAAGGAAATTTTAGGATTTACAGGTAAATCCGCGACCTGGGTTTCGATTTTGTCTTTTATTTTCCTGATCCTTACATTATTGATATAAGTAATGCTACTTGAAATATTGGTAACCGGATTAATCCGAAGGCCACCCAGACGTAATTCTTCCTGATTCAGGTCCTCTAGTGTTTTATAAGTGCTGCGGTAGGAGACGAGCATATATTCTTTTTTAGTGTCCATTGAAACAGAAGGGGCCCTTTCATAATCTACCAGGTCTAAAATTTCTTTAGAAGGTTTTTGGTAGGTTATATTTTCTTGTGCATAGGCTAAGGATAGTAAAAAGAAAACAGAGAAGGTAAATCGTAACTTCATAATGTGTAATTAAAATGTTTTGTTTTGGATGCCTAAATTATAACTTTTGATCAGCCTATTTCTACATTTATATGTTAAAGTTATTTATCAATAAATTAAACATAAATTGAAATCTGTTTATTTATTTGATCTCATTGCTTTAATTACTTTTAGGAATTTGTCTGCTGAAAGTTTTTTATATGCTGCAGAATCACAGCTGTACAAGACAATCTTTCCTTCTCTGTCGCTATGAATGCCCCATCCATATCTCTTTGTTAACGGTGAGGCTCTAAAGCAGGATTGTCCTTTTGAAAAGAATTTTTCTCTTGCTTCTTTATATTCACTTTCAGTTAAATCATTTCTGTCTGCAAAAACCTGAAAGAATACATCATCAGAAGTAAATTGGTACGGATGCTTACTTATAAGATTAAACTGTAAATGTGCTACTGTCTTGTTATCGCCTCTTACAGGTGGTATTTCCCCGCTTGTTACCTACCGTGTGGACACATCTAAGAATAATTGCCATCCCTGCATAATTGCTACGAATTTTTGTATTCCTATAGCGAAAGTTGTTATTACCGGTTTTCGCCCACTGGCATATCCTTTCTATCCCCCGAGCCTTGCCATGGCCCATACATATCTTTTAAGGTCTTTCCCTATATAGGTCTTTTTTAGTTTTTCTGTTTTTCCCTCTAATTTTATCATCTGATGTTCCAGGCATTCCAGCTCCTGATCTGAAAAACAACTTCCGGCTTCTATTCTTTCTTCAGGCATATTATAGGCTATT
>DASVUQ010000376.1:0-5514 GCA_036386975.1 Flavobacterium sp. | reverse complement strand
CAGTTTTTGGTTATACGTAAATTACATGCCGCTATTTTTATAAAACACGCCCAGGATGCAAGAACAGCACTTATATGAATATGCCGTTATCCGTGTTTTGCCAAAGGTGGAGCGCGAAGAATTCCTGAACATCGGGATTATTGTTTTTTGTAAAAAGGCAAAGTATATCAAAACGAAATATCAGGTAGATGTAACTAAACTTCAACTATTTGCAAATGAAATGGATTTTGAAACTTTAGATGCCTATTTACAAGCGTTTGAAAAGATTACTAATGCGAGTAAAGATGGCGGCCCTATAGCACAATTTGATATGCCTTCCCGATTTCGGTGGTTAACTGCAGTAAGAAGTTCTGTGTTGCAGACATCAAGGCCACATCCGGGTTTAAGTTTAGATTTAGACGGTACACTGGAGCATTTGTTTGAGGAACTGGTATTGTAAATTATGTTTTTTCAGCTGCTATAGCTGAATAAAATAAAATATCATAATCCTGGTTATGCGTTATTCTTTATATTTTTGTGTGTCTTTGAAACCCGGAGAAGAAGGGCTCACTTTGAGGTAAATTTTATAGGTTTCCTATAATAAATTGATACCATTAATCACCTCTACTACAGCATATTTTATACAGATTCATTGATTGTGTATTTTTAATTTCTCGCAAAGGTGCTAAGACGCAAAGCTATAGGGGAATGTATTAGGTGCCTTCCTGTTTTTAAAGTTATAACCAAATACCACTTCTCGAGTGTTTCTTAAAAAACGGAAATTTTTTCAGTAGCCCCGATTGCAGTGGCATCCTGCGCTTTTTTGCGCAGATAGAGCGGAAAGCGGGACAAAAGCAGTGGTAACAGTAAATTTTGTGCTCCTGACAATTCATTGGATTTAAAAAATTATAAGTTTCCCGTAATCCTTATTCACTTTTAAAATTAAAATAGACCTATTATTGTAATTTTAGGTATATACTACTATTCTGCTGCATTAATTTTTTGATGCAAATGGTTTAACATGACTTGATACCTGCTAATTTCAATTAAATCTTCATCGGACTCCGCATTGTCAATTAACTCATCGATCAATTCGCTTACATCTGTTAATTTAGCATTGGCTTCTTTATTTTGATGCTGCGCAATAAGATCAATTATTTCCTGGACACTGTTTTTTAAAGGGTCAAAAGATATACTTTTCATTAATTGGTTCTTTTACTATTGATGCTGCAAATATAAACATTACAAAGCACCTGCATTCATAAAATTAAAGTTAACAAAAAGGTTACATACACTCCTTAAAAGAAAATTAGTTAACTTTGACTTTAT
This sequence comes from Flavobacterium sp., assembly GCA_036386975.1. Classification (GTDB taxonomy): domain Bacteria; phylum Bacteroidota; class Bacteroidia; order Flavobacteriales; family Flavobacteriaceae; genus Flavobacterium. Next base: position 4,206 of record DASVUQ010000376.1, on the reverse strand, counting down.
TCGTTTAATTCAAATATAAAAATATGAAGTTTACCAGAAAAGCAAATACCAATTGGAAAGGTTCCGGAAAAGAAGGGAAAGGGACCATTAGTACCGAAAGTACGACCCTAAACAATGCCCAACTTTCTTTTAAAACCCGTTTTGAAGAAGGGGTGGGAACCAATCCTGAAGAACTTATAGGCGCTGCACATTCCGGTTGTTTTACCATGCAATTGAGTTTCTTGCTGGCTGAAGCAGGCTTTCCCGCCGATAATCTGGATACCGAAGCTAAAGTAACTTTTGAAGATGGTACCATTACTGCTGTTCATTTAGAATTAAATGGTACTGTACCCGGGATTACAGAGGAAGATTTTCAGCAAACAGCAACAAAAGCAAAAGAGATCTGCCCTGTTTCTAAATTATTAAATACCACTATTACACTGAACGCTACGCTACATGCATAATTATTCTGACACTATCTAGTAAAAAGCCCTTTCTTAATTAAGAGAGGGCTTTTAATTTATAAGCTACTTTATTGAGTTTGCTGTTCTTCCTGCTAAACCCAAAATAAATAGCCAGTCCCAACAATAACCAGATGGTAAAATAAATCCAGTTCCATACACTTAGTTCTGCCATCATATACAAACAACATATAAGGCCGAGCAAAGGAATTAATGATAAATTTTCCTTCCAGGACCATAAGGTTAAACCTATAAGGACGATAAAAAAGATCCACATGGGTATTTTATGTTTAAAAAGACTAAACCCGGTTTCATATTTTTGGTTTTCATTAATCGGCAATGCTTTTACTACTGTAGCATACTGATCATCTGATTCCTGGTACTTGCTTAATATTTCTTCTAAATCCGGAGTAGTAACAGTTATATTTGCTTTGTCATAATTAACAAGATATTCATAAACTTTCTTCGTTTGCTGGGTGGTTAATGAGGTCACAATAGCATCCGGCGCATTAATTTGTCGTTCGTTTATAAGAAAAGCCATTGTTGATTTTTGATTATAACTGAATGCAAAAGTAATCCCTACAATCATCGCAACGGGCATTATAAACTTTGAATTGACATACGGGGTTTTAAATTTACCTCTTGGTACATCGGGTTTATTCTGCATTACCAATACCCCTGCACACACCAGCACAAAAGCAAATAATGTCCCTATGCTACACAAATCCGTCACCATAGTAAGATTTAAAAATAAAGCCGGGATGGCAACAACAAAACCCGTAACTATAGTAGCAAAAGACGGCGTTTTAAATTTTGGATGGATTTTAGAAAAACGTTTCGGCAACAGCCCGTCACGGCTCATACTCATCCAGATCCTGGGCTGCCCCATCTGAAAAACAAGTAATACGGAAGCCATTGCCACTACAGCACTGACAGCAATAATACCTGACATCCATTTTAAATTTAATTTATCAAAAACAAAAGCCAGGGGGTCCCCAACGTTAAGATCCGAATAATTAACCATTCCTGTTAATACCAGTGCAATAACAATATATAAAACTGTACATATAATTATAGCCCACATCATACCGCGTGGTAAATCACGTTGTGGGTTTTTACATTCTTCGGCAGTTGTAGAAATAGCATCAAAACCTATGTAAGCAAAGAAAACCGCCGACACTCCTTTAAGCACACCATTTATACCATTGGGTGCAAACGGGTCCCAATTTGCTGTATCAACATAAAAAACACCTACAGCAATTACAAGTAAAATAATACATAATTTTACAATAACCATTAAGTTGCTCGCATTTCTGGATTCTTTCATTCCCCGGTATACTAAAGCAGTAATCAATATGATAATGAATAATGCAGGCAGGTCGGCTACAAAATGGAATGATCCTATAGTGGGTGCAGTTGTCCAGGCAGTATAAGCACTTTGTAACCCTGCACTTAAGTTTTCAAAAGATTTACCGTTTTGCATTAGGGCAGTAGCTTCTTTAAAACCGTTAGAAGCGCTGAGATAATCCATCTGGACCCATTGGGGTAAAGAGATACTTCCGCTTTCCAGCAGGCTTGTAAAATAATCACTCCACGAAATAGCAACTGTAATATTACCAATGGCATACTCCATAATTAATGCCCATCCGATAATCCAGGCTATAATTTCACCAAAAGCCACATAAGAATAGGTATAGGCGCTTCCTGACACAGGTACCATAGAAGCAAATTCAGCATAAGCAAAAGCAGCAAAACTACAGGCAAGTGCCGTAAATAAAAATAAAAATATTACGGCCGGCCCTCCATCGAAACTGGCTTTACCAATGGTGCTAAAAATTCCGGCACCTACGATAGCAGCAATACCAAATGCAGTCAGATCTTTAGTGGTCAGGTGCTTTCCTAAAGTATTATGACCGTCGGCTTCATTTTGTTCGACTTGTTTTAAAATATCCTGGACTGTTTTTTTTCTGAATAAACTTGAAAAACCCATATTATATGTAGTGTGAAATGGATGACTTAACCTTTAGATAACAATTAGAAAACAAATATATATAAAGGAAAGAGAAATATTGTTTTTGTTAGAAGTAAAATTATCTTAAGCAAAAGGAAGATTCAAAAGTATAGCCTAAAACTATTTTCAAATAAGAAATTATCATAATAAACAATAGTATTCCTGCTCTTCTAAAGTGTATTTTTGTGAAAAATTTTTAATAATCTAATCAATATATAAGTTATGTCATTAGTAGGAAAAAAATTCCCGAATATTGCAGTAGACGCTATGTCTGAAATGGGTGACAACCTGAAAATCAACATATTTGAAGAAGCAGTAAATAATAATAAAAAAGTTATTTTGTTCTGGTACCCTAAAGATTTTACATTTGTGTGCCCGACAGAATTACACGCTTTTCAGGCTGCTTTACCCGAATTTGAAAAAAGGAATACCATTGTAATTGGTGCTTCCTGTGATACGAATGAAGTACACTTTGCGTGGTTAAATACGCCTAAAGATAATGGTGGTATTGAAGGTGTAACCTACCCTATCCTGGCAGACACCAACCGTAACCTTTCTAATATTTTAGGTATTTTAGATATTGAATCGACAAGCTACAGCGAAGAAACGGATTCAGTAATTATTGAAGGTTCTAATGTAACATTCAGAGCAACGTACCTTATTGATGAGACCGGAAAAATCTTTCACGAAAGTGTAAATGACATGCCATTAGGAAGAAACGTAAATGAATACCTTCGCCTTATAGATGCCTATACCCATGTTCAGGAAAAAGGAGAAGTTTGCCCGGCGAATTGGGAACAAGGAAAAGAAGCGATGTTAGCTACACGTGAGGGTGTTGCTTCTTATTTAAGCAATTAATAAAAACCAAACCGATAGCAATAATTATTGATTTATCAGCGTAATTGTTGCTATTGTTTTTAAAATTAAAGAGATATGTTGATCGAATTAAATGAAGATACATTGCAAGATATAGTTTCCAGCAATAACAAAGTGGTGGTGCAATACTCTGCTTCCTGGTGTGGTAACTGCCGTATTATGAAGCCGAAATTTAAAAAAATGGCTTCAGAAAATGAAGATATCACCTTTGTATTAATTGATGCAGAGCAATCACCAGAGTCAAGAAAATTGGCTAATGTTTCTAATTTGCCCACTTTTGCGACTTTTGTTAATGGTAAATTATTAAACGAAACACAAACCAATAAAACAGAGGTCCTGGCTGAACTGGTAAATGAAATTGTTGCTAATTAAGTATTATGAAACTACCTGTTATAAAACACCTGACCCAGTTTATTGAAGAAAATGACGAAGATTATCTGATAGAAACTATCGACGTATTAGAAGCCTTAACAGAAATCCCTTCACTAAAAGAAGAAGAACTGGATGTCATTGGTGAACTCCTCTCAAACATGTATGGTGCTATCGAAGTACATAAAATGATAAAAGAAGGCACAGACAAAAAAGAAGCACTCAATACTTTTATGAAACGTGTCCTGAACTCAATAGATAAATAATTTTTTGCTCCTCAACCCGCTCCCAATGGGAGCGTTTTTTATTTGTAATATTTTTTGCGTAGCCAAAAAGCAAGATGTACTAAAGCGATCAAAGCAGGTACTTCAACCAAAGGGCCAATAACCCCTGCAAATGCCTGTCCGCTATGGATCCCAAAAACCCCGATGCTAACGGCAATCGCCAGTTCAAAATTATTTCCTGTTGCCGTAAAGGCTATTGAAGTTGTTTTCGAATAATCAGCCCCAA
>DASVUQ010000375.1:0-8847 GCA_036386975.1 Flavobacterium sp. | reverse complement strand
AAATCATAAAGGTTTCTGTAAGTGGATTGTCCCCTGTGTGGTTAAAATTCTCTTTGTACTTCACCATGTAAGCCTCAGTGAATTTTAATTCTTTTAGAGTAGCATTAGAGTCCCTTTTGATGAACTTTACTGACCCGTCTTTTCTTTCGAAATTGTTGGTCATCCATTCAAACAGCTCGGTACCTCCGGTAGATTCTACCTCAAGCATGATCCTTCCGCCTCTGGTAACAGCCGATGGCCTTCCCGATGCATCGGTTTCCTGCGCTAAATCGTAACTTACTTTAAGTACTTTGTACTCTTTACCGCCTACTACAAATTGTGTTGAAAATGACATAATATAAATATTTAAATGATTACTTGCCTGCCTATCAAAACTATGCTTTTAATTCTTACACCATTTAATAAAGTGGTTAAGTTTTTGTTAAAGTTATAAGGTAAATAACACAAAATTTTTAAATTAATACACCTGTCCTATAAAAATTACTATTAATAGAAGATTTTTTATCTAAGTATCTAGTAGAATCAAGCTACAAAACATTTTTTGAAAGTATAAGTCCTTACAAATAAAAACAAAAAAACCGCCAGTCTTACGAGAGGCGGTTTTGTTTCATAATGTGTTTTACTATTCTTTTATTTCATTTCCTTTTTGATCAAAAAAATGATATTCTAAGAACGTATAAGCGTCACGTGGTATGATTTTAATCCATTTTTTGTGTTCGAAAAGCCATTTTAACCGTATAGAAGGAAATCCATGGGATAAATAAGCGGCCACAAACGGATGTACATTAAGTACTACTGTTTTGTGGGTCTTTAAAATTCTTTCTACATCAGAAACAATTCGGTCAATAATCAAAATGGGAGCTTCAATTTCCCCATTTTCATTATTAGGATCTTCTTCCCTGGTTTTGATGTTGACTTCCGGGCGCACCCTTTGCCTGGTTATTTGCACAAGACCAAATTTACTTGGAGGCAAAATTTTGTGTTTGGCTTTGTCATCACTCATTTCTTCACGGAGAAATTCGAATAGTATTTTTCTGTTGTCGGGATTAGACATATCGATAAAATCGATAACAATGATGCCGCCCATATCCCGCAGGCGCAATTGCCTTGCAATTTCTGCAGCTGCGATCATGTTGACTTCTAACGCAGTGTCTTCCTGATTAGTGGCTTTGTTAGAACGGTTTCCGCTGTTCACGTCGATGACATGTAAGGCTTCTGTATGTTCTATAATAAGATAAGCACCTTTGCTCATCGAGACTGTTTTTCCGAATGATGTTTTGATTTGTCGTTCTATATTATATTTTTCGAAAATAGGAGTATCATTTGACTGATAAAACTTTACAATTGATTGTTTGGATGGTGCAATTTCCTGCAGGTAATCCTTTGTTTGGTTGTACAACTCTTCATCATCTATATGAATACCACTAAAGGTATCATTAAATACATCCCTTAAAATAGAAGAAGCCCTGTTGAGTTCTCCTAAGATTTTTGATGGATGATGAGCAGTTGGTAATTTTTTACACATTCCCGACCATCTGTCAAGTAATGTTTGTAAGTCTTTTTCTAATTCCGCTACTTTTTTGCCTTCGGCTACTGTACGAACAATAACCCCAAACCCTTTCGGTTTAATGGATTGTACCAATCGTTTAAGACGCTCTTTTTCTTCTTTGGATTCTATTTTTTGTGATATAGAAACTCTATCAGAAAAAGGAACGAGAACAATAAACCTACCAGCAAGAGAAAGCTCTGAGCTTATCCTGGGGCCTTTGGTAGATATAGGTTCTTTTACGACTTGTACTAAAATGGATTGATTGGCGCTAACAACATCAGTAACAACACCATCTTTATTGATTTCTTTCTCAAACTGAAAATTTTTGAGTGTAAAATCTTTAATTTTACCGGCACTTACCAGTTTGATAAACTTTAACTGGGAAGCTAAATTAGGCCCTAAATCGTGATAATGTAAGAAGGCGTCTTTTTCAAAACCTACATTTACAAAAGCGGCATTAAGGCCGGCAACCGGTTTTCGTATTTTAGCGATAAAAATATCACCAACCTGAAAGTTGCTTTTTTCTTCTTCTTTGTGCAACTCTACTAGTTTTCCATTTTTTAATAAGGCAAAATCTACGGTTTCAGAATTCGATCTTATGATTAATTCTTTATTCACACTGTAAATTTTTATCCATACTTTGGTTATGGTATGTAGTGCCGGCTAAAGGATTACTCCATTTAACTACTGGCATATACCATTAACTCCCCGCAGGATGATTGAACATTTTTTTAACAGGTATTCCATTCGAAGAAATTCAATCCTCATCCTGCAATCTATTGTTAAAGTAAATTACTTGCAATTGGCAGGACGCAGCACCGGATTTCAATTTCAATGAACGTTAAAAACAAAAAAGTAGCTTAAAACTACTTTTTCTTTTTGTGGCGGTTAGCTCTCGCTCTTTTTTTACGTTTGTGAGTCGCTACCTTATGTCTTTTTCTTTTTTTACCACTTGGCATGTTTGGTGATTTTGTGATTAATAATTTGGTTTACTTGGCTTCGTTATTCGACTTTACCCCTTCTACAAATACTTTTGCAGGCTTAAATGCCGGGATGTTATGAGCTGGAATTTTTATTGCAGTATTTTTTGAAATATTCCTACCTGTTTTTTCAGCTCTTGTTTTAATAATAAAACTACCAAAACCTCTTAAGTACACATTGTCACCAGTTTCCAGTGAAGTTTTTACTTCTTCCATGAATGTCTCCACAGTAGCCTGAACGTCTCCTTTTTCAAGACCTAATCTTTCTGAAATTTTTGCTACGATATCCGCTTTCGTCATTTTCTTTCGTATTTATATTGACTATATTTTTTTTGAGGTTGCAAATATATGAATTTTAAAAACAATTAATCAATCTAATTCATTAAAATTTAATTACATAAACTTTACATTTGCAATTCGTAACCTGAACATGAAATTTACTAACTCTTTAATTCGATGGTATTTACAGCATAAGCGTGATTTGCCATGGCGAAAAACAATAAACCCGTATCACATCTGGCTATCAGAAATCATGCTGCAACAGACGCGTGTAGCCCAGGGATTGCCTTATTTTGTTTCTTTTACAACTGCTTTTCCCACTGTTTTTGACCTTGCGAATGCATCCGAAGAACAGGTTTTAAAGCTTTGGCAGGGACTGGGTTATTATTCACGGGCCAGAAACCTGCATAAAACAGCACAACATATTGCTTTCGGGTTAAACGGTATTTTTCCGGATAATTATAAAGGACTATTACAACTTAAAGGTGTTGGTGATTATACAGCGGCCGCTATTGCTTCTTTTTGTTATAATGAGCATGTACCGGTTGTTGATGGTAACGTATACCGTGTTTTAGCACGTTATTTTGATGTAGAAACGGACATTTCCCTGGCTTCTGCCAAAAAAGAGTTTCAGGAACTGGCCCTGGCATTGATGCCCAAAGAGGATCCGGCCACTTTTAACCAGGCTATCATGGAATTTGGTGCGTTGCAGTGCGTACCGAAAAACCCGGATTGTTCTATATGTGTTATGAACGACAGTTGTGCTGCGCTACAAAAGAAGAAAGTGGCACTGTTGCCTGTAAAATCAAAAAAATCAAAAGTCAGGAACCGCTTTTTTAATTACCTGGTTTTTGAAGATGATGATCATAAAACAATCATTCAGAAACGTACAGATAAAGGTATCTGGCATAACTTGTATGAATTTCCGTTAGTTGAAACGGATAAAGAAGAAAATTTTATAACATTTTCAGAAAAAGTAGAAGGATATGTAGGTACTAAAAATGATATTATTGCAATTACAGAATTTGATGCTAAGAGCCGGGTGCACAAACTTTCGCACCAGCATTTGTACATTAAGTTTTGGAAGATCAGGGTAGGAGGTACTATTGACCATGCTATAGATTATGATGTTCTCCGAACTTTTCCGTTCCCTGTTGTGATTTATAATTTTATAGAAAATGATTTTTTGAACTGAATCAAAAAGCTGTATATTTGAAATAGAAATTTTGCAAAATGAATTCGACACTTAATAAAGTGATGTTAATAGGCCATTTGGGCGATGATGTAAAGTTGCACTATTTTAAAAGTGACTCCTGCATTGGCCGTTTCCCTCTGGCTACAAACGAGGTTTATATTAACAAATCCACAGGGGAGAAAATTACTTCGACTGAGTGGCACACTATTGTAGTAAGAAACAAAGCAGCGGAGCTATGCGAAAAATACTTATCAAAAGGAGATAAAGTTTATGTTGAAGGAAGGATAAAATCACGCCAGTGGCAGGCTGAAGACGGGTCGATTAAATATACGACTGAAATCCAGGCAATAGATTTTACTTTTCTGAATACTAAAAAAGACACTGGAGCTGATAAAGGAATAATTGCTTCTGCTATTAAAAGCAACTTTGACCCGCAAAAAGCCATTTTGCCGGAAAACGATTTACCGTTTTAATTGTTTAATTAATTTTGCCTGATTTGGACCTAGAACCTCCCAGTTTTTCATTTATAGAACATTTAGATACCAATATACTTTTTGGTTCTCTAGGCATAATACTATTACTTTTTTGTACTGCGATTGTTTCCGGTGCCGAAGTCGCTTTTTTTTCGATTTTGCAAAAGGACCTTGATGAGGCTGCAAAAGAACATCCGGCTAAAATACAAATCATTACCCGTCTTTTAGAAAAACCTAAAAAATTATTGGCAACTTTACTTGTGGCCAATAATTTTATTAACATTGGTATCGTGATATTATTCTCTTTTATTGGCGAAAATGTATTTGCTTCAATCGCTTCGCCAGTATTAAAATTTGTTGTTGAAGTTATTTTTGTGACTTTCCTGATCTTACTTTTTGGAGAGGTTTTACCAAAGATTTATGCCAACAGGAACAACATTAAGTTTGCTTTAAAAATTGTATATCCTATTTCGGTTTTAGACAAACTGCTTTCGCCGATTAGCTTGCCAATGAGGGAAGTTAGTATTTACCTACATGAAAAACTGGGAAGCCAGAAAAGTAATTTTTCTGTGGACCAGTTGTCGCAGGCATTAGAACTTACGTCTACAGAGGAAACTTCTACCGAAGAACAGAAAATACTCGAAGGCATCGTATCGTTTGGTAATACGGATACTAAACAGGTAATGAGCCCACGGATTGATATTTTTGCACTTGAAATTACCGAGAATTTTGAAACTATTTTTCCTAAAATTGTGGAGAAAGGGTTTTCGCGGATACCGGTTTACCGGGACAATATTGACCAGATTGAAGGCGTTTTATTTGTGAAAGACCTTATACCGTATATTGACCATACCTCATTTGAATGGACTACCTTGCTGCGCGAACCGTTTTTTGTCCCTGAAAATAAAAAACTGGACAATTTGCTAAAAGATTTTCAGGCGATGAAAAGCCATCTGGCTATTGTGGTCGATGAGTACGGGGGTACATCGGGTTTGGTTTCACTGGAAGATATTATTGAGGAAATTGTAGGCGATATCAGCGATGAGTTTGATGATGAAAACATTAATTATTCCCAGATCGATGACCATAATTTTTTATTTGAAGGAAAAATTTACCTGAAGGACTTTTACCGGATTGTGGATGTTGATGAAGATGTTTTTGAAAGCAGTAAAGGGGAAGCGGAAACATTAGCGGGGCTGATCCTTGAAATTTTGGGCAATTTTCCTAAGAAAGGGCAAAAAATTGCTTTTGCCAATTGCCTTTTTAAGATAGAATCGCTGGACAATAAAAGAATAAAACAGGTTAAGGTTACGCTGGGACATTAAAACAGTTAGCCCCGATTGCAGCGGCATCCTCCTTTGCGTTGGGACAACGAAAAAGGAGATACAGCGAAAAGCGGGAATAGCTTCAAAAAAAAATATAGTATGATTAAAAAATGGGTTGCTCTTTTTGTAATTACTATCGCCATGAGCTGTAAAGATGATGTTTTGCCGAAACCAGCAGCACAGCTTAGGCTGGAGTATCCTGAGGCGGAATATGTGCATTTTGAAAGCCATTGCCCGTTTACATTTGACCTGAACGAGGATGCGGAAATTAAAGGGAAAACGGATTGTGGTTTTGCTATTGAATACCCTAAAATGAAAGCGACTATTTACCTGAACTATAAATCGGTCATGAACAATATTGATTTGTTATTGAATGATGCCCAGAAACTTACTTACAAACATGTTATTAAGGCCGATAATATCGAGGAACAGCCTTTTCTGAACACGAAAAATAAGGTGTATGGGATGTTTTATGATGTGGATGGCAACGCGGCAACCAATGCACAATTTTATGTAACGGACAGTACAAGGCATTTTGTGGACTGTTCGGTATACTTTTATGCCAAGCCTAATTTTGATTCAATTATGCCTGCGGCGAGCTACATAAAAAATGACATGCGGCACTTGATGGAAACGCTGCGGTGGAAATAAAAAAGGAACCTGATTAGTTCCTTTTTGTTATTGTTATAATGATCCTGCCATTGTTTTGATATCTGATACTTTATAGGTTTTTCCGTCGGCTACACTTTCTACTTTTTCGGCTAATTTTCCGGGTGATTGTTTGGCATCGTCAAATTGTACAGTAGCGGTTTTTGTTTCGAAATCTACTGTTGCTTTCTGTACGCCATCCATTGCTGCCAATTCTTTCTCGATTTTTGACGCGCACATCACAGCACAACTCATTCCTTCTATTTTAAAACTGGCATTAGCTATTTTTCCTGTAGGGGCAGATTGGGTTTTTGCTGCTTGTTTGGTTGCAGTCGCTTTATTTTCAGATGCTTTATCTTTACAGCTGATCATAGTAGATGCCACAAGGATTGCAGTGATTATTGATTTTGAGATTTTCATAATGATATGTTTAAGTTTAAAAACAGGAATTTTCAAAGCAATACAAAATTAGTAAAAAAGACGGCCCTATTCATTTAAAAATTCGAATTTTAGAAAAATGTTTATAATGAACAGTAAAAGCACCAAATAGTTTTTATGATTATACTTGCGCTGATTTGAGGAAGCTCTTTTAAAAGGTCGCTTAGACTAATACTATTACATATCAGGCCTTTAAGTATTATTGCAGTAAATTAAAATAACGGGTCCTATCTTATAATTTTTAAAAAGTGGATAAGGGCCTCTAAAAATGTACCGTTTTTTTTTAAATCTAATGAATTATCAGGAGCACAAAAATTACTATTTCCATTGCTATAGTCCCGCTTTCCGCTCTATCTGCGCAAAAAAGCGCAGGATGCCGCTACAATCGCGGCTATCAAAAAAATTTTGTGTTTTAAGAAACATGGGAACAGTGGTGTGCCGGTATAACTTTAAAAAAAACAGGCACCTAATACATTCCCCTATAGCTTTGCGTTTTAGCGCCTTTGCGAGAAATTAAAAACACACAATAAATTACTATAAATATGCTTTAGTAATAATGATTAACGGTATCATTTTTCTGCAAAACGGATAAAGTTTGTTTCAAAGTGAGACCTTCTTTTTCCAAGTTTTAAAGACACACAAAAATCTAAAGAATAACCCATAACCAGGATTGTGGTATTTTATTCAGCTATATTTCTTTATCTTTAAAAGTGGTCTATACGCCAAAAAAAAGCTGGCACCAAGGGTGCCAGCTTTAAAACAGATGTGATTATTCTTTTTTAATTTTTAATTAATTTTTCAACACTGCTTCCGGCTTCTGTAACTATTTTAAGGTAGTAAAATCCAGATGCCAAATGCTCTATATTCAGAGACACTTCTTTAGCATTGAAAGTATACGTTCCAGTTAGCACTCCGGTACTGCTGTAAACAGCAATGCTACGAATGTTATTGTTTGCCAAAACAGACACTCTTCCATCTGAAGGGTTGGGGTAGAGTGTTATACCGGCAACATTGTCCGGCTTCGTTGTACTTTGCGCCTTGAAAGTATCCGGTATTTTGCTGAATGAGATTGTATCGTCACAGCACGAACCGTTGAGGCTTCTAAGGGCAACTACTTCAGCAGCAGATATGGAGCGATTATAGATTACGATATCATCCAGGTCGCCATTATAGTCTACACCTAACATCAATGGGCCGAGGTTAGCAGACATAGGTCCGCAGGGGCCACTGCTACTGGAATGAAGCGTGCCATCTATGTAGAGCTTATAGCTGCTTCCGTCGTATACAAAAGCAAGATGGTGCCACGTGTTCGAAATAGCTGCCATATCGGCTTCGCATCCCATACCCGTAGGGGAAGCTTGCCAATGGCTATACTGGTCGAAGCCTACTACTGCTTTACGGCAATCATAAAGCCCTACAGACCACTCGCTCCAGGTATCGGGGCAATGCAATCCGGTTGAACCTCTTCCTACCAATAACTCATAATTACCACCAGATCTTGTACCAATAGGCTGGTACCATAAGGATATGGAGAACGGACTTGTGGTCAGGCCATCCAGGAATGCCGATGCCGTGGTGGTAAGGAAATCGGTATTGGAGAAACGATAGGCACAAGCCCGATTATTATCTCTGTCGGGTGTTGGAAATGCGCCAGTTGAATTGCTCAGGTTGTTACCATTACCGGAAAGATCAGCAAGTGAGCCATTTCCAAACGGATAAAAGGCCAGTACACCGTTGGAAAGCGACCCTGTAAGCGTTGTACACTGTGGTTGCGTACCGCAGCAGAAGGTTTCCTCTGTAGCTGTAACGCTGGCCACGTTAGCCCCAAGGTCGCTATTTGAGTAATTGGTGGGATTAATGTCCGTAGGCCTTGCTTCCTCAACGTTTGCATAAGGCGTTTCATAAGCCTCTACCCGCTGGATAAAGCCGCAGTCAGCCTCGCCGGTCCTGCCTTGCGCGT
>DASVUQ010000374.1:0-1541 GCA_036386975.1 Flavobacterium sp. | reverse complement strand
AGATTCATGCTGTGAATTCAGGAATAACCGGAGTTGTAGTATACAAAAGGATCTAAAGAAAAAATTAGTATCAAATAGTAAACCCTCAATCTTTATGGTTGAGGGTTTTTTAGTATAAGCCGTCATTAATAATTCAATATCAATGAAATTTTACTGTATCTTTTCAATTTTATGATTGGCAAGGATGTGTGAATTTCATCTATATTAAGAAAGACTGCTTACTCTATATACTGTTTTGCAATGCAAAAAAACTAAAAGTTAAATGAAAATCCTCATTTTTCGTTTCACAGCAATTTTGATTAACGAGATCATGTTTTTAAACCATCATGTCATATTTATAGAAATACAGCAATAAGTCGTAAAACTACAGTAACAAAGAACAAATTTGACTCCAACTGTTCTATAAACATTATAAAAAGAAGAATTTCTTAATGACAAGAACATGAAAAAGATACAAGAGCCAAAACGGTTGGGCTAACTGGATTCGGGCTAAAAATTATTAAACAAGCCATTAAGACAATTAAAGAGTTTGATAAACAAATTTTCTCTAATTGAGAAACATAAAGAAAATTTAATAGTAAATTGATAAAACGGTTTATAATAACAAATTAAAGCATTTAAATCTTTATCATTAATAAATATATGTATAAAAGTAGCAACATAAGTTTCTAAGAAAGCTTAAGTAGCGATTCAAACATATATTTAGTATAATAGAAATAATTTAGATTCAAAAGAACTTCATTACAAAGTTTTATTACTTTTATACGAAACACTGTGGTACATGTTTAAGACCAAAAAGGAACTCGTTTTTGTCATACTTGCTGGAATTTTTATAACCAATGCTGTCGTTGCCGAACTCATCGGAGGAAAGCTCATTAAAATAGGTCCTTTTGTAATGAGTATGGGTATTGTTCCCTGGCCTATTGTATTTTTAACTACCGATTTAATCAATGAATATTTTGGAGAAAAAGGCGTTAAAAAACTGTCTCTCATTACTGCAGGGCTTATTGCATATTCCTTTATTATTTTACTTGTCGCCATAAGTATTCCTGCTGCCAAAGGTATAAGTCCGGTAAATGATGATCAGTTTTCAGCCGTCTTTGGGCAAAGCATGTGGATCATTGTGGGAAGTATTATTGCTTTCCTGGTGTCACAGCTTATAGATGTCACCGTTTTCTGGTTCTTTAGAAATAGGACCGGAGGCAATAAAATCTGGCTTAGAACAACAGGGTCAACAATTGTTTCACAATTATTTGATTCCTTTATTGTATTGGGGATTGCATTCTGGCTACCCCAAAAAATTGATTTTGAAACTTTTATTTCATCTGCTTTAACAGGTTACACTTTTAAGCTTGTACTGGCAGTACTTTTAACACCGCTTATTTATATAGGGCATTACTGGATTAAAAAATATATTTCAGAACCGGAAACACATTAAACAATGGAAACAAAAATCAGATGTAAATGGTGTGTCGGAGATGCACTTTATGAAAAATACCATGATGAAGAGTGGGGGGTACCTGTATATGATGACCGGAAAT
>DASVUQ010000373.1:0-7735 GCA_036386975.1 Flavobacterium sp. | reverse complement strand
GCTGTCATAATGGGAAAGCAATAGCAAAGCTTTGGAATTAGCTGATCCCCTGATACGGGCCATGATGTTTTTTGCCTTTACGAGATTGCCCCAGTCAGAAAGTGTATATCCCTCCTGGATTTTAGTTTCCAAACCTAAATTTTGAAGCTCTTTTATAAGATATGCCGCGACGTTTTCATGCTGTTTTGAGCCTACATAATGTGGTGTGCCAGACATGGCCGCTACTTTTTCCAGCGCCCTTTTAGTAGAAAACCGGGAAAGGGACAAACTGTCTGCCGGTACCGATTGTGGCATCATAGAATAATAAATCCAAAAAATAACAGCCGATAATAATAGTACAGAGATAAGTGATAGGTAATTGTTCTTCATTGATTGGGGTTTAATGAATTAGAGGTCTTTTTTTACAAGCATATAGTAATCATTTTCTAAAGCCAGGTAACCCTGATCATAAACAAAATGATAGGTGTTACCTGTTTTAGTATTTAAAATGTTAGTTATAAAATTGAAATCGAAGCCTTTGCTTAATAATTTTGCTTTTGTTGCCTTTGATTTTCCGTCAGGGTTTAATGCGGTAAGGATCCTGTAATTTTTGCGCAGTTTATTATTTACATTGCGCATAAAATTAGTACTGTCCTTATTAATTTTATTATTGTACGCATTCCTGCAGCCATCACTACAAAATTTTTTATCCTCCCGCCCAACAACCTTTTCGTTGCATTCCAGGCAAAATTTATTCATAAAGGATTTTTTAAGTTACGTCTACTTTAGTTTTTTTATCTGATATAAATCATGGCGCCTGTCTTTAAGGATACGTACACTTCCGTGTTCATGCAATTCTTTCAACAGGTCGAGGTCTACGTCTACAATCAGGGTCATTTCGGTATTTGGTGTTGCTTCTGCTTTGACACCATTACTTGGGAATGCAAAATCCGAAGGCGTAAAAACGGCAGCTTGTGCATACTGAATATCCATATTATTCACCTTTGGCAAGTTACCGACACAACCCGCAATAGCCACATAGCATTCATTTTCAATGGCCCTTGCCTGTGCACATTGCTTTACCCGTGTATATCCATTTTGGGTATCCGTCAGAAAAGGAACAAACAGGATTTCCATGCCTTCCTCAGCCATTAATCGCGATAATTCCGGAAATTCAACATCATAGCAAATCATGATCCCTATTTTACCACAGTCGGTATGGAATGTTTTAATTTCAGACCCGCCTTTCATGCCCCAGTACTGCACTTCGTTAGGTGTAATATGTATTTTAGTATACATTTCGTAGGTACCGTCCCGCTTACATAAAAAGCCTACATTATACAAATTGCCGTCTTCCAGAAATGGCATGCTTCCGGTAATAATATTAATATTATAAGAAATAGCAAGCTCCTGAAATCTTTTTCTGATAGGCTCACTAAAATTGGCGATCTCCCGGATGGCATCAGCTTCAGAAAGATGATTATAATCTGCCATAAGAGGCGCGATAAAAAGTTCCGGAAACAAGGCAAAATCGCTTCCATAGCCGGAAACCACATCAATAAAAAACTCTGATTGTTCAAAAAGGGCTTCGAGATTGGCCAACGGCCGCATTTGCCATTGCACCAAACCTATCCGGACCACACTTTTCCGGGCATTGATCAGTTTCGGGCTTTTATCGTAATAAATATTATTCCACTCTAATAATACAGCGTATTCTTCGGAGCTTTTATCGCCTTCCAGATAGTTCTGCATTACTTTAATTACATGAAAATCGTTACTAAGCTGAAACGAAAGTACAGGATCATAAATTTCTTTTAGGCGTACTTTATCAATATACTGTTTGGGTGTAATTTCTCCTGAATATTTGGTAAAGTTGGGTATCCGGCCTGCAAAAACAATGGCTTTCAGGTTAAGCTGTTCGCATAATTCCTTACGCGTATCGTAGAGCCTTCGACCCAACCGGAGCCCTCTATATTTAGGATGAATAAAAATATCAATACCGTATAAGACATCACCAGAATCATCATGTGTAGAAAAAGTATAATTCCCGGTAATCTCAGCGTAAGTATGGTTTTTATTGGCAGTGTCTTCATGTACAATTAATGAAAGGGCAGAACCGACCACTTTTTCATCTATCAGGATAACCAGTTGCCCTTCCGGGAAGATGTTTAATAATTTTTCAATATGATGTTCTTTCCAGTAGGAGTTTTCCAGTTCATGGTACGCTTCCATCATGGAGTTTTTTAATTCTTTATAATCTTCAATGCGTAAATTTCTTAACTCTACTTTACTAATCTCTGTCTGCATAATCTTTAATTTTGATAAAGGTAGCAAAATACTTTCCCACTTACAAATCGTTAAAAAGAACTAAAATGCAAGTTCACTGATAAAATAATTACAATTTACAATGATTAATATTTTTTTTGAAAATCAGTTATTTTTTCTTTTAGCACCAGTTATTATTGATAAATATCTAAATTAAAATTCCGTTTACAAACGGTTACAAGCAACTGTAAACGAAATTAAATAGTTTACAACCGAATAGCATTTGCAAAAGGTAGCATCTTTGCCTTGTCGAACAATAACAGTCGGCATAATCTTTATAAACAATTTAAATTTACACGCCATGAACACATTAAGAAACAGAGTACAGCTAATCGGAAACGTAGGAAACGATCCTGAAATCAGAACGCTTGAAGGAGGTAAAAAAAGGGCCTACTTATCTATTGCGACGAATGAAAATTACAAAAATGAAAAAGGGGAAAAAGTAGAACAAACAGAATGGCACAGAATTACTGCCTGGGGGAAGACAGCTGACATTATCGAAAATTACGTAACCAAAGGAAAAGAAATTGCTGTAGAAGGCAAACTTACCCATCGCTCCTACGAAGATAAAAATGGTGAAAAACGATATGTAACAGAAGTCGTGATTAGTGAAATCATGTTGTTAGGAAAGTAATTCCTGAGCAACAATGCAAGAGGCTGTTTCACAAGTGTGAACAGTCTCTTTTTATGTAAAATATTTTGCTATAACCGTTCATAATTTTTAGCAGTAAACTTTTTTACTTTTTTAACTTCCTAAATTCAATGCCAAATTTTCTTATTTTTATATTTGAAAATTTGAAAGCAGATACATTGGCTTCATTACTGACTATCCTAATATTAATTTTTAACGAGAGTTTGCTATGAGAAAGAAACTGATAATATTCCTGATGGCTATAAGCCTGCAACTTCAGGCCCAGAAAACAAACTTGCCTATTATGGAGTACTTGTTCGGTCCGGCTTCCACTAATGCGGTTGTTGGAAATACAAGACTCACTGCAGGAATTTCTAAATACGGGGAACTGGTTGCGTTACGATGGCCTTGTCCCAGCTATTTTGACCATCTTAACTATAAAACTTTATACAGGTTCGAAATACCATTTGGATGGAAAGTAGAAGACTATAACCGGTACTACAATGCAGGAGAAAGGCAAGGTTCGTTTGCGGGCTTAAAGTATACAATAGATGGAAAGGAAAAAATAACATGGCTAAGAAGCGAAGAATGGGAACAAAAGCAAGGTTATTATTCTGATGATGCTCCAATGGTTGTTACCACATTTGCCAATCTGCAATTAGGCATTAAAGTTACCATTACCGATTGGGTAGATAATCAGCTGGATGTCCTGCAACGCAAATTTACTATTGAACTAAATACTACCTCTTCTCCATTAAAAGACGTTCAGCTGGTACATGTAGCCAACATGGCACCGTGTAATAAGAAAAAATTATTCGATGCAACAGTGGAGTGGGTTGATGATAGCAAAAACGGCTTTGCAACGCTCTATGATAAAAGCCAGGATGCCTTCTTGTCTTTTGTGCCGGAAAAAGAAGACAAGAGCAAACTTCCTTCTCCCTCTTCATCGGACAAGGATATTGATAATTTTATTCAATCAATCCCCACTATTTTTCCTTCTAGCTATAAATCCGGCGAGTCCATAATAACTACTAAATCTATTTATTGTGCCCTTTCATCCGACAGGCATACAGCGGCAATCAGTTTAATTGAAGATAAAAGCAAACGCGAGCCTTTACCTGACCTTACAAAACCATATAACAATAAGATCGCCCTGGGCCCGGTAATGTGTGTAAGCTACTATAATGTTTTATCAGAGAATGCTAAAAAAGATGAAATAACCATTTCATTCTCCTTTGCCACTAACGCTCAGGATGCTTTCAATAATTTAAAGAAAATAAAAAGCCATTCTTCCTTAGATCAAACGAATAAGTATTGGGTAAACAAACTATCCAAAGCTAAAATCCCGGTAGTAAAAGACGAATTGGTATATAATACCCTTAAACGAATCCTGATAAATATATTGATCTCAATAAACGCAGATGCAGGTATGATTAGCGGTTCCCCTACTGCAGCACAGCCTCCTTATACTTCCGGTTGGACAAGAGACGGTGCGGTTTTAGGATTAATATTAGATTGTGCAGGTTTTACAAAAGAGGCAGAAGAAAACGCATTATTCTATGCGAGGGTACAACGTAGGTATGACGGTCAGGACTGCAGGAAGCCTGGTAAAGGAGTATGTTACAAAGGCACCTGGCAACAATGCTATTATGCAGAT
Source organism: Flavobacterium sp. (assembly GCA_036386975.1). Classification (GTDB taxonomy): domain Bacteria; phylum Bacteroidota; class Bacteroidia; order Flavobacteriales; family Flavobacteriaceae; genus Flavobacterium. The sequence goes on along the minus strand of DASVUQ010000373.1, from coordinate 3,143 downwards.
GGAAAACCGAGCTGGGTGTATGATATGGAAATAGACCAGGTGGGATGGGGGTTATTTATATTTTATAATCACAGTTTATTCCTTTCGTCCGAAAAGAAAAAAGACTATCTGAAAAAAATAGAACCCAACATAAGAATGGCGGCAGACTTTCTTGTAGCGTTTAAAGATCCTAAAAACAATTTACAAAAGCGGGCTATCGAAGATGATTTACCCTGGAAAAGCCAGTCCAGTTATGGCGCAGCTACAACAATAACCGGTTTAAAATCAGCGATTGAAAGCTTAAAAATCCTAAACATCAATGATGAGGATATCAAAAAATATGAGTTGCGGCTTAAGGAAATGGAAGAAGCCATAGAGAAAGAATTCTGGAATGATAAGAGGGGACAATTTGACAAACAGCTTTATGCTAATTTCGGTCCTAGGGCTGCCATTATCTGGCCCGGAAATTACCTGGCTGAGAAAAACTCAAAAATGCTCTCCCATGCTGACGCGCTATATGAGCAAATGAGCCCTTATTACGAAATGCAGGACAAAGCTAAAAACAAAGAATGGTGGTATATGGGAAGAACTACTACCGCACTGGCTTATTTATGGAAAGATGACCCTGAAAAAAGAAAATCAATAGAAAAGTACTTGTCAATATTCCTTCGTGATGGCTGTACACCTGATACAAGAATATTTGGTGAAACACCTATGGTAAGAGATTATGTAATAACAGAAAACGGGAAAAAAATAATCAAAAGAGGTTATGATACACGAGTAGGGCTCCCGCACAATTCAGCACCAGGATGGATGTACCTCACGGCAGAAATGCTTTATGGCAATAATCAGGATAAATTATCCAACTTGTACGATAGGAAGGAGAAATAACTATAGGTTATTACTTGTAATTATATGGCTAATCCCCTTGGCTAAGAAGCGTAGAGTGGGAACAGAAGTCGTGATCAGTAAATCATGTTGTTACAAAAGTAATCCCAAAAAATTTATAGTTTTTTAAATCCAATGAATTATCAGGAGCACAAAAAGTATTGTTACCACTGCTTTTGTCCCGCTTTACGCTTTATCTGCGCAAAAAAGCGCAGGATGCCACTGCAATCGGGGCTACTAAAAAAAAATTCGTTTTTTAAGAAACACTTGAACTGTAGTGTGCCGGTGTAACTTAAAAAATAGGCATGCACCTAAAACATTCCCCTATAACTTTGTCTCTTAGGGCCTTTGCGAGGAATTAAAAAAACACAATAATGAATTAGTGTAAAATATGCTTTAGTAACAGTGATTAATGGCATCATTTTTTTGGAAACGTGCAGAGGTTTCCTCAAAAGTCAGGCCTTCTTCTTCTCGGATTCGAAGAGACACATTAGTTATGATATTATATTTAAATTCAGCTATACCAATAAAGCTAATACTATTTATAATTTTGAATTAACATTAAAATAATATAGATTTGCTTTTAAACAATAACATGAAAAAAATTATAGGGTTAACCACTTTCTTTTTAATGAGTTTTGTTGTGGTATTCCCACAATCTACGATAAAGAAAATAATCAAAAAAAACACTACAGAAAAAAAGCAAACAACTTCTAAACCTTCTATAGCTATTATTGCTCTGAGAAAAAAACATGCCGGATTTCTTAAAAATTCGCTGTTTAAAACTACAAAATCATACTCTAAAAAAGAAAGTTTAGCATTGGGCTTGCCTCCAAACAAATACTACGAAGAAAATTGGGAATTGTCAATGGATCCCGGAACAGGCCGTCCTAGTGTAGAAAAATTAGAGGCTTTACGCATACAACTAGAGCAGGAACAACGTAATGGGTTCTTAAACAGAACACCAGGGGATGGAATTGATAATTCCTGGATTGAAAGAGGCCCAACGAATGTTGGTGGCAGGACCAGAGCTTTAATGTTTGATCCTAATGACCCTACCTATGAAACCGTTTTTGCTGGTGGTGTATCGGGTGGACTATGGAAAAATGCTAATATATCTAATCCAAATGCTGTATGGACAAGGGTAGGTATCCCGGAAAATTTAGCAGTCTCCTGCATAACTTCAGATCCTAACAATCCCCAGATTTTTTATGTAGGAACAGGCGAATCTTATGTTGGAGGTGATGCTAATGGTGACGGGATATGGAAATCTATAAATGGTGGAATAACATGGAATAAGGTATTTGGAGGGATTTCTGGGGCCACTTATTTTAATTCAGCATCAAACCTAACAGTAAATACCCCTTCCGGAATAGCGGGTAGCTACATGATGGTTGAGGCACCTACAGGTTTTAGTTCAGCCCCAAGAATAACAGCCTCCATAGTAAATAATGTGGTTTTTCAAAATGATTTGCCAGCAAATCCTAACGCCACTGTTTGTGACCCATTTCCTAACCCGGCTTCTCTTGTCGGGAAAATTGCATTAATAAGAAGAGGAAACTGCGCATTTACTGCAAAAGTTAAGGCCGCCCAGGATGCCGGGGCTATTGCTGTAATTATCATGAACAATAATACCGATTTGCCTTTTGCAATGGGAGGAACTGATGCTTCAATAACAATTCCCGCAGTTATGATTTCAAAAGCACATGGTGATATGTTACAAAATGCCCTACTTTCAGGGCCAGTAAATGTAACCCTGACTGCATCTGATGGTACTTTTACAGGGAATATGGTGCCAGGTGTACAACACATTAATGCCGTAAAAGTCAGGAATAATGGGGGTATATCAGAAGTTTATGTAGCAGCGGGCGATACGCAATATAGTGCAGCAAATGTCACGACTTATATAGGTGGTACTACTTTCGGATTATATAAATCTACAAATAACGGTTTAAATTGGGATCCGGTTATTTTACCTTTAACAGCAGATGGGAAGAGACATGCACCAAACGATATTGAGATCGGGGCAGATAACAAGGTATGGGTGTCTACTACCAATAGCAGGCTTTATGGAAATGGCGGGGGAAAGGTTTTTTCTTCTGTTGACGGAACCAATTTTATTGAAAAGTTTGCAGTCCCAAACGGGGTGAGAACACAAATAGCGGTTTCTAAAACCGACCCTAATAAAGTATATGTTTTAGCACAACTGAATGTTACAGATGCCGTAGAAACCACTTTTATAAAAACGATCAATGATTTTGCAAGTACTACAGTTC
>DASVUQ010000372.1:0-13819 GCA_036386975.1 Flavobacterium sp. | reverse complement strand
ATCAAAGAAAAAGAAGCAGTGATTACTATCGGCCCATTACCGCAACTTGAAATACTGCCACAACAAGTACAGCAATTGTTTACAAACCTTATTATAAACTCTATAAAATATACGGAAGAAGCTGTCAGGCCTGAAATAAATATCGTAGCAGAAGATCCTTCGCATACAGAAATCATGTCAGTAGGAGGGGACTTAGAATCCAGGTATACTAAAATTATTGTGCAGGATAATGGTATTGGTTTTAACAATGATGAAGCAGAAAAAATATTTGAGCCTTTTTTCAGGGTCCATGGAAAAGAAAAATTTCGTGGCAGTGGTCTAGGGCTTACCCTTTGCAGAAAGATCATGACCAACCATAGCGGTTATATTGTAGCATCAGGGGAGCCGGGCAAGGGAAGCACGATGAAATTGTATTTTCCTGTTATAACCAAATAGCTCTATTAAATACAACAAAAAAAGGAAGTACTTTAAAGTGCTTCCTTTTTTATTATTTATAACGATAGTTAATTCTATTGGTGTAGGGTATCGCTATCTGTATGTGGTTTATCCGGATTAATGGTCTTCTCTATACCTGTTTCTTCTTCAGGCATGCTATTACCACGATGTTTTTCTTCTTCTTCTTTTGGATCTTCACTTTTAACATCTTCCAGATTATGAACGGGCGGGCGTTTTATATTGATATAAAAACCTTCCGAAATCTTATGCGCAATACCACCAATAGTATCGCTTTTTTTTCTGATCTTTTTCATTTTTCTTTTTTTAATTCTCCATTTTTCTCTCCTCAAAACCTTACAACTTTCCTGCCATTATTCTGGAAGGATATCTCCGGGATGACTATGAATAAAATACTTTTACTATCAACTATAATTTAAAACCACAAATTATAATGAAATATCATATCCAAAGTAATCCTTTCCTTTTCATTCTTATTCTTTACTATTATCTTTATCCGCAGCAGTAGGATTGTCTTTCTTTTCCAGTTTTTCTTCCTGTAATGCTACCGTACCCTTGTCGATTTGTGAAATAGTAGGATCCGAATTTTCCTGATATAAGGTTTGGCTTATATCATTTTTCTGATGCCACTCACTAATGTTCTCTGATTCATTTGCCTGCTCTTTTTTTGCAGGATGCTTAAAATCGATATCATTAGGATCAATGTCGCGTGTTTTATCTTCTTTTATTTTATTTTCTTTGTTTTCCATAATAATTTTATTTAAACAGTTTCTATTTAATTCAGCACCTCAGCATTATTCTGCTCTAAATGGCTTTTTAAGTTTTCAATATCACCAATCACCATATTTTCAAAATACGGATTAAGGAATTGGGCTATTTTTTCTCCGGCTGCACCAAGTGGGGCATGGTATGAAATAGTAATATCAAGTAAAGTCCCGTTTCCTGATGGTTTAAAAATAACTTTACCGGCATTGTCAATAGTAGAACCCGGTAAAGAATGCCAGCTCAAGGTTTTCCCTCTTTCCTCTATTAAAATTTCTGCTTCCCAGCTCACCTGTCCAACCCCTACAGGGCCTTTGGCAGTCCATTCAGATTTCTGGGAATCTACTTCTTTTACACTAGACAAATGGGACATGAACTGAGGCAGGTTTTCTAACTTTCTCCAGAAATCATACACTTCATTAACCGGTTTGTCAATAAAAATACGGGTACGGATATTTACATTAGAACTTTTCGAATCTGCTATTTTGCCCACTGCATGATATAAAGGACAATAACCACTTACTCCTCTTAACAATAATGTCCCGCCTGCAATGCTTTGAGGGATGCTTTTATTTTTCGCAGTTAGTGCTTTATAAAGAAGATAGGAGCCTGCCGTTACCATAACAATACGTTCCCACTTACCAACATTAACCTTTAGCTTCGGCAAATGCATTTTAGAATCCTTTTTAAGATTATATTTGCTTATCTCTTCCGTTTCCTCTACAGATTGAAAATTAGCATAGCGGTTTGGATCTGTACCAGCATGATTGTTGTAAGAATCCTTTTTATTAGTCTGATTGTTGTCGTTGCTCATAATCATGTTATTTTAAATTGAAAAAAAGGCCAGTAAACAAACAAATTTACTTATTAGGACCGCTACGGATCTTATAGGATCTTATATATATATTGTAACATTACAAAAGAATCCTATATTTTACAGGATATAATATTTAAATATAATTCTATAAGACACCTCCTATATAGTTTATATAAATTTGGGAAATTCTGTATGTAAAGGTACAACAATAATTATAAAATAAAACATTATGGCTTTAAATAACGATAAATTTTCCGAAACCCTCAACACAGAAATAACATCAGGGAGTAATTTGCCTTTTTGGTTTTCAGAATTAATAGTGCCTACGATATATGAAAAACTGGAACAGGATATCGAAACAGATGTTCTTGTCATTGGTGGAGGTATTTCTGGTTTAAGTACTGCTTACTCTCTTGCCAAAGCGGGAAAAAGAGTAGTGCTGGTCGAAGACGGTACCATAGGCAGCGGGGAATCAGGAAGGACAACAGCCCATATCAGCAATGCACTGGACGATCGTTATTATGAAATCGAAAATACATTTGATAAAGAAACCTCACGGTTGGCCGCCGAAAGCCATTCCGCAGCCATAGAATGGATTGCCAATACTGTACGGGAAAATAATATTAACTGCCATTTCAAAAGAGTAGATGGTTATTTGTTCCTGCATGAATCCGATGAAGAAAAAAGCCTTTTTAAAGAATTTGAAGCCTCAAGGCGGGCAGGTTTGCCCACTAATATGCTAACACACATACCGGACATTCATGGAGAAGAGGGTAAAAACTGTATCATATTCCCGAACCAGGCACAGTTTCATATCCTTCTTTATCTCGAAGGGCTTGCCAAAGCATTTGTTAATTTAGGCGGCACCATCTACAATCATACAAGAGCGGGAAATGTGACTAAAAAAGGTGCCACGGCAAATGGTTTCAACATTAGTGCGGGCCATGTTGTTGTAGCGACAAACACACCTATAAACGATTGGGCCACCATGCATACGAAGCAATGGCCGTATCGTACCTATGTCATTGGGGCCAAAGTACCTAAAGGTAAATTACCGTATTCTTTATGGTGGGATACCGGGGACATGGAATCCAAATGGGTTTCAGAACCCTATCATTACGTTCGTTTAGAAGAATTTAATGAAGAATATGACATGCTTATTGCCGGTGGGGAAGACCACAGGACAGGCCAGGCAGAAGATGAAGATATAAAAGAAGAAGACCGCTACCAAAGGCTTGAAGACTGGACAAGGAAACATTTTCCGGATATGGAAAGAGTAGTTTTTAAATGGTCCGGGCAAGTAATGGAACCTGTTGACCTTTTAGGATATATAGGAAAAAACCCCGGCGATGAGAATATTTATATCATAACAGGCGACTCCGGTAACGGTATGACCCACGGTACGCTGGGCGGCATGATAATAACAGACCTGATTATGGGGAGGGAAAACCCCTGGGCATCGATATACAGCCCGTCAAGGATCACACTTAATATAGCAAAAGATTATCTGGATGAAGCAGGTCAGATGGCCAAATACTATACCGACTGGTTTACAAAAAAAGATATTAAAGATGTTAGCGAACTTCAGCCGGGTGAAGGGGGCATACTGGCCAAAGGATTTAAAAAAATAGCCGTGTACCGTGACGAAAATAATGTGGTACACAGTTGTACGGCCGTTTGCCCGCACATGGGTGGGATCTTACACTGGAATGCCGATGAAAACACATTCGACTGCCCTATTCACGGATCAAGGTTCAATCACGAAGGAAAATTATTGAATGGCCCCGGTAATACTGACCTTAAAAAAATTGAAATTGAATAACAGGAAAGGGTACAAAAAGAAATGTGAATTATCGTTAGGGCGTTGCCTAAAGGCCGGGCTTTCGCACTCGCTTTTTTGGTTCCGCTGCCGCTACACAAAAAGAGCTCAAACAATTGCTCTATCCCTAACGCGCACCAAGGCAACAAACACAGGGTATATATTTGGGTAGCACGAGCCACAATCCTGCAAGGTTTTTTTAACCTTGTAGGTGTAATTAAAATAATAGGGATAAAATATATCATACCTACAAGGTTTAAAAAAAACCTTGCAGGAATAATACAGAAAAATAGATCAGCTATGTTTATCTGAATTTTATATTTAGATTGAAAGGTAAAACACAGGGCTGAAAAACAATTTTGTATCAATTGGAAAAACTGTAAATCACTTTAAAAATAAATATGGCAACTGCCCCGGATTGCAGCGGCAGCCCCAAGGCAGCAAAAGCTACTTTTTCCCGGCCTGGCAAAGCGACCAGAGGAAGCTATTGCCGGGACTATAGGAAAAAAGCTTTTGTAACGAGGGCTACAGCGAAAAGCCGGATAAGGCACATGAAGTATATTTAAATTCAGAATAATATGAAAGCATTATGGAAAGGGGGTATTAGTTTTGGCTTGGTAAATATCCCTGTACGATTGTATAGTGGTGCTACAACACATCGCATTGATCTGGATATGGTAAGAAAGAAAGACCAGTGTGCGATTGAATTTGTAAGGGTGTGTAAAAAAGATGGTAAAGAAGTGCCCTGGGAGGACATTGCCAAAGGATACAAAAAAGAAAACGGGGATTATATTATCCTGGATAAAGATGATTTTGAAAAAGCATTACCGGAAAAAACCAAAACTATCGATATTTTTGAATTTGTACTGGAAGAAGAAATACCGGCACAATATTTAGAAAAACCGTATATCGTAGAGCCGGAAAAACCTGCTGCAAAAACGTATGTATTGCTTCGGGAAGCACTAAAAAAGACCGGAAAGGTAGGCCTTGCAAAGTTTGTTATCCGCAGTACGGAACATCTCGGTATACTTAAAGTAGAAGAAGATGCGATCCTGCTCATCCAGATCAGGTTCGACCAGGACCTGCGTGATCCCAAGGAAGCTAAAATACCAACCGATATACAGGTACAGAAAAAGGAACTCGATATGGCCGTTCATATTATCGATCAGCTTACCAATAAATTTGAGCCTGAAAAATATAAAGATACCTATAAAGAGGAGCTGCTACAACTGATAAAAAAGAAATCCGCAGCTCCTGATAAAAAGGCACCTGCGAAAAAAACGTCAAAGAAATCATCGGCAACCGCTGCAGATGATTTACTGGAACAATTGAAAGCAAGCCTTGAAGCCATAAAAAATTAATAGTAAGATCTACTATGGGACTCGAAAAATATAATGAGAAAAGGGATTTTAGCAAGACCAAAGAACCAAAAGGAACAAAAAAGAGTTCAACAGGCGCATTGCGTTTTGTGGTTCAGAAACATGCTGCTTCCCGTTTGCATTATGATTTTCGATTGGAGATTGATGGTGTACTTGTAAGTTGGGCAGTGCCGAAAGGGCCTTCTGCTCATCCCGCGGACCGGCGGCTCGCCGTCCAGACAGAGGACCATCCTATGGCGTATATTGATTTTGAAGGCACTATCCCAAAGGGAGAATATGGCGGCGGAACAGTAATGGTGTGGGATACCGGCACTTTTCATGCTGAAGGTTCTGAGGATATTAAAAACGATAAAGCCATTTTAAAAAAGCAACTGCAGGAAGGAAATATAAAAGTGGTCCTTAACGGAAAAAAGCTAAAAGGTTCCTGGAACCTGATACGTATGAAAACGGAGGAAAGCCAGTGGCTCCTTATGAAAGGAAAAGATGAATTTGCTGATAAAAATATGGAGTTCGACCAAAATTCAGTACTTACAGGAAAAGATATGGAAGCCATAGAAAAATCGGATAATGTATGGCAGTCTAAAGAAACGGCTAAAGATAAAAAGGAAAAAAAGATAAAAAAGAAACCGGAAGCTACGGAAAAGAAAGAGCAGCAGCCGGCATCTTTTTTGACAACAGAAGCCCTGAAAGAAGCGCTGCCGTTACCTGAATTTCCGACACACTGGAAACCACAGCTTGCTACGCTGGCAGATGCCCCGTTTGATAATAAAGACTGGATTTTTGAAACTAAATTTGATGGCTATCGTTGCCTGGCACAAATTCATAAAGGAGAAGTTACATTAGTTTCCAGGAATCAAAAACCCTTTAATGGTAAATATCCCTTTATTGCACAGGAACTCCAGGCCATAACACAGGATGTAATCCTTGACGGTGAAGTTGTGGTAGAAAGCCCGGAAGGCAAAACCCATTTTCAGTGGCTACAACATTATGAAGACCATCCCGAACTGGGAAAATTACGGTTTTATGTTTTTGATATCTTATACTTCCAGGGTTTTGATCTTCGGCAGCTTCCATTAATCAACAGAAAAAAAATATTAGAGACACTATTACCAAACAACGATACTATAATTTATTCTGCACATGTTGAAGCAGACGGGATAGCAGCATTCAATAAAAGCCGTAACAACGAAGGAGAAGGGCTTATTGCCAAAAAAGCGGACAGCCATTACCATACCGGGCAAAGGTCAAAGGAATGGCTCAAAATTAAAACCGAAAAGCAACAGGAAATGGTCATTGGGGGTTTTACCAATCCTCAGGGCAAACGCAAAGGATTAGGCGCGTTATTATGTGGATATTATGAAGGCAAAGATTTTAAATATGCCGGTAAGGTGGGTACAGGTTTTACAGCATCCGTATTAGAGGACCTTCGGGAAAAGTTAGATCCGCTGGTATGCAAAACAAGCCCTTTTGTGAATCCTCCAAAAATGGCAGGCGTACATTGGGTAAACCCGGAATTAATAGCACAAATAAAGTTCTCCGAGTTTACCGAAGCACAAAGTATGCGGCATCCGGTTTTTTTAGGATTAAGAGAAGATAAAAACCCAACTGATATTGTCATAGAAAAACCTTCAGTACATACAGGTACAGTAGATGAATCAGAAACACCTGCCCCGCCGGCAGCAGCAAAAAAGCAAAAGCCTAAAAAAAAGGTACCTTTAAAAAAAGATCTTGAATTTACCAATACGGATAAAATTTTCTGGCCCAGACAAAAAATTACAAAAGGGCATGTTATCGCCTATTATGATACTGTGGCCGAATATATTTTACCTTATCTTAAAGACAGGCCGCAATCGCTCCGCCGGAATCCTGACGGTATCAAAAATATTGGGTTCTTTCAAAAAGATGTGGCCGGAGTAGTGCCCGAATGGATTAAGACCCATAAAATAAAATCAGAATCTACAGGGGAACAGATAGAATACCTTTTATGCCAGGATAAAGAAACCTTGTTATTTCTGGCGAACTGGGGCTGTATTGAACTGAATCCGTGGAGCAGTAGGGTAGGGACGCTTGATAAACCCGATTATATCATCTTTGATGTTGACGCTAAAGATGCCCCTCTTACCGATATTATTGCTACTGCACTTCAAGTTAAAGAAGTATTGGACAGCATTCAGGTTCCGGCATATATAAAAACTTCCGGAGGTAACGGACTTCATATTTTTATACCCGTCTTACCTAAATATACGTACGATCAAACCCGTGATTTCTCACACATTATCAGCCAGATGGTGGCCAATCAGTTACCTGAAATAGTGAGTTTGGAAAGAACGCCTTCTAAAAGAAAAGGCAAGGTATACCTTGATTTTTTACAAAACGGGAAAGGTAAAACCATGGCTAGCATTTATTCTCTCCGGCCCCGCGAATCGGCAACGATCAGCACACCTTTAGACTGGTCAGAAGTGGGTCCATCATTGAACATTAGACGTTTTACTATAAAAGAAGTACTAAAACGCCTGGAAGAAAAAGGCGATTTATGGAAGGATTTCTTTAGTAAAAGTATTAATCTTAAAGAAATCCTTCAAAGAATTTAAACAGCAATTTTGTTGTAATGATGGCAGCTTAATAACGACTGCATTTGCGACGGGTCTTTTTCCAACTTTTTGAAATCATTCCACAGATCAGTATCAACATAGGGTAACAAAGGCTGTTCCTGGCTGAATACAAATGGCAGGTTATTTTTTATTAATTCATCCCATTCTTCATGAAAGTTTAATAAATCATTCGGGTAGACCGCTTTTCTGGCATGGCCTTCATCTACAGGGAAAAAAGGTGTTTCTACATTCAGGTACCCGTAATCATCTGTAAGTTGTTCTCCCGGATGGATATCCCGAATGGCAATTTCTAAATCATAGGCAGTAGAAAAACAGGTGGGGTAAAAGCTGTGGTTGACAAATTTAGCATTATCCCAACAAAGGATTTTTTCTCCCGCTGCATTCCGGAAAGAGTATATTTCCAATTGTTTTTGTAATAACTGTGATAAGCTGCTGACTTTTTCAGGGCTGTATACAGCGTCCAACTCGTCCAGTACCCAGGTGATGGTACCTCTTGGTATAAATTTGGTAGCCACCAAACCATAGCCTATAGTGTCATTAATATATTCCACTTTTGTATCGGGATGTATCATAATTAAATAATTTATTTTATCAAATTAAATTCATCAGTATCTAATTTTACTTACATGATTTAACACAATGTTTGTATTTATATTATTTATTTTTTATAGGAAAATCCATTGAAAATACAGCCCCAATACCAAGAGCCCCCGTTGCACTTATAAATCCATTATGATTGTGCATTATTTTTTTACATATTCCTAATCCTATTCCGGTTCCTGCATATTCTTTCTTTCCATGAAGCCTTTGAAACACTTCAAAGATTTTATCCCTGTAGGCCATATCGAACCCAATACCGTTATCAGCTACATTAATCCTGTAATATTCCTCGTTATTTATAGTAATAGTTTCACAACTAACATTAATCTCATGTATGCCGGTTTGCTTTCGAAACTTTATAGCATTGAGCAGGATATTAGAAAATAATTGTTTTATTTGTGTAGGAACGGCCTGTATGGTTGGCATTTCCTGTACGTTTACGATAATAGATTTAGTATCATTTATAATATGGTCCAAGTCTTTAAGTAAATCCTTAAATATTAAATCTAAATTTGTTTTTTTCTTAGACAAGTTTTCAGGATCAATGCTGGAGTAAATTAACAGGTCATTGATAAGGTTTTGCATTCGTTGTACCGTATCATTAATGTTACTAAAATAATCCAGTGTATTGGCAGTAAAATTGTTACCGTCTGTTTCCAGGATGCGGCTGGTAAACATCCTTATCTTTCTTAGCGGTTCTTGTAAATCATGTGAAGCAATATAAGCAAAAGAGGTAAGTTCTTTATTTTGGTTTTGCAGTTTTTGGTTTTTCTGTTCCAGCAAAATTTCGCTTCTCATTTTTTCGAGTTCTATTTCTGCCCTTTTTGCAGCAATCCTCATCAGAGATTCAATATAAGTAATATCTTTAATAGGTTCTTTATGTAATATGGCTATTAGACCATTACATTTTCCGGTTTTGTCTAAAAGTGGGTATCCTAAATACCCTTCTGCTTTAAAATCTTTTAAAAATTGATTATTGGGAAAATGAGCCTGTGCATTAGAAGGATAGGAGTGGAATTTACCTTTGATGACTTCACTACATGGAGAATCTTTTAATGGGTAATTGAAATTTGTATCGATTTCTCCAAACGCGCAAACGGAAAGGCAATTGATAGCTTCTTTATTAGTAGCTATTTCTCCAATAATGATATAATCTAATTTGGTTTTTATAAAAATTTCCTTTAACAGAAAATCAAAAAAGGGTTTTCCGGTGGCGTATAAATCAAAACTTTGGGAAAATTCATTAAGGATAACCTGTTCCAGCTCCCTGTTTTTATTTTTGAGTAGCGTATTCATTTTGATCAGGTCAATAGCAGCTTCTTTTTCTGTCGTGGTATTTTTTGAAGTTACAATAAGACAATCGTTCAATTTTTCTATTATAGCAGAAAGCCAGATATCCCTGTTATTTATATTCACTTTAACATCGTATTGATCAAATGTATTATGGCAAAAAACATATTTCATTTTTTCAAACACCTCGTTTTCAAATATCCCGGGATATACTTCCCGGCATGTTTTTCCGATAACATCCTGAACTTTTAATCCAAAGTTTTCAGGGACTTCAGGATTGGTATATTTTATTTTAAAATCTATAATATTGTTTGAGCTATCATAAATAGGTTCATAAGTGGCAATACCAAAATACGCCGAGTTTAAAACGGAATTAAGGAATGCTTTTGATTCTTCCAGTTCCTGGGTGCGTAATTTTACTTTAGTTTCTAAAGCTTCTGCAAAATCTTTCTGGTCGTGTATATCTATACAGCTACCCACATATCCTATAAATTCCCCGTTGATGTCATATCGTGGTGCACCGCGATCAGAAATCCATCGGTATTGCCCGTCATACCTCCTGAGACGGTACTCCATATAGAACTCTTTTCGCTGATCAAAATTATTGGAATACGTCTGTAGGCAGGAACCATAATCATCAGGATGTACACCTTCAGTCCATCCATTTCCCATCTCCTGTTCTATTGTACGGCCTGTAAAATCAAGCCAGCCTTTATTAAAAAAATGACATAACTTATCGGGTCCTGAAAGCCATATAAGTACAGGTGCAGTATCAGCAATTATTTTAAATCGGTCTTCACTTTCGAGCCTTTTTATCTCCTCTTCTTGTATGATAGCATCTATTTTTCTTTGCTCGGTTACATTATTAAATTCCAGATACAACCAGTAATCATCAGACTCTGTAGATTGAAACGGTTGTCCGTTAATTAATAATGTACTGGTTTTGCCGGATGTAGAAGTAAATTCAATTTCATATCCGTATATTTCAGACTGTATAGTAACAAGATTGTCAAGTAGTTGAACAAATGATGGAAAGTTCCATTCCCCAACCCCTATTGTAAAAATATCCTTTTTTTTAATCTTAGAATTTTTCACATTAAAAAAAGAAACAAAGTGGGTGTTTGCTTTGTGAATAAAGAATTTATTATCCAGGATTATAGCAGGTTTCGTGCTCGTTTTTAATAACGATTCTATATCATCGATAGCAAAATGATTATTATCTTCAGCGCTCATTTTTCTTTTTTTGTATTATAAATTTAAAAAAATAATGTAAACTTTCAAATTTTGTTTTTAATACATTTATATGTGAGTGACTTTTATAAAATAAAAAACAGCGTAGATGATACGCTGTTTTTTATTAAGCAGAAATGAACTTATTACTAAAAATGTTTATCTTCAGAATTAAAATTCTTATTATTTCCGTTATTTTCTCCAGATGCCTCATCTAATATACTATCTGCCAAATTTCCTCCGTTGTTACTATTAGTAATACGGTCTTTTACAGCATTTAATTTATCAGAAGCATTTTCTGCTACTTCATTAAATTTATCTTTGATGTTATTAAGATAGTCACCTTTTTTTCTTGTGATTTTACTTCTTAATTCAGTTCCTTTTTCCGGAGCAAAAAGTACTCCTAAAGCTGCTCCAATGGCAACGCCAGCAACAACACCTAATAAAACTTTACCTGTTTTCATATTATTTGTTTTTATATTCCCTGTTCTAAAATTATCTGTTCTCATAATTATCTGTTTTTATATTAATTTTTAAATTTTGTTTATTGATTTTAATAAAAGAAGTGATAGCTTTTTTATTTATAATTATAAGCTTTCATTCCTGTTAGTACCACCAAAAATGGAATCATCCTGATTACGGTTTACATCTGTATCACGTCCCAGGCGGTTTAGGTCACCATTATCGCTTTCCTGATCATTGAAGTTTTCTTCGTCATCGAAAGTGTTATCACTATCAGTGCTATTAATAATGAAATCATCATCGTCATCAGTGCCGTTAATGATAAAATCATCATCATCAGTACCATTAATGATAAAATCATCATCATCATCAGTACCATTAATAATAAAATCATCGTCGTCATTAGTGTTTTGAGACCTTTCTACACCTGCGTTATTATGGTCGTTAGGATAAAAACCATCCTGGTCATTTTTTAAGAAATCATCACTATCATCCTGACCTGAAGCATTCTTAGGAGTATTGATGATATTTTCTTCTGTGCCTGCATAACGTTGTGGGTCCTGGTTATCACTCACTCTTGCCCTGGCACCTTGTCCTGTATAATTTTCTTGATTTGTATTCATGATGAAATAATTTTAGTTATAATGACCTTCTTATTCTTGATCTTCATCTGCCGCTTCAATATTGATGCTGCCTGCGATTTCTGTTAATGAAGTATCTGCGAATTTTTCTTCATTTAATGTAGTTTCCAATAATGCTACTGCATCATCTTCCCCTAATATTTTTGCGAATGCCGCAAGTGTACCGTATGTAGCTATTTCGTAATGCTCTACTTTTTGTGATGCGGATATAATACCGGCATCTCTTACCACACCTTTTTCTGTAGATTCCATAATTTCCGTCGCCTCTTTTAGAAGTCCGTCCATAGCTTCACATTTTTTTGCTACTGCTTTTACACCAATAGACTCAAATACTTGTTCCAGTCGAGACACTTGTTCTACAGTAATATCTGTATGACCATTAATAGCTTCTTGTAATTCAGGAGTAGAAGCATTTTTCGCCATCTTAGGCAATGCTTTTACCAATGCTTTTTCTGCCCAGTAAATATCTTTTAGTTGATCTTCAAATAAATCTCTTAACCCTTGTGCAACATCTTGTTTACCAGCTGTCTTTTTAGCGGCTGTTTTTTTAGGAGCTGCTTTTTGTGCTTTATCTTCTGTAGCTTTCATAATTTAATTTTTAATGGTTTATTTAATTTGATAATTTATTTATTTGTATTCAACTTTTTTTGTAGTGTTACTGCATGGTCTAAGTGTGTTCTTAAAGCCGGCAATGTTTTAGTAGCAAATGCTTTAATATCACTATCTTTTGCATCTGTAGCCATTTTTTCAAATTTTTCAATCGCAGTTTGGTGTGCATCTACCATTTTATCAACGTATTTTTTATCAAAATCTGTGGCAGATTCATCAGCAAATTTTTTGTATGCTTCTTCACCTTCTTCTGTTAATGCAGCCGGTAATGTCATTTGTTTTGTGCCGGCTAGCGATTTTAATTCACCCAAAGTTTTGTTATGGTCTTCTACCATCATTTTCCCAAAGTCTTTTACTTCTTTAGATACCGCTTTGCTTTGCGCTAATTCCCCTAACCTGATTTCTATAAGATTAAGTGCAGCGGCTTCTACTAAGTGTTCGGAATCATCTTCTTTTGCACCATCAAATTTTTCTTCATTTTTATCGTCTGCCACTTCTTCTGTATCTACTTTTTTCTCGTCTTTACAGGAAGTAACTATAAAAGTTGAAGTCATAAATAGCACAGCCCCAAAAAAAGGCGCCAATGTTTTTAATTTTCCGAGCATTTGGATTTTGTTTTTCATTTTGCTTCTTTTTTAGTTATTAATTATTGTTAGACAAATTTGGCCTTATATTTCTAGAATATTTTTACACAACTTTTATAATATGTTGTATTATTTACTATTGATCTTGAAGATGAGGTTACTACAGTTAAGTATAAAATCTATTATAACAAAACCGGCTTAATCAAGCCGGTCTGTTATAATAAGGTACTATTAAATATAGATTTAAACTTATACTAAATAGCCTATTTATTTTTCATTATAGTGGTAAAAAGGTTGAAACTATCCCTCTAACTAAAGATAAAAATGTTTAGTAACAGACTAACCAATTATAATTTAAAATGAATAAATACGACGCTCCGGTGTATATTGGTGTACAAAATCCTGAAAGTTAACGGCACCTGGTCTTTCGAAATGATCTAGTCCGCCAAAAATTACGCCTCTTCCTCCATTGGGAATATTTTTAGCCCAACCATTGTTTCGTACATATAATCCAAATGGGCTTTCTCCATAACGAAACATGAAGAATAATTCATAAACTTT
>DASVUQ010000371.1:0-16729 GCA_036386975.1 Flavobacterium sp. | reverse complement strand
GCAGGAAGCTTTTGATAAATATATTGATCAGGACCCTTATTTGTCAAAAAGAAGGGGACAGTATGTAGAGCGAAATGCACAGACTATTCCAATGCTGCATAGATTGGATTTATCCGTTACTCAGGATTTTATTATCAAAATAGGAGGTAAAAACAATACGTTTCAGTTTAGGGCGGATATTTTAAACTTTACCAACCTGTTAAATAGCAACTGGGGCGTATCACAAAGGGCAACAAATGTAAATGTATTGTCAGTTGCCCAGGGACCAAGTAATAGTAATAATTTTACCCCTTTTTATACACTGGCATTCCAAACAGACGAACAAGGGAAAAGAGCGTTGATTAAGGATACTTTTCAGAAAAATGCATCTTCTTTTGATGTTTGGCAGGCACAATTTACATTAAGGTACATCTTTGGTAAATAATCCATAATACATAACAATAAAATTGCTCAATTATTAAAATTAAAAATAACAATTATGAAAATTAAAAATCAAGTGCAACGTTTTTTATTCATCCTATGTGTGGCTTTTACACTATTCTCATGTGATGAAGATAAAGAAGTAATAGAGAGGTTACCAACAATAGTAGAAATCGTTAAAGCGGATGCCAATTTTAGTATTTTGGCAGAAGCTTTGAAAAAGACAACTTTAGATGTTACTTTAAACAATCCTGGTTCTTATACTGTATTTGCACCTACTGACGCTGCTTTTGAATTAGCAGGTTACTCAAGATTACAAATAAATAGATGGGATCCCGTTACAGACAGAGCTTTGATCGACAACCTAAGGTTAGTTCTTCAGAACCATGTTCTAGGTGTTGGTACAAGAGCTAATGATTTAGTGGCATTCGGTTATTCCAGGACATTTGTACTTCCTAATTCTAGACCAGGGAATAACCTTTTTGTAAGCAAATCAGAAAATGATTTTTTAATCAATGGAGGCTTAGCTACAACTGTTGGTGCAAAAATTACCAAATCTGATATTGATGCCAGTAACGGTGTTATACATGTTATAGATAGAATATTAGGCCAACCTACAATTGTAGACCATTTAATCGCTAATCCTGATTTATCTAGTTTATTAACTGTTGTAACTAGTGAACTTTATGGAGATCAGTCAGTTGTAAGAAATGTACTAACAAATGCTAATACAGCAGCACCATTAACTGTATTTGCGCCAAACAATGCAGCTTTTACAACAGCAACAGGTGAAGGAGGTTATTTTACGCGCATAACTGTTACTCCGGAAAACATTACTAAAATATTACAATACCATGTTTCGAGGGGAAATTTAACATCTGGCTCAGCTACCTCATGGAATAATAATGCTGATGTAACGGTTACTACTCTGGCTCCTGGTGCTACAGCTAACCAAACATTTAAAATAGAAAGAGCAACGGTTAAATTAACCGAGTTGCCTACCCCTGCTACCCCTGCAAGTCTTATAAAGGCGGTTAACATTCAGGCAACAAACGGTGTTATCCATATTATAGACAGGGTTTTACAACCAGTATTGGAATAGTTATTCAGGCATAGTCTATATTTAAATTATTTACTATACCCTTTCTAAATAACCTCACTTTTATAAAACCACGCCCTAAAGCGTGGTTTTTTTTATACTTTTTTATTATATTTGAATTCCAAACATCAGAAACATGTACAATTTTATTCAAAAATTTCATTCCGGCTGGGCGTATATAGTACTTATTTTATTATTGATAACAGTTGTTATTTCTTTAACAGGATACTTCAGTAAAAAACAATTCTCCCTAACGGACAGAAAAATAGCCCTGTTTACTTTAATTGCTTCTCATATACAATTCCTCGTGGGTTTAATACTTTATTTTGTGTCACCAAATGGCCTTAAAATAATACAGCAATTAGGCATGGGTGGTTTAGATAGTTCCGCCAGGCTTGTAGCTTTAGAACACCCATTAATAAACCTTATAGCTATTATTCTTATTACTATAGGATGGTCTAAGCATAAAAGGCAGATCAATAGTGTATCTAAATACAAAACATTCGCCATTTTTTATGGTTTGGGTCTGCTTCTTATCCTGAGTAGGGTTCCCTGGCATTTATGGTTATAATACAAAAGCTCTGTAAAAGGGCTTTTTTGTTTTAATACAATTTTATAATTCTGTCTAATAAAAATATATGAAATATAAATTATATACTTGTGTATTGCTGCTACTGTCTTGCTGCTTATCCTCAGCTCAGTCTGATCATAAAAAAAATGTCCAGCCGGCTAAAGCTACAGTAGTAGATACTATTATCAAAAACCTTATGGTAGCGGACAGTTCTAAGTTTACTACTAAAGCTACTTTAAAACTAATAAAAAAAAATGCCCATACTTCTTACTATGCTGATAAATTTACAGGCAGAAGAACGGCCAGTGGTAGAAGGTTCAACAATAGTCAATATACTGCGGCACATCGAAAACTCCCTTTCGGAACAAAGATAAAAGTCACTAATGAATCCAATAATAAATCGGTTATTGTTGAAATTACAGACAGGGGGCCATTTATAAAAGGAAGGGATTTAGATCTTACTAAAAAAGCATTTATGGAAATTGCTCCTAAAAGATACGGCGGCTCTATAAAAGTAACTATTGAGCAGGTGACCAAATAGATAATAGTGTATGAAAATGAGTGTAGAAGGGAATAGTAAATTATGGTAAGTGATTTAATCAATTTCACCATTTCATAAAAGGATGCTGGCTCAGGCAGGCATTATAATAACGCTCATCATTAGTGACTTCCTGCCCCAGCCACTCCGGTTTTTCAAAAGTTTCATCTTCAGCATGCAATTCTATTTCAGCGATGATAAGACCTGAATTTTCTCCTTCAAAAACATCAACCTCAAAGGCATGATTTTTATATATTACTTCGTAACGTATTTTTTTGATAACCCCTTTTTCACAAAGTTGCAGCAAATCGGTTGCTTCAGCTATAGTAATTTCTTTTTCCCATTCAAAACGGGACATGCCAGACGCACTACTCATTCCTTTTATTGTAATAAAGCCTTTTTCTCCCTTTGTACGTATCCTTACTGTCCTTAATGGATTACTAGAAATATAGCCTTGTGTAATAGTATATTTTGATTTTGCCAGAGCTACAAAAGCATCTGATTGTACTAAAAATTTTCTTTCTATTTCAATCATTTGAGTGCTATTTTAGTTTTGAGTTAACGAATTTCGGTTTTAGTATTTGTATTTTTACATAAAGAATCCCAAAAATAATGAAATTTAAAAGATCCTACACCAAACCTTCACTTATTGAATATGTCATACTACATTTTGATACATCGGAAAGCTGGACAGGAAAAGAAGATTCTTTAGAAATCCTGATTGAACTAATCCGGCTCATCCGCCCTGCTAAGAAGCAAAGAAATTCAGTAGATATAACAGCATTTATTGCATTTCTTCAGGGAAACCAATCAATAGCACAACAGCTTTCAATCTATGTAAAACAGGTGCTTAAAAATAAAAAATGCAATAAAATATTATCTGATGCCGGTATTCTACAGGATGTTGATTTTCTTTTTGAAATGAAGCGCAGGATATATGCTAAAATTTTACCCAATCAACCTCAAAAGGACACGCTGGAATATGTATTAAATCAGGTTTTCTATCGCCATGATGACATTCTATGGGTCAGCCAAATCCCAAGGGAGCAGTTAAATGCGTTACTTGATGTACTTGGTTTTGGTAGTATATATGCTAGTGTAGAAAAAAAATCACCATTATCCGAGATGCTCTTATCAATGATATTAATTTCACAGCGTATATGCGGCAGGGCTATGGAACCAGATGTGATAAAAATGGTACCGGAGTTTGAAACTTTAGAAAGCCCGTTTGTAGCTTTTGAAAAAGAACTTTTGCTGATTAATGAAGAGATAAAGGTATCCGAACAACATTATATTTCATCTGCTTCACTTTCTTACAGGCAGCTATTGGTCTTGCACAAGCAGGCAAACCAGTTTGTGGATAAGGCATTTAGTAACAGTTCTAAATATGGTATTTCGCTTCGTGTGAACCAGAACTTATTACGTATCAGGCAGCAATTGGAGCGGTTACACTTACTAATGCCACTTTTGATAGTAGATGTAGAAGAGGATAAAAGAGCAAACACTATCGACTTAGCTTTATTGCTCATTAAATTCAACTGTTATAAAAATAATGTGCGGCAATTTTTCCTGGAAAGCACACAACTCATTTCATATGAAATAACACAGCATACAGCGAAAACCGGCGAACATTACATTACAGAAAGTAAAAGTGAATATTTTACTATGTTTATCGCTGCATTAGGCGGAGGTTTTATAGTTGGGATGCTCTGTATTATTAAAATACTTTTATCTAAAATAGATACTAGTTATTTTGGACATGCTTTCTTGTACAGTATGAACTATGCTTTTGGTTTTATAACCATATACATCATGGGCTTTACACTAGCTACCAAACAACCTGCAATGACAGCTTCTGCTTTAATCAAATCCTTAGAAGAAGGAATGAAAGTAAAAGGCAGAAACAGGCTGAAGCACGAATCTTTTGCGCTACTTTTTGCCCGCGTTTTCCGTTCTCAGTTTATTGCTTTTGTTGGAAATGTGGTCATGGCTTTTCCCGTATCTTTATTAGGAGCCTGGTTAATAGATATGATGTTTAAAAAGAATATCGCCGCCGCAAAATGGGGTACATTATTAACCGATATCAGCCCAATACATTCACTGGCTATTTTACATGCTGCCATTGCCGGTTTGTTTCTGTTCTTGTCGGGCATAATTTCAGGAAGTGTTGCCAACAGGGGCAAACACAACCAGGTGTATTTCAGGATACAGGAACATCCGTTATTAAAAAGAGCCTTCGGTAAAACAAAGACAAAAAAACTTGCTTCAGTATATGAAAAAAAATGGCCGGGGATTATTTCTAATTTTTGGTTTGGCGTATTTATGGGTACTACAGCTTCTATAGGGCTCTTTTTAGGATTGGATTTAGATGTCAGGCACATTACTTTTGCAAGTGGTAATCTGGCATTGGGAATATACGGTGCAAATTATCATGTAAGCCAGTCAATGTTATTTTGGGGTATTTTTGGTGTTGGTATTATTGGGGCAATGAATTTTTTAGTAAGCTTTAGCCTTTCCTTGGGGTTGGCTTTTCGTTCCAGGAATATTCCCTTTATTGAGTTTAAATCGATTACGGTAGCCGTTTGGAAACATTTTAAAAGAAAGCCATGGAGTTTCTTTTTTCCAACAGAAAATAAGGAACAGCAAATAATAGCAAACCACAATTTATCTACAATAAAAAAATAACTTTAATTCTTATAATGCAGGAATTTCTTTTACAGAGAAAAATAATTCATATCGATATGGATGCTTTTTATGCTTCTGTAGAACAAATGGATTATCCGGAATTAAGAGGAAAACCACTGGCTGTTGGAGGAGGAGAAAGTAGGGGCGTAGTAGCTGCTGCAAGTTACGAAGCAAGAAAATTTGGTGTACGAAGTGCTATGAGCGGTTATCTTGCTAAAAAAAATTGCCCTGATTTATTATTTGTAAAGCCCCGGTTTGACCGTTATAAAGAAATTTCTAAAAAAATTCAA
The DNA here is from genome assembly GCA_036386975.1 of Flavobacterium sp. Classification (GTDB taxonomy): domain Bacteria; phylum Bacteroidota; class Bacteroidia; order Flavobacteriales; family Flavobacteriaceae; genus Flavobacterium. The sequence continues at coordinate 11,126 of DASVUQ010000371.1, read as the reverse complement.
AATATTTTCTACGAATACACCGATGCAGTAGAACCGCTTTCTCTTGACGAAGCTTATCTTGATGTAACACATAACAAAAAAGGGAATCCAAGTGCTTCTTTAATCGCTCAGGAAATAAGAAAACGGATTTTTGATGAAATTGGCTTAACAGCTTCGGCAGGTATTTCTGTAAATAAATTTGTAGCAAAAGTAGCTTCAGATTATAACAAGCCCAATGGACAGAAAACAGTAGGGCCGGATGAAGTCCTGGGTTTTTTAGAACAATTACCTGTTAAAAAGTTTTATGGTGTTGGAAAAGTCACTACAGAAAAGATGTACCAGCTGGGGATTTTTACCGGACTGGATTTAAAAAGCAAACCATTAGAATTTTTAGAAAAACATTTTGGTAAATCAGGAACATTCTATTACTATGTAGTACGCGGAATCCATAATAGTGAAGTAAAATCAAACCGGATTGCTAAATCTGTTGCAGCAGAACATACGTTTGATGAGAACCTTTCCTCAGAAATTTTTATGATAGAAAAATTAGAAACCATTGCTATGGCCCTGGAAAAAAGATTAAGAAGGTATGGGGTTTCCGGTAAAACAGTGACCCTTAAAATAAAATACAGCGATTTTAGTATACAAACCCGTAGCAAAACACTGCCCTATTTTATTGCCGATAAATCTTTGTTAGTCGAAACCGCTAAAGAATTACTATACCAGGAACGTATGAAAGATTCTGTACGCCTTTTAGGCATTTCATTAAGTAATCTTAATACAAATGAAAAAAAAACAGTGGCAGTCCAGTTAAAATTCAATTTTTAAAGAAGCTTCTTCTTCTTCAACAAAAGTTAAACTTTTATATTTGATGAAATGTATTCAAATAAAATTTACATTTGTCGTAAAAATTAACACAAATGATTGATTTAAAAGAATATGATAAAGGCGTAGCGGGTTATCTAAATAAGCTAAAGCTAAGTGTATTGCCATTACACTCATGGGATTTTTACGGATCTTTTTTTCAGAGTCTTTCTTATGCTCTTACAGATGCAAAAAGGCTTCATACTATGGCAACTGACTACCAGTGGAATTTAGAAGTTGATGTAAAGAAAGAGCTGGAAAACGATACGGTCATTATAGTGACAGATACCAGGCTTCAAATTGTATTTTCTTCTCAGAATATGATTAAGATGAATGGTTATAAACAAGAAGAGGTAATAGGAAAAAGCCCTAAAATGTTTCAGGGCAAAGATACGTCTAAACAAATAGCTGCCGAAATCCGCGAAGCTATAACAAACAAGGCTCCGTTTGAAAAAAAGATTTTGAACTACTGCAAGAACGGAGATCCTTACTATTGCTGGATAAAAGGCTTTCCTGTATTTAATACAGAAGGGCAATTATCCCATTTTATAGCATTAGAAAAAGCAGCGTAATTTTTCTGGATCAATCAACAAATTTTAAAATATTTTAAGCTTAGCTTGTTTATTATCTTTGTTACTATTTATACAACAAGATGAAATACACATTATTACCCGATACTGATATCAAAGTCAGCAAAATTTGCCTGGGGACCATGACTTTTGGCCAGCAAAATACAGCCGCTGAAGGGCATGCACAAATAGACCTGGCCCTGGATAAAGGAATTAATTTTGTAGATACTGCCGAAATGTATGCTGTTCCGGCTAAACCGGAAACTTACGGAAGCACAGAAAAAATCATTGGGTCCTGGTTTAAAAAATCAGGAAAACGGACAGGCGTTATTTTGGCAACAAAAATGGCAGGAGCTAACAGAGGCTTAGAATATATTCGCGATGACCTTAGATACAATGCACAAACCATACGATTATCTGTAGAAAAAAGCCTGGCCCGCTTGCAGACAGATTATATTGATTTATACCAACTGCACTGGCCGGAACGAAAATCAAACATGTTTGGCCAGTTGAATTTTAAAGTACAAGAGGATACATGGCAGGACAATACGCATGAAGTATTGCAAACCTTGGAGGAATTAATAAAAGAAGGAAAAATAAGGGCTATAGGGGTATCTAATGAAACGCCCTGGGGGGTAATGCGGTTTTTACAGGAAAGCAAAACATTTAATTTGCCTAAAATGATTACCATCCAAAATCCGTATTCTTTGCTGAACCGCTCTTTTGAAGTGGGCCTGGCTGAAGTTTGTTACCGGGAAAATGTGGGCTTACTAGCCTATTCTCCTATGGCATTCGGAGTATTGTCCGGCAAATTCTTATCCGGTAAAAAGCATCCTAATTCCCGGCTTGAACTTTTTCCCCAATTTTCAAGGTATAGTTCACCACGGGCTAAAGAAGCTACAGTTTTATACAATCAAATTGCACAAGACAACGGATTGACATTAACGCAAATGTCTTTGGCATTCATACAACAACAACCATTCCTGACCAGCACTATAATTGGTGCAACTACTTTATTGCAATTAGAAGAAAATATAGCTACAATAGCCGTACAACTTTCTCAGGAAGTTTTAAAAGCAATTGAAGAAGTGCAGAAAAAGATCCCGAATCCTGCACCTTAATAAAAAGGAAGGATTTACATCGGTTGATCTGTTAAACCGGCTTCGATTTTTTCTGATGCCATTTTTTTATCTTTTCCATCAGGTTCCATTTTGTTTTTATCGTCTTCGCTGTGAATTACAAGGCAGATACTAATAGGAAAATGATCTGAATTAATATGTTTTTCTACTTTCATGCCGATCAGGCGAAAATGACTGCTTACAAAATAATGGTCCAAAGGCCACCGTAGTAAGAAGTGTTTTGCGTGAAAGGTGCTAAAAAAACCTCTTCCGCGCCTGGGATCAAGCAATCCGCTGGTTTTTAAAAATAATTTTGTGGTATAGCTCCATGCCACATCATTCAAATCCCCCAGCACGATACATGGCCCTTCGTGTTTCTTTGCCATACGGCCTACTAAAAGTATTTCTGCATCCCTGTCAGTACTATGCAGGTTTTCCTGGGGCACCGGAGGCGTAGGGTGTAAGCCGTATATTCTCACGGATTGATTATTGAACTTTACATCAGCAATTATAGAGGGTATTTCCTGATCTATTAAATAGTTAATCTCATAATGTAGCAAAGGCAGTTTGCTGTAAAATAAAAGCCCGTAAGTGTTTTCTTTTGGAATTTCAATATAATAAGGATAATCATCACGCAGGATTTTTACCGCGTCCAACCATTGGTTGTTGGTTTCTAATAAAAAAATGATATCGGGGTCCTTTTGCCTGACCAGTTCCAGCACTTTATTATAATTTTCATTTTTTTGATAAATGTTGGCCACCAGCAAATTAAGGCAGGGGTTATTATGGTCCCATTTTACTTTTTCAATCATTTTTTTTCCAAAAAAAGTAAAAGGGACTATCAAATAACCTAAATGTAAAAATGAAAAAGACAGTAGGAATGTATAAATATGGTCAGGCCACTTATTACTGTTATAGAAATTGGCAATCCATGCAACCGTCAGTATTCCAATAATAATAAATTTCTGAAACCTTGGATAATCGAAAATGCGGAATATCCATAAGTCTTTTTTAACAAGCGGCAGAATCACTGTAAGTAACAGGAGAGAGGCTAAAAAATAAAGAACAATTTCAAATAGCGGCATGTATTGCTTCGTGTTTAATAATGTAAAGTATTTATTTTAGACAACAGTAATTGCTCTAGAAGTTAAATTCTTCATCAAGAGATAATGTATCTTCCGGAATGGTATCCAGAACCCGTATTTTTATATATGATTTGGCAGGACCCGTTACACTAACCGGGATATCATAATCATCTTCGGGTGAAATAATACCTCTTTTAATCATTAAACTTTTAATATAATTTTGTTTGTTTACAGCATATCCTTTTAAGCTTCCCTGATCATTAAACTGGTACATAAACTTTTTAGGCCTGGGTATAATATTAGCCAGGAACAGGCATTCATTAAGGTTCAGGTCGGCAGGATGCTTCTGAAAATAAAACCGGCTGGCTTCTCCTATTCCGTATACATTCGGCCCCCATTCAATAATATTAAAATAAACTTCCAGCATACGTTCTTTTCTGGAAATCCTGTTGTTTTCAAGAATGTATACCAAAAGTATTTCTTCCAGTTTACGGGAAAGTGTTTTTTCCCTCGTCAGGAAGACATTCTTAATAAGTTGCATACTTATAGTGCTAGCGCCACGCGAAAACTTCTTTGTTTTGATATTCTGGACGATAGATTGTTTAAATGCTTCATTAACAAAACCTTTGTGCGAAAAGAAAGAGGGGTCTTCTGTTGTGAGTACACACTTTCTTAAATAAGGCGAAATCTCATTGAGTGTAACATAATTAGGATTCGATTCACCAACATAAATAGGACGTTGCCGAATATCTTTGATAATGGCCCTGTATACGAACTCCCCGTTTAATTTGGTAAGATCGGCATCACCGTATTTAATAATTTTTAAGTTTTCTTTATTTAAATCACTATTAAATATCAAACGGTCCGGCTTATTTTTATTAAATTCAAAATTCATTTTAAATTCAAAATTCCCCAGTGCCTGCATTCCCTGGAAATGCGTAAACAACCCATCGGGAAGTGATACAATAAAGTCCTGTGCCTTCATTTTAGGGATAACCACATTAAGTTTGTAAATCGTATCAGAGGCTGTACTTACAGAGACATAAGGATGAAATTTTATTTTGTTTAATTGTACAACAGAACTACTATCGATATCAATAAAATCAGCACCAATAACGAGGTTATAATCGAACCTCGCCGCTTTAATGACTACATCTTTACCGGCAATTTTGGGATGGTTAATTTTTAAATTAGAAATGGATGAAAATCCGTCAATATGCAGCTTACCACGCCTTATATCAATATCATCAATATTTAGCCTGGCAGTGTTAAAGCTGGCCTGAAGATTAAAACTTTCATCCACATATGGTATTTTTATAGCGCCGGTATCCAGGTTAACAAACTGTATATCGGCCTTATTGTTTCTGGGATCGGCAAAACCTTTGATGCTCCAGCGTTGTGTAAAAGTATTGGTTTGTACTTTTATGGCACTTTCAAGATCCTTATTTTTTAATAGAAGTTGCTGAAAATCGATTTGGGCTTTTTTGCCGTTATCGTTAACAATAAGGACAAGGTTCTTTACATCCATGTCTGTTGGCACCAGGTTTAGTACTGTAGACAAAAGATCATAGGTGAATGCTGCATAGTCTTTTTTTTGTTTGGGCAAATTGGTTTTCGCTTTATTCTTTTTTAGAAAAGCCTCAAAGTTTTTTCCTCTTTCATTCTTGACCAATTGTATAAAGCCATTGTTGATCTCTAATGTGCCTAATTGAACATCTCCAAACAGGAGGTGCCAGAAACTGACACTGGTTCTCATTTTCTGAATTTTTAAAAGAGTATCATTTTTTTTAGGCGCGAGAATAACTTCGGATAAATGAATATGTGAAAAACCTTCAAAATGAGCTTCTTTTACAGAAAAGTTACAATCGTATTTTACATCAAGCTTGGTAGTAGCCCTGGCTATTGCTTTCTGTAGCAGGTCATTCCTGTATACAAAAAAAGCGGTAATCAGAATGGCTATAATAGTAATAAAGCTAATTAGGAAAATGAATATTTTTTTTCGTTTTTTGGATGTCATAATGTATTTATTCGAATAACTCGCGGGCAATATCTTCAATTTTTGAGACTAAACGGATTTTGATTACTGTATTCTTTAAAGCTATTTTATTATACTTAGAAACAAAAATGGTTGAAAAGCCTAATTTTTCGGCTTCCTGAATCCGCTGATCTACACGGTTTACAGGCCGGATCTCACCAGAAAGGCCTACTTCTCCGGCAAAACAATAATTTTTCCCTACGGGAATATCTTCATTAGAAGAAAGAATAGCCGCTACTACTGCCAGGTCAATTGCCGGGTCATCTACGGATATGCCTCCGGTAACGTTCAGGAAAACATCTTTTGTAGCCAGCCTGAAACCGGCCCGTTTTTCTAAAACGGCAAGGATCATGTTAAGCCTTTTGGCATTATAGCCTGTAGTACTTCGTTGTGGCGTACCATATACGGCACTACTTACCAATGCCTGTATTTCGATCATTAACGGGCGCATCCCTTCGAGTGTGGTCGCTATGGCAGTTCCTGACAATTCTTCGTTTTTATGTGAAATTAAAATCTCTGACGGATTCGATACTTCGCGTAAGCCTGTTCCCTGCATTTCATAAATACCCAGTTCTGCAGTAGAGCCAAACCGGTTTTTTAACGAACGCAAAATACGGTATACATGGTTCCTGTCGCCTTCGAACTGTAAAACGGTGTCGACCATGTGCTCCAGGATTTTAGGCCCTGCAATGCTTCCGTCTTTTGTAATATGGCCGATAAGGATTACAGGAACATTACTTTCTTTGGCGAATTGTATCAATTCGGCCGTACATTCCCTAATTTGGGAAATACTTCCCGGTGAAGATTCTATATAATCCGTATGAAGCGTTTGTATAGAATCAATAATAACAATCTCCGGCTCAACGGCTTCTATTTGTTTAAATATATTTTGCGTTTTGGTTTCGGTAAGGATATAGCAGTTATCACTATTGGAAGTAATCCTTTGCGCGCGCATTTTTATTTGCTTCTGGCTTTCTTCTCCCGAAACATATAAAGTCCTGTAAGGAAGTTTAATAGCAATTTGCAGTAACAACGTACTTTTCCCTATTCCCGGTTCCCCGCCTAAAAGGATTAATGATCCGGGGACAATGCCGCCGCCAAGTACACGGTTAAGCTCACCGTCGGTAGTATCCATCCGGATTTCCTGTGTCGTATCAATTTCATTGATCCTTAGTGGCCTGGTGGTTCTTTTAGTAACAGTGTCCGGGTTTTTCCAGGTGGGTTTTTCTTCTTTCTGAATAACTTCTTCTGCTATGGTATTCCACTCTTTACAGGAATTACACTGCCCCTGCCACCTCGCGTATTGGGCACCGCAATTCTGGCAGAAAAAAGTGGTCTTAATTTTTGACATTATTTAGAGAATATATTTATTGTTTTTCGGTAGGGGTTTCAGGAGCTGGTTCCGTTTCCTCTGTAACCTTATTGTTTTTTTTATCTTTTTTTAATTTACTTTTAAACGATTCTGCCTTAGTAATCATTTCGTCTTTTGTCAAATCACCTATAGGTTCCATAGTATAGGCAGTCTGGTAGGATTTTGCAGCCCTTTTTATATCCCCTTTTTTCTCATAGTACAAGGCTACATAATATTCGCCCAGCATCGCCTTTGGATAATTTTTATTAGCTAATTGTGCTAATTTTTCAAGTTCATTAAAATCTTCATTTTTTATAATGGCAGCTTCAATGGCTTTAAAATCATTTAACCGTATAGGTATTTTTATGCCGTAAGTATTTTGAATAATATCATACTTCTTAGAAAGGTAATCGGTATAGTCGCTTTTTAATGTTACTATTTTTTCTTTATATTCGGATGTTGAAATAGGGGGATAAATACTAAATAAGTGATATAACGCATTTGGAATAGCATATAGAACAGCAGCGTAGTGGGAAGTGTTTTTAAAAGAATCTAATTTGTAAAACAGGTTTGTATTAGTAATAGTTTTAATGTTAGTATCTAATGCTGCTACAGCACTTTGTGTTGTTTTCAGGTCCCCATCGGCAACAGACTGATAATAAAAAACAGGGGATTTCATTTTTAATAATTGCTCTGTAACCCTTTCTTCCATAGTCTCATCCAGTTCAGGGCTTAATGCAATATAAGCGTTGAAAAGAGGCTTATTATTGTATAAAAAGAGATTAATGTAACTACCTGTTATTTCATGCCCTGCAATTATTCTAAAAGGGGCAATACGATACTCCTTTTGTATACCGGGAAGCAGTTCAGTGGTTAAAAAATCATAAAATTTTGCCCCTTTTTCTATCGGTAACCCATCTTCGGGGCTAATGGTGACATCACGCTCTCTTTGATCAGACGTACTTTGATTAATCCCTACAATAATCATTTCAGGTAAATCATCCCAGTATATACCATAAGTAAGGGCCCCGGTGAAGGCATCAAACAAATAATGACCGTCCATTAGTAATAATAACGGGTATTTTTTTTCTTTATTTTTTTCGTATGATGGAGGCAAATAAATGCTGATTTCCCTTTTTTCATCAAGTTTGATAGAATTGATAGCAGCCACTTTTTTTTGGGAATGACAAAAAAAAGATAAAAAAACTATGATCAGGGTACAGCTTTTCTTCATAATATCAGGAGGTATAATTTTAGGATAATTAAACGACCAATATAATAATTTTTATTTGTTTTTATTGATAACAGGAAGCAGTAAAAAAGCAATGGCCCCTGTAAAAGTCACAAGAAGGATCTGAGACGTCCATACGATCCATCCAAAAGCAATGCCTGCAGTAGATGCAATGCCGTAGAAGCCCAGGATTTTAGACATTAAAACCGGATAAGTACCAAAACCACTGCTGGTAACAGCAATAGCTATACTTCCTACTATAAATGAGGATAGCACGGCACCAAAGTCCATGGTGCTTGTTTCAGTTAATGAGAAAATAGTAATATAAAACATTAAGATATAGGTAGTCCATATAAAAATAGTGTGCAAAATAAAAGGCCATTTCTGTTCCATTTTTACAATACTAAAAATACCTTCTTTAAGCCCGGCTATCTTAGATTTAAGCGTTAATACAATACCTATTTTAGAATAAAAATAAAACAAAACAGAAAGGATGATCAGCACAGTGCCTATAGCAAGGATCACTATTGTTTTTTCTAAAGGTATTTTATCAAGGACAAAAGCTTTAACAATATCAAATTGTACAAAAAACGTAATGATGATAAGGAGCAAAAGGATAAAAGAATCAACAACCCTCTCTGCTACTATTGTTCCGAATCCTTTATCGAAAGGAATATTATTATATTTTTTTAAAATCAACGCCCTGGAAAATTCACCGGACCTGGGAATGGTCATATTAAGAAAGTATCCTATAGAAACAGCCATAAAATTATTGGCAAAACTGGTTGTATATCCCATATGGGCCAGAGAATATTTCCATCTGTAAGCTCTTGAAGCACCTCCAAGTGTAGAAATAATCAGGGAGATAGCAATATAAAAATAGTCAGCCTTGCTAAAATACATTTTAATTTCCTGAAGCTGCTGTGAAGAAAACTGATTGTAAGTGTAGATAATTAAAATACCTCCCAGCATAAGCGGAAGCAGTATAGAAAGCCATTTGCCAATATGCTTCTTCAAGAAATCAGGTTAAAGAATTATCTTGCTCGTTTGGAAAAACTAAATTAGGTTTAAAAGTTTTTGCTTCCTCCAGGTCCAGAATCCCATAAGCAATAATAATAATAATATCACCCTTTTGCACTTTTCTTGCAGCAGGCCCGTTTAGGGTAATTTCACCGCTGTTTCTGTTTCCTTTTATAGCATACGTTTCTAAACGTTCGCCATTATTAATATTTACGATAGCCACTTTTTCACCTTCAATAATATTTGATGCTTCCATTAGTGCTTCATCAATGGTGATGCTGCCAATATAATTTAAATCTGCTCCGGTAACCGTCACACGGTGAATCTTGGATTTTACTACTTGAATTTGCATGCCGCAAAGATAATTAATTTAATGAAATAGTATCTATCAATCGTATTCCGTTAACAAAAACGGCTATAAAAGCACGGTATTTTCTGTTTATAACCTTTTCTGTGCATGGTAAAAGAGTAGCTTCATCGGCGATTTCAAAATATTCTAACTTAAAACCCGGAACAGCTGCGAATGATTTGTTTACCCAATCTATAACTTCCTGTGCCGATTTCGATACAAACATTTCTTTTGCCTGTAGCAGCGTTTTAAAAATAATGCCTGCTTTCTCTCTTTCTGTAGCAGATAAGCGTTCGTTTCTCGAACTCATTGCCAAACCGTTATTTTCCCGAAAAACAGGATGCCCGATAACATTGACAGGTAATTTGTATTTATCTACTAATTTTTTAATAATTTGTAACTGCTGAAAATCTTTTTCTCCAAAATAAGCATTAGTGGGGTGTACAATTTCAAACAATTTTTTTACTACTGTTCCCACTCCGTTAAAATGCCCTGGCCGGTGCCTGCCTTCCATTTGGTTTTCTAAACCATCAAAATCAAAATTTTCAGATAGTGTGCCGTCATTGTAAATATCATCTACGGCAGGGGCATAAATAAGTATCGTATCAGACAGACTGCTGATTTTATTAATGTCATTGTTTAAATCCCTTGGATATTTTTCTAAATCGTTTGGGTTATTAAACTGGGTTGGGTTTACAAAAATGCTAACAGCGGTAAGGTCATTTTCCTTTAAGGATTGTGACATTAAGGAAAGATGCCCATCATGCAGAGCACCCATTGTAGGGACGAAGCCAATTGTTGTATCAGGACTTACAACCGATTGTAAATGCAACTGTAAATCCGCTTGTTTTTGAAAAATTAGCATAAGTCTGGTTCTAATAGAATGCAAACTTAATATTTTAGTTAATAACTCCATAAAATTTTGTAATTTTGCCCGTTATTTATTGCCAATAAACAAAGTTCAGAACAATATGGAGGAAAAGAGGATATTATTTGTATCATCCGAGGTAGTACCTTACCTGGCAGAAAATGAAGTTTCTTCAATGTCTTACGATGTGCCGAAAATGATTAATGATCAGGGCGGCCAGATACGTATTTTTATGCCAAGATATGGTAATATTAATGAAAGGCGCCATCAGTTACATGAAGTGATACGGCTCTCCGGGATGAACTTAGTAATAAACGATCTGGATATGCCATTGATAATAAAAGTAGCCTCTATTCCTAAAGAACGGATCCAGGTATATTTTATTGATAATGATGAGTACTTTAAACGTAAGGCCACATTTGCTGATGAAAATGGCGTTTTATATCCGGATAACGATGAACGGGCCATTTTTTTTGCAAAAGGAGTGGTAGAAACTGTAAAAAAACTAAACTGGGTGCCGGACATTATCCATGTCCACGGTTGGCTTGCTGCCATGCTACCGATTTATATGAAACATTATTATAAAGATGAATCGCTTTTTGCAGATACTAAAATTGTAACTTCTGTTTATGGCCAGTCTTTTGATACTACTTTAAA
>DASVUQ010000370.1:0-5304 GCA_036386975.1 Flavobacterium sp. | reverse complement strand
TCCTGAAAAATAAAATAATACTAATTGGATACTAACTCTTATTTCCTATAGTACTACTTTAAAATTATTAATGTTTATTAACCATATTATTTTAAAGCCCTTGTTGTAACGTAGTAACGCCAGCCGATAATAGCCATTTGCCATTTTTTGGCTTTAGCCGGATCCAACCCCTGTTTTGTAAAACTAGGTAGTATAAGCTTGTTTAATTTTGAAAGTAACCGGAACATAATTTTACTTATTAGTTGTGCTACAATTTAAAGCTATCTTATTACAAATAGGATATTAAGCAGTCTAATGCCAATATTACTATATTAATTAGTATTAGAAACATAAAGAAATATTATTTTTTTTCTTTTGCTCTTTCTTTTTCCATTTCTGCCCTGGCTTTTTCTATTTCGATTTTTGCTTTGCGTAGTTCTTCACGCGCTGCCTCGATCTCTTTTTTAGCGCGTTCCATTTCCGGTCTGCTCCATCCCATTTCTCTTCTGGAGCGCTCTAATTCCCGCTCTGCTCTTTCCATTTCCGGCCGTACGCGTTCTATTTCTATTTTTGCCCTTGCCATTCCTTCGCGCGCTTGTTTCATAGCGTCCTTGGTAATTTCCCGCGTGTTGATCCTGATCTTGGCCATTCGCGGGTTTTTACCCGTACGTAATACGTCTATACCGTCTATGATAATCGGCTCCATATCTGCTATAATTCTATCGGTATCTATATCCGATACTATTTCCCCGTCTACCATCACCTTTGTTTTTCCGTTAATGGTTTGAACAATTACATTTTTATTTTTATCACCAGAGATGACTTTGCCATTAACCATTATTTGTGATTTTCCATCTTTAGTAGTAGTAATAACTACATTTTCTTTTTCATGAAACCCGGGAGCTTCCGGTGCCTCAGGCGCTTCTGGTGCCTCAGGTGCTTTAGAGGGCTGAGGTATTTCCCTGTCATCATCATCCATGTGATATGAATATTCATGCTCCTGGTGCCTTGGAGGATTACGTGATATAAAAGTTGCCTTTGTGCTTCTTGTATCAAAGCCAATGGCACCATTGTCATTTTTATAGAAACGGATCGGTTTGATAGGTTCATCCCCGCTTATATGGGTAACCCCTTTTTTACCTGAAGGATCTTTGAACTGGGCTTTGATAGCAATAATTTCACCCTGTTTGTTTCTTTTTACTTTAGAGAATTTTAATGCAATACCATACTCTTTTTTAAGCAATTCGATATCACTTTTCATCTCGGCATCCGATGTGTTCTTGTCTACGACTACTTCTACACCGCGTTGTACGGCTTTGTTAATAGTATCCTGTTGTTTTTCCTGGGCGATTACTTTTACCTGAAAATACACCATAAAAGCCACTAAGGCAGGAAATATGACTACATACTTCCACAAGTTCGATTTTTTTGATTGATTTTTGTTTAACATAACGATTCGTTTTTTGATTAATGATTGATAAAAATTATTGGTAATAGAAAAGCAGTTTTGATGAGTGACTACTTTTAGAAGGGCAAGCTGATAAGCTCTTTTATCGTTTGATTTTTGTATGGCTTCCCGATCGGCGATGTATTCCAGGTTTTGGATCATTGTTTTTTTATACAGCCATACCAGGGGATTGAACCAAAAAGCAATACACATGAGTTTGGCAAAAAGAATGTCGAGCGAATGTTTTTGCCTGCTGTGTACCTCTTCATGGTTCAGGATATTTTCCAGCTCTGCCGCATTATAGAGCCTGGAGTTATAAACAATATAATTAAAAAATGAAAACGGTGCCACATCTTTATTAATGTCAATTAACACCAGGTTCTTTTTGCATTCTATGGTTTGGTTTCTTAGCAACCGGTACAATGAAAGAAATTCTATCCCTACTTTTAAGAGCAGCAAAGCAATAATAGCGACATATACCATGCCGATGATGCTGATCCAGTCCACAGCAGGTTCCGGATATTCCATTACCGTAGTAGCTGTATTATCAATAATAACATTGGATACCGCATCGTTATATTCAGGGATAGCCTGCGGCCTTTGTACCCAAACCACTTTTTTAATAAAATATAATGGTAAGGCAAGCGAAGCGATTACTCCCGAAATCAAAAACCATCTGTTGGTACGAAAAAAGGTTTCTTTTTTCAGCAATAGGTAGTAGGCAGTAAGAAACACCGCCAATAGGCCACTGGATTTCAGGATATAAATAAGCAACGCTTCCATACGATTATTTTTTTTCTATTAATGCTAAAATCTCCCGGAGTTCTTTTGCCGAAATTTTTTCGGTTTCTGCAAAAAAGGAAACCATATTTTTATACGAATTATCAAAATAATTTTCGATGGCGGTATTCATAAACTGTTTTCTATAGGCTTCTATACTTACAATGGGATAATACTGATGGGTATTGCCATAAGCATGGTGGCTTACATAGCCTTTTTCCTCAAGGTTTCTTATTATAGTAGATAAGGTATTATAATGAGGTTGGTCGTCTTTTATTTCTGCCAGGACATCTTTTACAAAAGCTTTTTCGAGCTTCCATAAAATGTGCATGATTTCTTCTTCTTTATTCGTTAGCTTTTGCATGATCATTTTTATTTAAAACAAATATATAACTATATTTTTAGTTAACAAACTATTTCTATAGTTATTTAACTATTTTTTTATAATAATTTTGCAACTAATAGAACTAGAGAGGGTTTATGTTCTTTAAATAATCCCATGTTAATTTACAAGTTGATAGTTTGTATTAAGGTTCCGGTGGGGCGGGTGCGTAAAGGATGGCAACGGAAATCCTTTTATTCCTGTACAGATTTGTAGTGGAACGATAGGGTGAAGGAATAAAAGATTGTAGTGTACAGCCAGACCCGAAGGGGGACGCCCATAGTATAAATTAAATTTGCCTTAGTACTAAATAGTTTTCAAAAATTTAAAATAGGGACTATAACTTTCTGAAGTTGTTTAAAAACAAAAAGAAGCTTTTCCCAATGTGGGACAGCTTCTTTATAACTATATAGGTAATGAAAATGTTATGGCGTTACTTTAATCTCAAATAATTTGTCCCAGTTTTTACCGGTAACAAAGATGGTTTTGGTTTTAGGGTTATAGGCTATGCCATTCAGGCTGTTGTCCATTGAATTGTTTTTTATGAGCTTCCTAAGGCTGGAAAGATCGAGGATGCCTTCTACTTTTCCGTTTTCAGGGTTTAGGACAGCAACAGCATCTTTAAGCCAGACATTGGTATAGATTTTTCCATTAACCCATTCTAATTCATTGATCGATTTTATTTTGGTACTACCGGAGTACACATTGATATAGTCAATCCTTTTTTGTGTTTCCGGGTCCATTTTCCATATCTTTTCTGTGCCGTCAGTATGGTAAATATATTTTCCGTCGTTTGTCATTCCCCAGCCTTCAATATCCTTATCATAAGAAAATTTTTTTTCTAGCTGGAGTGTGTTAGCATTATAAATAAAGCCTGTTTTTTCTTTCCAGGTCAGTTGGTAAATTTTATTATTAATGACGGTGATACCTTCACCAAAATATTTTTGCTCTAGGTCCACTTGTTTGTATACTTTCCCTGTTTTATAATCGTACTTCCTAATATAAGATTTGCCATTTTGTCCTGTACTTTCTATAAGTGTGTCCCTGTAAAATTCCAAGCCTTGCGTAAAAGATTCTATATCGTGCGGAAACGTATTTACTATAGTATATTTTAATAATTTAGGCTGTACATCAGAAACGAGTTCTATCCTGGAGCGGGTTTCGGTATTCTGACCTTCAAAATAAATTAAGGCTTTTAGGTTCTGGTAACCCAACCTTTGGTCTTTTAAATCTAAATTAATTTTTTCCAGGTTGTTCTTAGTACCGAGTTTTTTATCATTAACGTAATAAATAACGCTGTCAATTTTTTTATTTTCTGAATTGGTAATGCCTATAGAAACCTTTTCATTACTAGTATATTGGGGCTTTATAGTTGAATTATCGAAGGTAAATACATTTTCCAGGTTTTTTTTTGAACCATCGCAATTGGCTATAAGCAAGCTTAAGAAAATGATTGATAGTAAGTTATGATGTCTCATGTTGTATTTTAAATTTTGTACAATATACAAATAATTGATAATCGTTTTTTTGCTCTTGCGAAAATACAAAAAGATTGTATATTTGCAACGGCAAGTCCTACACGACCAGCTCCTGCAGACTCCCCCAGGGTGGGAACGCAGCAAGGGTACGCGGTTGAGCGGTGCGATGTAGGCCGCTTGCCATTTTTTAATTTGAATTTTGTTTCACATGCTACATATTATGACCTGTTTTTAGGTTCTCCGCATTCTGCATCCATATCAACTTTTCTGTATTATTTAAGCATATCTTGCTACAGTACTAACGGCGTATCTTGCAGGCATACTTGTTCGAAACCTTAAAATGGATAATTTTACGTTTCAAAAAGACTTATAAAAATACAAGAAGTTTTAGGGTATATTTCAAAAGAAGAATTAGAAACTTATCCTTATTAATTACTATAGACCTTTCAGGTAAAGAAACTTCATGAACAAACAATGTTCCAGTTGTTGTTGTTCCCATTTTGAATATCAGATATAATAGTTTGCGAATGCTGGAATTATCATTTTAGTCTTCAAAAACATTCCACACACTCATTATGAAACGGTGGGATTTAATCCTATAAGGGATCTCTCGGTAAGCAAAACCCTGATTACTTTGAAGCTATTTTACTAGTTGTTTTAAAAAACGCTAGGATAAATCTTTGTAGAAAAAACACATTATCTCTTTCAATTCAAAATTATTAGGTATTTCATCCAATTATTATAAGAAGGAATGCAGATGAACCAAAAAGAAAAAAACCTTACGCAGGCGCACCAAGTCCAACAACTCTGTTTTATACCACCAACAATCTTATAATAGTAAACAAAAAAACTTTCTATTACAAAACGTTTTCGATCAGTGGTTTATATAATTTTAGGAAAACCTTATAAAAAAAAAGATATAAAAGTGCTTGTAGAAGTCAAAAGAAGTGGTATTTTTGCACCCGCAATAGCAAAGAAGTTCATTAAAATCATGTGAGGGAAAGTAAGGAAAAAAGATGTAAAAAACCTCAAAAACCCTTGCTGGTTTGAAAAAAAGAAATTATCTTTGCATTCCCGATTCGCGTTCATTTTTATTGTAAAATAACGGGCTTTGGGAGCAAGTAAAAAAGAAGTAAAATTTTTTTAAAAAACTTTTCAAAACCCCTTGCTAATTAAAAAGAACTTTGTATTTTTGCACTCCCGGTTTGCGCTCATTTTTATTATAAAATAACGGGCTT
>DASVUQ010000369.1:0-10807 GCA_036386975.1 Flavobacterium sp. | reverse complement strand
GTATTAAGGATTGTAGCGACAGACTGCCCCACTCTTTTTTCAAGGTCTTCTTTTGAAATTTTTACAATGACTTTCCCTGATTTTTCTTTTGCCAAGGCAAATTTTGAGTCTGAAATGACAACTTCGTCAAGATCTTTTGCTGCCTCTTTTTCCTGTGCCAACGCACCGGTTGTGGCAAGTACAAACGCACTTACCCATAACAATTTCTTGTTCATTTTCTAAAAACATTTTTAATCCATAAAAATGGGAGAAAAGCATGAAATTACCCATACCCAAACCTTTTTTCCCGAAAGTTTGATACACCTGAATAAGGCAGGTCTCCTGGCTTGCGTCCTGTTGTTCACCTTCCCAACTTTACAGTCAGTGGCATGTAGATAACAACAAGCTTTGTAGCTTACAGTTGCGGGTACAGCTTAGGTTTTTAACCTAATTCCCTTTTAATGCTGTTTTATAAATAAACAACAACCTTAATTCGGGTGCAAATATAGGGTTATAGCTGAATACTACAAAATTTTTAGTAGTGCAGCACTAGCAGATAATTATAAAATGAAATGAGGTTTTCTAAAAGCAAAAGCTTAATTACTCTTCCCATACCATAAAGCAATAATCATTGTATACTTTTTTCTGATATGGAGGTAGCGCAATAGCTTCTGAAAACAATGGGCAATTAATAACCATGGTGTGGAACTCTCCGTTTTCCCCACAAGGATCAATGCCTTTCTGATGCAATTCCAACACTACATCTTTAGTAAGAAGTTGCCCTAAATAGCCTTCGCCCATTGCCGTATTACAAGATACAATCATGGTTACAATACCATAATCCATCATTTCATTAACCAGGACTAACCGGTCTTGCTGCCATAATGGTAAAACAGATCGTAATCCCGCTGTTGCACATACTTTGTCTTCCCAGTCTTTATGAGCCTGCAAATCGATATCGCCAAAAACAACGGTATCAATAGGATAGTATTCTTTTAATTCTTTTAAGATAGCAATAAATTTTTCTTCATAATTTGCCCATGTGGCCGGGACTGTTTCCAGTGGCAGGTTCATTTTTTCGGCTTGTTGGTGTAAAATAGATAAGGGTAAACCATGGGAACGCGAAACTTTTCCGTTCTCGTTCATCATATTCAAAATCACTTTAGGAACAAAACCTTGTTCAATGGCCTTAATCATTGCATAGCAACTGTCTTTTCCGCCGCTCCATGAGGTTGCAAAATCCATACTATTGTTTTATAGTTACAGGGATTCCTGATACCATCAAAATGACCTTATCCGCTCTTTTGGCTAAAAACTGGTTCATCCAGCCCTGAAGTTCTGTAAATTTCCTTCCTGCTTCTGTCGCTGCATGAACGCCCATACCTATTTCATTCGTGATGATAATTATGGTGGCATTTTCCTGCTCCGCTATATTTTCAAATTCTTTTTTTGCCTCTTCGAGAGAAAGTGCGACGTTATTTTGTGTATCTACAAAAAAATTGGTCAGCCACAGGGTTACACAATCGACTACAGCCACTTTTCCTTTAAAGTCAATTTCACTAATATACTTTTCTTTTTCGATATTGGTCCATGTTGCATCGCGTTCCTGCTGGTGCCTGTGTATCCGCTCCTGAAAATCACCGTCCCACTTGCGGGCAGTGGCAACATACATCGGTGTTGTTGAAAGGCGCTTTGCCAGTTCCTGGGCAAAACTGCTCTTACCTGACCGTTCGCCCCCCGTAATAAGATAAATCATCGTCTATTTGGTATTTCCGCGAAGATAGAAAATTTTAGGCATTTCCATTATTTGTTCTTCTGGGGTTATTATTCTGAATCAATACCCTTTAAAAAAACATTATTTATTCCTTTCGTAATTAATATCTTTGGCACTTTATAACACACCATGAAAAATAACTTCTTACACTTTTGCATCTGCTTTCTGACCCTTAGTTTTATAAGTTGTAAGCAAAATGAAGAAAAGCCAACTTTGGCTGTGCCTAAAGCACAAAATGCTATTCGCTATGCCAGTGGGCTGTCTATTATGGCCTATCCTGATTTTTCTATTGTAAAAATTAGTAATCCCTGGCCTGAAGCTAAAAAAGATTTTGTTTATATCCTAAAGAAAAAAAATGCTGTTATTCCCGATAGCCTGTCGCATCATGTAATCATTAATGTCCCACTGCAATCAATAGTAGTGACATCGACAACTAATATCCCGTATTTAGAAATGCTGCATGCCGATAATAAACTTATGGGTTTTCCGCATACTGATTATATTTCATCTGTTGCCACGCGTAAGCGTGTTGATGCCGGTCTTGTAAAAAATGTGGGGCAGAATGAGCAATTGAATATAGAACAACTAATAGATCTTGCACCTGACCTGATCGTAACATTTGCTGTTGATAATAATAACCCTGCTTTAGAGAATTTAAAAAAAAGTGGATTAAAGGTACTTGTACAGGGAGACTGGATGGAACAATCCCCACTTGGGAAAGCGGAATGGATTAAATTATACGGTGCATTATTTTCAAAAGAAAAAGAAGCAGATGCTATTTTTGATAAAATTGAGGCCGATTATAAAAAATCACTTGCCATTGTAAAAAATACTCCTGCAAAGGCTACTGTTATGTACGGATTAATGTATCAAAACCAATGGTTTGTTGCCAGAGGGGACAGCTGGGCAGGTCAGTTTTTAAAAGATAGTAGGGTAAATTATTTATGGAAAGACGAGAAAGGGAGCGGAAGCCTCTCGTTATCATTTGAAAAAGTACTTGAAAAGGCTAAAAATGCCGATTTCTGGATTGCAGCAGGGTCATTTAAAACATTAGCTGAATTAGAAGAAAGTAACCCACATTACAACCAGTTTGCTGCTTTTAAAAATAAAAACGTGTATACTTTTGAGAGTAATCTTGGCGCAACGGGAGGTGCTATTTTTTATGAACTGGCGCCAAGCCGGCCTGATTTGGTTTTAAAAGATTATATAAAGATTTTCCATCCGGAACTGTTACCGCATTATGAATTGACTTTTGCAAACAAATTAGAATAGCCTGTACATTATGGCAAAAACAGATCATCATTTAACAGCCGCTTCAAGGAATACAATGGCATTTCTTGTTCTTGTAGTGCTTTTGATTTTTGCTTTGCTCATTAACCTGGCATTAGGGCAGGTGTCCATTCCCGTAAAAGAAGTTTTTAAGATTCTGACAGGTGCGACAAGTAAAGCAACATGGGAGTATATTATTCTGAACTATCGCTTGCCAAAGTCAATTACTGCTATTCTCGCAGGCATGGGACTTTCTATAAGTGGTTTACTGATGCAGACTTTATTCCGGAACCCGCTTGCCGGGCCTTATGTGTTAGGGTTAAGTTCCGGGGCAAGCCTGGGTGTTGCCTTTATTGTTTTAGGTGCTGGGATACTACCGGGGGTTTTAAGTGCTGTAGTATTATCTTCCTACAGTATTATTATAGCTTCTTGTTTAGGTAGCTTTTTAGTGTTACTGGCCGTTTTGTTCGTATCCCAGAAATTGCGTGATACTATGGCCATATTAATAGTTGGGCTTATGTTTGGTAGTTTTACAAGTGCTATAGTAAGTGTCCTCACCTACTTTAGTACCGCCGAGCAATTACAAAAATTTACATTCTGGTCTATGGGAAATTTAGGCAGCCTGACCTGGACGTCCATTATTATTTTAGCATTGGTAGTTTTCATTGCCTTATTATTAAGCATTTATAGCATAAAGTCATTAAATACTTTATTATTGGGAGAAAATTACGCCCGGAGTTTGGGATTGAACTTTAAGAAAATGAGGCTCATCATTATTTTGGCCACTAGCATCCTGGCAGGAAGTATTACCGCTTTTGCAGGCCCGATAGCTTTTATCGGCCTTGCTGTGCCACATATTGCAAAACTTATTTTTCAGACTAGTGACCATACCATTTTATTCTGGAGCACGTTGCTTACGGGGGCTATAATTATGTTACTTTGCGATACCATTTGCCAGGTGCCGGGCACGAACCTGACGCTACCAATAAATGCCATTACATCTATTGTTGGTGCACCGGTTGTCATTTGGCTGCTGGCCCGAAAAAACAGGTTAGTATAATGTATATATTTGAACGATAATTATCATTCTGTGTCAGGTACCAATAAAAATATTATTACTGTTTCCGGTTTAAGTATTGGGTATACCATCAAAAATACTACGACTGTTATTGCCGAAAATATTAATTTAAATCTTAAAAAAGGGAAATTAATTGCTTTGGTAGGGGAAAATGGAATTGGGAAATCTACTCTATTAAAAACAATTACAGGAATTCAGCAACCTATCGCCGGGACTGTTTTTTTAGATAATAAAGCTATTACCGATTACACTCCTCTGGCCCTTGCCCAAAAGTTAAGTTTGGTTTTAACTGAAAAATTACCGCTTAGCAATTTAAATGTTTACGAATTAATTGCTCTGGGAAGACAGCCTTATACCAATTGGATTGGAAAACTGACAGCAACTGATCTTATAAAAATTAATGAAGCGGTACAATTAACTCAGATCGAGCCTCTTTTAGATAAAAAACATTACCAGATTAGTGACGGGCAATTACAAAAAGTACTTGTTGCAAGGGCCCTGGCACAAGATACTCCTGTAATTATTCTGGATGAACCGACTACGCATCTGGATTTAAAACATAAAGTAGCCTTATTTAAGTTATTAAAAAAGCTATCACAGGAAACCCAAAAATGTATTTTATTTTCTACGCACGACATCGATTTAGCCATACAATTGTGTGATGAAATTATTGTGATGACCCCTGAAAAAACAGTTCAGGATGAACCGTGTAACCTGATAGCCAATGGTGTTTTTGACAGCCTTTTTAATGATGAAAGCATTGTCTTTGATAACGAAAAAGGAAAATTTGTGATTAAAAACTAATTTACCTTCAAAAGAACCCTATTTATTGCTAAGGCCAATTTGCCTTTTTGCTTCTCCAATTACAAAAGCAACAGCATTGGCCAGGTTGAAGCTTCGGACTAAAGGCGATATGGGTATTTTTAAATGATTTTGGAACTCACTTAAAACGGCTTCACTTAACCCAACACTTTCTTTACCAAAAACAAGCCAGTCCCCATCCTGGAATTCATTGTCAAGATAGGATTTTTGGGCATGTGAACTAAACAGGAATACGCGTTCACGATCAGGGACCTGGGCAACCCATTCCTCTATGTTCTGATACTGTTTCCAGTCCAGGTGTACCCAATAATCCAAACCGGAACGTTTTAAATTTTTATCGGTAATCTGGAAACCAAACGGGTGGATTAAATGCAGCCTGTTTTCAGTCCCTACACATAAACGTCCGATATTTCCGGTATTATTTGGAATTTCAGGTTCAACTAAAACGATATTTAACATGGTTCATTTTAAATTAAAATCTTAATAATCAAATGCAGGGACTTCAACAACTTCACCTGCCTGAAGGTCGTTCAGATGTACCTTTCCAATCCTTACCCTTATCAGCCTAAGCGTTGGAAAACCAACTGCTGCTGTCATTTTTCGTACCTGCCGGAATTTTCCTTCTGTTACGGTTATTGAAGCCCATGAAGTAGGCCCGTGCCGTTCATCACGAATTTTTTTTCCACGTAAAGGAAAATCAGGTATTTCAGTTAAGAGAGAAACTTTACAGGGTTTGGTAAAATATTTGGTTCCGTTAACGCCAATTTCGACACCCTTTTGTAATTGATCAATTGCCTGCTGGCCCATTATACCATCTACCTGGACATAATATTCTTTTTCTACTTTTTTACTTCGTATATTCTCGCTTTCTTTTCCATCGGTTGTTAGCAATAATAATCCTTCGGAATCTTCGTCCAGCCGGCCTATAGCCATAGTACCCAAAGGAAAATTATAAAATTCACCAAGTAATTTCTTGTGCCTTTTTAATTCATACACAAACTGGCTTAAATAACCGTAAGGTTTATAAATAATAAAATGTTGGTGTCCCATATTTTTAATATCACGCAAATATAAGTTTGTTTATTAATTAAAGCAATGTTAATTCCGTGGCAGGCTTCAGTTAAAAAACGTAATATTAGGTATTAAAAAAAGCTAACTAAAAAAATCATATTATGGAAGACAAAGATCTGGGTTCTAAAAGAATCAATAATGAAAAACCCGTTAACGAAGGATTTAGCGGAACAAATATTCCGGTAGATTATAACCCGTCTACAAAGAAGCTAAATACCGAAGTAGAAAAAGATGCGGAAGGAAACACTAAAGTTGTTAAAAGAGCGAGGAATGCCAACGCCAAATCAGATGATACAAACCCGGATGAAACGCATTTAAACAATAAAAATAATGTAGAAAACAAAGATTTTAATTACGATGTTAACCCTAAAAGGTATGATAACTCAGATCCTGCCAACCGTGAAAACCGTGGTAATATAGAAATGGATAACGATTAAAATACACTTTTTTTACTACAGCCAATACAAATGCTATTTGTATTGGCTTTTTTATTTAAAAATTTAAATATATTTGTTCCATAAATCTTCTGAAAATATGATTGTTTCTGCCATTGCCCTTTCTTAAACAACAGGCAATATATTTCGCCAGTTACAAATAAAGCAATGAAACTATTGCTTCATCTTTCACATACATATTTACAATGTCACAAACGAAACCATCTTCAGGTATAATTACCATATTATTTTCAGTTATTAAAAAATCATTACGAGGCGAAGAAATCGATTATACTACTGGCAGTATAAGGCTTTCCGTAATTTTACTTGCCATACCAATGATGTTAGAAATGGCTATGGAATCTGTTTTTGCATTAGTGGACCTGTATTTTGTAGGCCATTTAGAAAACAGCAGTTTTGCCATACAAACCGTTGGATTAACAGAATCCGTACTAACTGTTATTTATTCGCTGGCTATAGGAATAAGTATGGCCACAACTGCCGTAGTTGCCAGAAGGATTGGTGAAAAAGACCCGATAGCAGCAGCAAAATCAGGGATGCAGTCCCTTTTAATTGCAATTACAATTACTATCGTTATCAGTATTTTAGGAGTATTCTTTGGCACTGAAATTCTTTTATTAATGGGGGCTTCTCCAGCTGCTGCAGTCCATGGTACTCCTTTTATTCAGATTATGATGGGCGGTAGTATGGTTATTATGCTGTTGTTCCTGATTAACGGAATCTTTAGAGGTGCAGGTAATGCTGCTATTGCGATGAAAAGCCTCTGGATTGCCAATATTGCCAATATTATACTTTGCCCTGTTTTGATCAATGGGCTTGGCCCTGTACCCGCTTTTGGATTAACAGGAGCGGCCATAGCAACTACTATAGGAAGAAGTATTGGCGTTGTTTATCAAATGTATCATTTATTTAATGGTAAAAATATGTTAAAAGTAACACTGGCTTATTTTAAACCTGACTGGGAACAAATAAAAACGATTATACATATTGCTGCACCGGCAGTATTACAATTTATAATTGCTTCATGTAGCTGGATCTTTCTGGCCCAGTTAGTGGCCGTAACCGGAGGCGATAACGGATCTGCAGGATACCAGACTGCCATGCGGCTCATGTTGTTTTTCCTGTTACCAGCATGGGGACTGAGTAATGCGGCAGCAACATTAGTAGGGCAAAATTTAGGAGCAAAACAAATTCAGCGGGCCGAAGATGCCGTTCTTAAAACAGCACGTTATAATATGATTTATATGGGCATCGTGATGTTAATTTCTTTATTAGGAGCAGAATACCTGGTTGCTTTTTTTACTAATGATCCTGAAGTTCAGGTCGTAGCCAAGGAGGCAGTTCGTATCATTGCCAGTGGGTATCTATTTTATGGTTTAGGAATGGTCCTTATTAATGCTTTTAACGGTGCAGGAGATACGCGGACACCTACGTGGGTCAATTTAATCGGCTTTTGGCTATTCCAGATTCCGCTGGCCTATTTTTTGGCAAAATATTTAAAAATGGGACCAACCGGTGTATTTATTGCGATACCTGTTGCTGAAACTGCTATCACCATAGCAAGTTTTATTTTATTTAAAAAGGGAAGATGGAAAAAAATTAAGGTCTAAAATAACTAAATTAACAAAGTGTTATTATCACAGCACTTTTTAGTTAAATTTTTCATAATGAAATTATATAAAATTATCTTAAAATTTTATAAGTTGATCTGTATAGGTTTGAAGTAATTTGGTCACAGAATTATAACTATAAACCTGAACGTTATGAAAACATTCTCTCTTTTATTATCTGTCATAGTGTTTACCGTGTCAGGCTACTATTTTACTACTAGTTTAAAATATTCTTTAGAAACCAATTACGTTATATATATGCTTCTTTTGTTAATACTAATGCTTATATGTGTAGTAGGTATGATCATAAATGCACCCTCTTTTATGAAAAACAGAAGAAGAATGAAAGAACTTATATATAACAGTTATTCCGATAAAAGAACAAGAAATGAAAATTTTGATAAAACATTTCATTTTCTAAAAAAATAATTAAGGATAAAAACCTTTACTTCTTCAGCAAAAAATTGATAAGTATTAGTACATTTACTTTATTCAAAAAGTAAATAATGAACCCTACCCTAATTACAATTGTCATCTTTATAATTGCCTTAGCTATTGGCGTTTTTATTGGTAAAGCAATCTTTTCTGCACATTCCAAATCGGAAAAAATTGTTTTAGAAGAAAAACTAATAAGCTTAAATACCCAATTGGATAATTTTAAAGAACAGTTTGCTAGTGCTAAAATTGTTTTTGAAAAGCAATTAGAAAATGTCAACACAGAAAAAGAAAGCATACGAACTGAAAAAGACAGCCTTGCCATTCAATTATCCAAAAAAGAAGTAGATTTTGAAAATCTTTGGGAAAGAAATGCAGAGCAAAAACAGGAAGTAGAAAAACTACAGGAAAAATTCACTAAAGAATTTGAAAACCTGGCCAATAAAATCCTGGAAGAAAAAACCAGTAAGTTTACAGAACAAAATAAAGAAAATTTAAAAAATATACTCCTGCCTTTACAGGATAAAATACATTTATTTGAAAGAAAAGTAGAAGATACGCATAAAGAAAGTATTGATTACCATGCTGCTTTACGGCAACAGATCATTGGTCTTAGTGAACTTAATGTCCAGATGAGCAAAGAAACATTAAACCTTACTAAAGCTTTGAAGGGAGATAGTAAAATGCAGGGGAATTGGGGCGAATTGGTTTTGGAACGTGTCCTGGAGAAATCAGGTTTAGAGAAAAACAGGGAATATTTTGTACAGCAAACGCATGTGCTGGCAGATGGGAACAGGGTGTTTCCTGATGTGGTGATCAATTTGCCAGATGGTAAAAAAATGATTGTCGATTCGAAAGTGAGCCTTACAGCTTATGAACGCTACATTAATGAAGAAGATGAAAGCCTCAGATCTGTCTATCTCAAAGAACATGTGCTCTCTCTAAAAAGGCACGTAGACCAGCTTGGAGAGAAAAATTATCATGATCTTTATCAGATAGAAAGTCCTGATTTTGTCCTTCTTTTTATACCAATAGAGCCTGCTTTTGCGATTGCATTAAATGAAGACACCCATTTGTATAATAAGGCTTTTGAAAAAAATATTGTCATAGTTACACCTTCTACATTATTAGCTACTTTACGTACTATAGACAGTATGTGGACCAACCAGAAGCAACAGGAGAATGCGTATGAAATTGCACGTCAGGCCGGTGCTATGTATGATAAGTTTGAAGGGTTTGTGAATGATTTAGTTAAAGTAGGCAACAGGATAAAAGATACTAAGACAGAATATGATAATGCTATGAGTAAACTCGTCGGCGGAAGAGGCAACCTTATTACAAGTGTAGAAAAATTGAAGAAGATGGGTGCTAAAGCAAAAAAATCATTACCTGAAAATATAATAAAAAGAGCGGAGACTGAAGAATCGGAAATTTAATTTATTAATTATGAGAAATATGAGAAAGGTTTTATTGTATTTATTTGGAATTGGAATTGTCGGCGTACTCGCTTACCTGGCTTTTGTTTATTATGCTACTTATAGTGAAGGCGTACGTTCGGGAGAATTAATTAAGTTTAGCCATAAGGGAGTTGTATTTAAAACCTGGGAAGGTGAAATGAGCCAGGGTATATCAGGAGCACAAATTTTTAAATTTTCTGTTTTAGACAGTGATACTAAAGTTATTGAAGACCTGAAAGAATTACAGGGACAATATGTTAAAGTAAATTATATTGAAAGGTACCGTTCTTTTTCATGGTGGGGCGACAGTCATTATTTTGTAAAATCAGTACAGAAAGAACCGTCTCCTTTTAATGCGAGATAAATAATACATCTTTAAAAGGCACTCTGCAAAAGTATAGCTGGATTAGAAAAAATATCATAATGCTCTGGTTATGAGTTATTCTTTAAGATTTTTTGTGTGTCTTAAAACCTGGGAAAAGAAGGTTTCACTTTGAGGCAAATTTTACCCGTTTCGCAGAAAAAACGATACACTAATCACTATTTCTACAGCATATTTTATACAGATTCATTCATTGTGAGTTTTTAATTTCTCGCAAAGGTGCAAAGCCATAGGAAATGTATTAGTTGCCCGCCTATTTTTTTAAAGTTATATCGGCACACCACTGTTCCCATGTTTCTTAAAAAACGAAATTTTTTTGATAGCCCCGATTGCAGCCTACCGTGTGGACACATCTTTTTACTAATTTTATTTTAAAAACAAGATTAGCCATGCGAAGACATTTTACAGACACTAAGGATGCTCGTTTATTAAAGAGAAGCAATTTAATTCTTGATAGTTTATTTCATAATTGTGT
>DASVUQ010000368.1:0-4427 GCA_036386975.1 Flavobacterium sp. | reverse complement strand
ACGGGCCACAGGGGCGTGTATTACGGCTCAATATCCAGGATGAATTACTCAATGCCAAAATGGACAACTTTATCTTTGGCAACAACAGGATTACCAATCTCGAAATGGAAACCGCGGCCATTTATGGCCTCTCCGCACTGTTGGGCCACAACGCCTTATCACTAAATGCAATCATTGCCAATCGTGCAAGTGGTACTTTTAGTGCAGACCCATACAAAGCTGTAGACGAATTAATTAACTATACATTAAATAAACTGTCAAACTAAATTTTTAAGGAGCTTTTTCCTGCTATTCGTTACAATCCACGCAAAAAAGCGTGGGATTTCCACTACTATCAGGGCTAGGGCAATTTGTTACCAATATCATTTAGCATTCAATTATTAACTATGGACCTCATCATAACAACCAAAAGGCTGCTACTACGTGAACTACAACCTACGGATGCAGAAGCGATGTTTGCAATGGACAGTAATCCGAACGTACACCGCTATTTATGGAACACCCCTTCACAAACCATAGAAGAAACCATCGCCATTATTACAATGGTCCGTGAACAATATGTCACCCATGGTATCGGAAGGTTTGCCGTTGTGCTTCAGGAAACCAATGAACTCATAGGCTGGGCCGGTATTAAGTTTGTTACTGTACCCGAAAACGGGCACATCAATTTTTATGATTTCGGGTACCGGCTCAATGAAAAATTCTGGGGCAAAGGCTATGCTACAGAAGCTTCATTGGCCTGGTTGGATTATGGTTTCAGAGAAATGAATATTACAACCATATGTGCCAGTGCCCAACAGGATAACGGTGCTTCAAACCGTATCCTGCAAAAAATAGGCATGCAGCTTAAAGAGCAGTATGTCGAAAAAAGCATCGCCTGGAATTGGTATGAGATGCCGAACCCTATAATGCAATCACCAACAGATTTTAAATAAAATAAAAGCAAAATGACTCTCAGGTTTGCGCGACATACAAATGATTTAGAAGCTATTAAATCATTTTATACTACTATATTAGATTTTGAAGTATTAGGAAACTTTGAAAACCATAATAATTATAATGGGGTATTTTTAGGATTTCAAAATGCAGATTGGCATCTGGAATTTACAGTATCTAATGAAAAAGCGAATCATCATTTCGATGAAGATGATATTTTAGTTTTATATCCTGAAAGTCAAAATAAATATAATGTATTACTAGAAAAACTATCAAAAAATAATATTACATTAATACCTTCAAAAAATCCTTATTGGAACGAAAATGGCAAAATGTTTCTTGATCCGGATGGATACCGAATCGTTTTGTCTTCTTTAAAATTACAAATTAGATGAAAACAGTCAACATAGCCGGTGTCCCGGAAAATTTAACTATAGACTTAGTCTTAAAATAGATCATTAGTCATAAGTAAACATAAATTAAATAATAATGGAACTAAATTCATCTGAACCGTTAACGCAACTTATCACATTACTTGGAGTAGAAAATTGGGAAGATCTAACTGCTTTTGTCAAACAAATTCCATATGGAAGAAATACCAACCGAACAGATTTTTCACTTGTAATAAAAGAGAACAAAGGAACTTGCAGTTCAAAGCATGCTTTTTTGAAACAAATAGCTGATGAGAATAAAATAGAAAATATCAGGTTAATTGTTGGGATTTTCAAAATGTCAAAAGAAAATACACCAAAAACAGGAACGATTTTAGAGGATAATAGTTTAGTATATATACCGGAAGCACATTGCTACTTAAAAATCAATGGCCAACCCATGGATTTTACCAATAAAGATTCTTTGTATAACAAAATTAAAAATGATATTTTAGAGGAAATAGAAATTGATCCTTTTCAGGTTTCTGAATTCAAAGTAAATTTTCATAAAGAATATTTAAAGAAATGGCTTAGCAAGGTAAATTCTGTAATGACATTTGAGCAAGTTTGGGAAATAAGAGAAAACTGTATTCAAAATTTAAGTGAATAATGAAAACAATCAACATAGCCGGTGTACCGGAACATTTTAACCTTCCGTGGCATCTGGCAATAGAAGGTAAACAATTTGCAGCAGCAGGAATCAACCTGGAATGGACAGATGTGCCCGAGGGAACTGGAAAAATGTGCCAGATGCTCCGTGATGGCACCACAGATATAGCTGTTATTTTAACCGAAGGTATCGTTAAGGATATAGTTCAGGGCAATCCTTCTAAAATCGTTCAGGTATATGTAGAAAGCCCATTAATCTGGGGCATTCATGTTGCTGCTCCCTCACCCTATAAAACCATTGCCGATCTCGAGAACAAAAAAGCGGCTATTTCCCGTCAGGGTTCAGGGTCCCAATTAATGGCTTACGTTAACGCGCATAATCAGGGCTGGCAAACCGATAATTTACAATTTGAAATTGTTAACACCATAGATGGCGCTGTAGCAGCCCTGACAAATAAAACAGCCGATTATTTTATGTGGGAGCGTTTTATGACAAAACCCCTGGTCGATAAAGGGATTTTTAGGCGTGTAGCAGACTGCCCCACCCCATGGCCCTGTTTTGTCATTGCAGTACGGGACGAAATAATAGAAAATCATGCAGAAATAATTACGGAAATCTTAAATATCATTAATACCACTACCGCTACATTTAAAGATATTCCCGGTATTGAAATCATGCTGTCTGAAAAATACCATCAAAAAATAGAAGACATTCAGGAGTGGTTATCACTTACCGAATGGTCACAAACAAACCTATCTGAAAAAGTGTTAAACAAAGTTCAAAATCAACTTCTTGCACTCGCTGTTATTAATAAAAAAGGTACTTTTGCTAAAATAGTTAAAAGCTAACCGCTTTTTGCTTTTTTTGCTATGATAGACTTTAAAAATATAAAATTTAGTGAGATAAGACAAAAGCTCCAGGTCAAAAAACCCTGGGATATCGTTATTATTTTTATTTTAAACATTCTTCTTGCTATTCCCACATTTATTGTTATTCATCAAAATTTAATTGATCCCGACTGGTATTTAGGAATAGACCGTGTTATTCTTTTTGTAGCTATTGTAGTGTTGATACAATTGGTTTTACAAGCATTAAGGAAGATAATTATTGTTTGTATTTTTCTATACATAATTATTCTGATCTACGGTAGTTTGTTTAGTGATTATGGATTTGCAACCGTTGCCGAAGATTACAGGTCAATAATATATACTATGTCTGATGACCCCAACCCACAGGATATTATTATTTCCAAGCTGCTACCATTTCCAAATAAGAATAAAATTATTAATGCTACCAATTTCAGTAACCCAAAAGTCAGGAACTTTGCTTTGATGGCCACGACAAAACATTTTAGAGATGTAAAAGGATACCATCAGTACCGCACATTAATACAATGTTTTGCCGTTTTTAAAGAAATTAAAGAAAAATGGAATTATGTTAATGATCCTAAACATCAGGAATATATTGCCATGGCAGATGAATCCGTAACCCATTTTTCAGGAGATTGTGATGATCATGCCATCTTAATGGCGGCCTGTGTCAGGGCTATTGGCGGCACTCCCCGGATTATAAGTACCAATGAACATTTATATCCTGAAATATTAATTGGCAACAAAAGTGATTTTGAAGCCATCAACTATTTAATAAAAGAAGTATTATTCAAACAGGAAAGTAAAGACAAGGAATTACATTATCATATTGATGAACGCGGCCAAATATGGTTAAACCTGGATTATACTGCCAGATATCCCGGGGGGCCGTTCATGTCTGAAGAAATTTTGGGTGCACTTACACTATATTAATCCCTTGCATCTTTAATCTCTTTAGGTTAATTCCCCCGAACCTCTGCTTCGATTTTTTTAGCCACAGATTAAGAGATTAAAAAATGATTTAGAAAATTTGTGAATCTGCGGTTATTATTTATTACTACCTCTGAGGCTCTGCCCCGAGGTAGTTTATTAAAAATTTAGAAAAAAGAAACTACCATTCTATTGCAGGAAATCCTTTTGATACTAAATAATCATTTGCTTTACTAAAATGTCTGTTCCCGAACCAATGCCCTTTATTGGCACTCAGCGGCGATGGATGACCCGACTCTAAAACAAGATGTTTGTTCCGGTCTACTTTAAGCCCTTTTTTCCTGGCAAAACCACCCCATAATAAAAAAACAACATCTTCTTTTTGATCTGAAATCGTTTTTATAACAGCGTCTGTAAATACTTCCCAACCTTTATTTTGATGGCTTCCTGCTTCATGTGCCCGAACGGTCAAAGTAGCATTTAACAATAAAACCCCCTGCTTTGCCCAGCGTTCCAGATTTCCGGTCTTAGGAAAAGGCTGTTGCAGGTCGGTTTCAATTTCCCGGAATATATTAATCAGCGAAGGAGGAAAAGCAACACCATCATTGACAGAAAAAGCCAGTCCGTGCGCCTGCCCTGCATTATGGTAAG
>DASVUQ010000367.1:0-5148 GCA_036386975.1 Flavobacterium sp. | reverse complement strand
TGGTTGCAAAATTGTTTTATAATCTCTGTTTCTTCACTTTTGATTTGCTTGCTGTCTTTAGTTTCGCAACCTGAGCTCTTGCTTCTTCTAAGGTAATTGGCGACCGCTTGGATAGCATCTCCATGCCTAACCTGGCTCTTTCCTGAAATGATATTTTGTAGTTCATGTTTCATGAAATTTGGATTACAAAGATAAGGGTTTTATTTTTATGGTTTGCTTCTGGTGATTACTTCGAAAAAGAGGAGGTTTTGGGTACGGAGGTCTTGGATGGTCATTTAGTTTTTTTCTCTTTTGAGGTACTCATCTCTCTAAGAAATTTTGCCTGTGCTCTTGCTTTTTCTAAGGTAACGGGTGATTGTTTGGATAGTATCTCCATGCCTAACTTAGCCCTTTCCTGAAATGATATTTGTAGTTCATGTTATGAATTATGTTACAGAGATAAAGATTTAATTGTTATGACATTCTTAACAATTGCTTGCAAAAATGACTTAAAAAAGGATAAGGTTTTGGGTGCAGAGGTTTTGGATGATCATTTCTAGCTTAAACTTTCAGATTTATCTAATTCCTAATATATTAAAATAACTTTTAAGATTTGACTTTGTCATCATCAGCTTGAAAAATAACTTTACTAATTATAAACTGTTCTTCCTCAAAAGGAATTCTAGGATAAGGATTAATATCTTCACCAGAACCAACTCGCCAAATTTCAATATCTGAAAATATTACTGACATCATCATAGCTATATATGCAAATGGTTTGGTTCCTAAGGGTGCAATTATTATACTATATTTATCCTTCAACAAAAAGTAAATTTTTGAAAGTTCTTTTTCAAGGTATAATAAATCATTAGAAGGAAATTTAATTGTATTTCCATAAAACTCAGACAAAATTGTACTATTATTTTTCTCAACAGCTTCCACAAATTTTGGGTCTAATGCGGGATCAGTATAAAACAAATAAGTAAGTGCGGGATCTAATTGATCAATAATGCCTTGAGCTTTATTTTCTTCATAGCCCAATCCAACAATTAATGCTTTTGGTTTGTTATTTGGAATAATGTATTTTCCAGGTAATGGACTAATATCTGTATTTGGTTTTGGTTCTAATGGAATTGAAAAGATTGATGGAGTATAACTAAAATATGCATCAATATTTTCTTGCCTTAAATTCCTATTAGATAAAAATAATATTATTGTATAATACCAAGACTTTGTCATACAAGAATAATCAATGTAAATAATAATTTTTTCTTTTTGACATTTAGCCAATTCCTCATCTAATAAATTTATAATTTGGATATGGTTTTTTATAACTAAATTACTTACACCTTCAATATCTTCAATATTTGAATTATGATAATATAATGAGATAGTTTTTATAATTTTATTAGTTTTTTTGATTTTATCATATGCGCAGCATTTCCTTTCTTCAATATTATTTGAAAATAAAAATAAATCAATTTCTTCTCCATCAATTTCATTAATTTGGAGTTGATCGCCATATTTAATCTTCATAATCATTAAATAAATTAGGTCGGCCAGTTGCTGATGCTCTTTTTTTTGTTGTAAAAGAATCTTCATTAGTTGAATTAATCAGTGAACTCAACTTTATTTGCTTATTCATTCTTAGAGGTAATTTATATTTGGGATAATATAGATAAGATAGTTTAAACCTTTTATTATTAATCTCAAAGTCATAAATTTCTTTTTCATTACCTACTAAAATTAATGCTCCTTGTAGAAGTGCTTTTTCAATTATTAATTCTAAATCATTCGAATCTTTTAAATCAAAGAGAAATGTGGAAACAGGTTCTGATTGAAATTTTTTTCCTAACAATTCATTTTTAAAGTAATCGCCTATAACATCAAAAAAAGTATCAATCGTTAAATTTTCCGAATCTTTAAAGTTGATTGGTGTGTTTTTTATAAAATTTATAAATCGATTAGAAATTTTTATTACTTCATCATATTGTATGGAAGGATCAACTTTGTTAGATTTAGACTTACTCAATATAGAGTTTATTAATCCTATTAGCCATCGTGGATTACCATCGGTAATATTTACCAAAATTTCTAAACCACTATAAAGATTGATATACTTTCTAGTGGGTTTTAAGATGGGTTTATCGTGAGACTCCTTAAATTCTTTTACAAAGTAATTTCTAAAATAAACAATAGGCTTCATTTTTCTATATATTGAAACTTTTTGTTCTTCTGTTTTTGGCAATGGATTTATTAAATCAATTTCATAATTGGTTAAAAAATCTCTAAATGAATAATCTTTTTGAATTAATTCTTTTATTTCTTTTACATAATGACTTTGAGTATCATAAGTTTCAAGTCCTTTAATAAATCTTATATTCGATCCAAAAAAAGATTCAATATCATCAGATTTACCATTAGACAATAATAAAGACTGTATTATTTTAATTGGAAAATCATTATTAGATTGTAATTCCCACATCTTTATTGGATCGAAATCATTACCTACACTTGCTCCATACTCACTTTTTAAAATATCTTCAACCTCTTTTGGAAGTGTTGGACTTGAACTTAATTTATATAACAATTTTTGATCTGTACTTCTCAGACATCTATATAAGTCTCTTTTAAGCCATATTGGTGCAAACTCAAGTTCGTCGAAACATAGTGCAAATTTTTTAGAATCTTTTACATTATAAATTCTTTTAAAAATACCTACTACAGTTGGGACTGAAGTAAGATAGTGTAAATTAAAAAAATCCTGATTTGAAATATCATTGCATTGATTTAATAAATATTTAGGCATTAATTTAGTTACATCATCTCTTCTTTTCATTAGTGCCTCTTTTATATATAATAATTTAGGAACCGTATTTTTTTTTAATTCCCATCTATCAATTAAATTAATACATAATTCTATTTCTTTATTTTCATTATAATCTTTAAATTCATATTTTAAAATATTAATGAATGTATCACACAAAGATTCATAAACATTTGTATTAACTGCAAACTTTAATATTCGCTCTTTAAAATCATCGCTAATGTTATTATACTTTATACTTTCTTCTTTTAATATCCATGAAATATCTGTTGGAATATAGACTGCGAAAAAAGGAATTTTCTTTATAAATTCTTCAGCTTTTGGATCTTTCCAATTATACAGTGCTGGTAATGTAAGCATTTTCATTAATGTAGTTTTTCCACATCCTCTTGCACCTAATATAATAGAATGGCAATTATTTTTCAATCGATCAAAACTTGGTGAAAAAATAAATTTTTCTGCAATTTATATAGGCTCTATATTTCTTGCATTGAAGCTGGTCTGAAAACTAACATCCATAATCTTCTCTTAATAAATTATTATTGTATATTATTTCTGGATAGGAATTTAGAGTATCTTGTACACCATACCCATTGCTTTTTAATTTCTCTAATAAATTTCTAGATTCTTCTGGAAGAAGGTGTTGTAAATAATTAAATTTAGCGACTAAATCAGACCAGCTTACATATGGCTTTCCATTCATATATTCATTTATATCAGCTACAATTAAATCAATACTTTTTTGATTTCCAAATCCTGTCACAGAATCAAAACCCTCTTTTGAGTTACTCCAACCAATTTTATTTTTAAAATTCCAAGTATTTATAATCCCATTTGTTTTTTGTCCTTTTAAAATTTCTACAATGTGGAAATAATTAAATTTATAACAATACGAAATTTGATTAGTAGCTGCAAAACTTCCAGATGATAAAACATGTATTTTGTACCCATCTGTGGTTATGACATTTCCAAACCAAGGATCATGTTTATGACCATGAACTACTAAGTCAAATTCATATTTTCCTAAAACATTTAATAAATTTTCTCCATTCTCAATAAAATCATGTTCCCCTAAACCTGCTCTACTATGTTGTTTAGGATGATGGTGGCATAACATTATTTTAATCTTATTAGTTTTATTTTTAACTAAATATTTTTCTATCTCTTCGATTGAGCCTTGTTCAATTTTACCCTTAACACATTGATTATCAATATTTTTTTCTGGAGTATGAGTGTGATAATGTGTGGTGTTTATAATTAATATTTGAAAATCCTCATTTTCAATAAATGAGAATCCTTTATTCCAAAAATCTCCTATTTCGTTATCATTCAATGGAAAGTTTTTTTTATTCCTTTAGGAAAGGTAAAACTATATTCTGTAAATTTATTTCTAGAATCAATATCATGATTGCCTAATGTTGCATATATATGCCTTGCATTAAAAATGTTTGAAATTTCATTAATAAAATCCCAACCAGAAATTAATCCCTGTTTATCAGATTGATTTGTAAAATCACCAGGACATAGAATTATATCCACATCTAATATTTTATCATTTTCTTTAAGTTCCCTTAAATTTTCAACAGGGTGTTCTTTAGAAATATCTCTTAATTTATCAGTAAATAATATAGTTGCATTATTTTTATAATTTTGTTTATCTTCTGGATGACAATGTAAATCACTAACGATAGCAATACGTAACTTTCTTTCTTTCATAGAATTAATTATGCATTAAAACTATTTGCTCTTCAACATTATTAAAAATCAGTAATTCTTTTAAATTCCCTCTTTTTTTAGAATCTGAGTTAATATATCTTTTAGCCTCAACCCTACTAATATCAAAATCCTTATATAAATCATCAAAAAAAGTATCTTCTGAATCTACAAGTGTAACATCTGAATTGCTTAATATCCAATTCAAGTTCCGAACATCTAGTTTAACACAGAAATCTCTTAGTCTTATTTGTTCTTCATCGTTAAATACATTATTTGCGTAAGTATTAAAAAATGACGTCTTATTTAAGGGCTTATATGGAGGATCTAAATAAAAAAGTGATTTTTCATTAATATAGTCAAGAGTTTGCTCATAATCTCCTGTTAAGATTTCTACATTCTCTAAAATAGCACTAACTGCTAAAATATTCTCTTTATCACAAATCAAAGGTTTAATATAACTTCCTATTGGCACATTAAATTCATTACTTTTATTTACCCTATATAATCCATTAAAACATGTTCTATTCAAAAATATAAATAAAGCCGCTTGTGTTACTTTGTTTGCAGAACGACTATTAAATAATAACCTTTTTGATATATAATACTCTTTTCTACCTTCAACATCA
>DASVUQ010000366.1:0-6950 GCA_036386975.1 Flavobacterium sp. | reverse complement strand
ATGAGGATATATCTTAGCGGGAATATGTTTCTGGGAACTATTTAGACGCAAATGTTCTCTCATTGTTTTTCACTTTAATTACAAAATTAGAAATTATTAAACTAGTTTCTAATTGCAAACATAGGAGACGCAAAGCTATAGGGGAATGTATTAGGTGCCTGCCTATTTTTTAAAGTTATACCTACACACCACTGTTCAGATGTTCTTAAAAAACGAAATTTTTTTAGTAGCCGCGATTGTAGCGGCATCCTGCGCTTTTTTTGCGCAGATAGAGCGGAAAGCGGGACAAAAGCAATGGAAATAGTAGGTTTTGTGCTCCTGACAATTCATTGGATTTAAAAAAACTGTCAATTTTTCGAGATCCTTATCCTCTTTTTAAAAATTATAAAATTGGATTCATTATCTTAAGTTAGTTATATATAAACATTTAAAGTTTAACGTTGTTCAAAAGGTACTAGATAAAAAACAAAAAAAACAGGCTGCTTCACAATTAGTGAAACAGCCTGTTTTATTAATCTAAAATCGGATTGCTACACATTAAACCTAAAATGCATTACATCTCCGTCTTTTACAATATATTCTTTTCCTTCTACACGTAGTTTCCCGGCTTCTTTTACCTTTGCTTCGGACCCATAACTTACAAAATCATTGTAGGCAATAACTTCTGCACGGATAAACCCTTTTTCAAAATCAGTATGGATTACTCCGGCAGCTTGTGGTGCAGTAGCACCTATGGGGATGGTCCAGGCACGCACTTCTTTTACACCGGCGGTGAAATAAGTTTGAAGATTTAATAATTTATAAGCTGCACGGATCAAAACGGATGCACCCGGCTCTTCTAAACCTAAATCTTCAAGGAACATCTTGCGTTCTTCATAGGTTTCGAGTTCTGTAATATCTGCTTCGGTTCCTACGGCAAGGACGATTACTTCGGCATTTTCATCTTTTACCAATTCCCTTACCTGATCTACATATTTATTTCCGGTTGCAGCCGCATCTTCATCAACATTACACACATATAAAACAGGTTTTGCTGTAATGAGCTGGAAACTTTCCATAAGTTCTGCTTCTTCATGGTTTTTAGGTTCCACAGTCCTGGCAGATTTTGCCTGAAGTAACGTTTCCCTGATCCGATTAAGTAAGCCTTCTTCTGTCTGTGCTTCTTTATTGCCTGTTTTTGCTGCTCTTTTTACCTTTTCTAAACGTTTTTCAACCGTTTCAAGATCTTTTAGCTGTAGCTCAATATCTATGGTTTCTTTATCACGAATAGGGTTTACATTTCCATCAACATGAATAATGTTCTCATTATCAAAACAACGCAATACATGAATAATAGCGTTGCATTCCCTTATATTGCCAAGGAACTGGTTGCCTAAACCTTCTCCTTTACTGGCTCCTTTTACTAAACCGGCAATGTCTACAATATCAACACTCGCCATCTGGACGCGCTCCGGTTTTACCAATTCTTCTAATTTTTCTATTCTGGGATCCGGCACATTTACTACTCCTATATTAGGTTCAATAGTACAGAACGGAAAGTTAGCGCTCTGGGCTTTGGCATTAGATAAACAATTGAATAACGTTGATTTTCCTACATTTGGTAATCCTACAATTCCTGCCTTCATTAGTATAATAATTTTTAAAGTGTGCAAATATAGGGTTTAAATCTATAAATAGAAATCGATATTTTTTAACTGAACTTTAGATTGATTAAGTCTTAGTAATGTAAACACTAACTCAATATGTTAGATATTAATATTATTCTTTATTTAAACAGAAGCGGAACGGCAATTTATAATTATAATTTAATATATTTTCGTAGCCAAAATTGTAACTTAATATGGGAATCCTGTAATGTTAATTAGCTATAATAGATATAGTTTTGTATAAACATTTTAAATGAATAATTATGAAAACTACCTTTTTAACAATAGCTGCATTTGTATTTACATTTTCTATCAATGCTCAAAACCAAAACGTTACTGAAATCAGTAAGACTACTGTGACTACTGTAAAAGATTCTGAAGGGGAAAAACAATTAGTGAAAAAACAAAATGTACAGCAAGTACAGAATATCGAATTAAAAGATGCTGATTCTAAATCTTTAAATAAAGATATGAAACAAACTCCTGTTCAGGTTACTTCTTCTATACAAGTAACTAATCCTGACGGAACAACAAGAACTGTAGATGTAGACAGGTCAGCGTATTATGAGTATAATGGTAAAAAATATAAAATTGCACTTGATGCTATGGGATACAGCATTTTAGATCCTGACACTAAAGTGACTTCTAAATTGAGAAAAACATCAACAAACGCTTATATCTACAAAACTAAAGATAAAACAGCCGTTGGTTATTTCGATACTATGGGAAACTTAGTTCTTGAAACATACGATGATAAATCGGATAAAGTAACTACCGCGACTTATGTACCTGTAAGACAGTAATAATACTTTAGATAGTAAATAAAATATTCACATAAAAAAAACCTGAACTTAACAAGTTCAGGTTTTTTTATTTTAGTATGTTACTGATTATGTAAAAACGCTTGCCTGTTAAGTAGTGTCTCTTCACTTTCTACATGGTTTTCATCAGGAACACAACAATCTACAGGGCAAACGGCTGCACATTGTGGCTCATCATGAAACCCTTTGCATTCTGTACATTTACCTGGTACAATATAATAAATATCATCGGATAGTGGTGCCTGGGGATCATTAGCATCAACCTCAGAGCCATCCGGTAAAACTATTTTTCCTTTTAATTTTGTACCGTCTTTATAACGCCAGTCATCTGCACCTTCATAAATAGCCGTATTAGGACATTCCGGCTCGCATGCGCCGCAGTTAATACATTCGTCTGTTATTATTATTGCCATTTCAATTTATCATTTTAGTCTTAAAACGTAGTTTCTGGAAGATAATTAAAAGATTAAATAGATTTGTTAACCTGCAAAATTATCATGCATTTATGCTTATTTTTGCACAAAAATACATCCAAAACAATTCATAAGCAAATCAATATGACTTTAGAGAATAAAAAAAATACTTTCATTCAGTTAGGGCAGTTTCTGAGTCAGTTTTCAGCATCTAAAAATGAAAAAAGGCCGGATATAGCTCACAATGATTTGTTTTTTGATGCTTTTGTTGATTTAATCCAACTTTCCCAATCCCATAACGGATGGTATACTCCGGAGCAGGTGTACTTCGCCATAAGTTCCTGGGCTAAAGCACTAACTAAAGAAAACCTGGACCAATGGTTAGACCGCTATGAATGGCCTGCAAGACCACGTAAAACTGTAGCTATAATTCTTGCCGGGAATATCCCTTTGGTAGGGTTTCACGATTTCCTGTCAGTTCTTATATCGGATCATACTGTTTTAGTAAAAACATCCTCTAACGATCAGCATTTATTGCCTTTCCTGGCGCGGTATATTATAGCAGTAAATCCGGAAATGCAACAACGTATTGTATTTACAGATGGTAAGCTAGAAAATTTTGATGCTGTTATAGCTACCGGAAGCAATAATACTTCCCGCTACTTTGAATATTACTTTAAAAATAAACCCAGCATTGTCAGAAAAAACAGAAATTCAGTTGCTGTATTAAACGGACAAGAAACAAAAGAACAACTCATTGCTTTAGGGGAAGATATATTTAGGTATTTTGGCTTGGGATGCCGTAATGTTTCTAAATTATTTGTACCAAAAGGATATACTTTCGATGCCTTTTTTGAAGCTATGTTTGCATATCAGGATATTATCCACTACGAAAAATATGCTAATAATTATGACTATAATAAAGCGGTCTTTTTGATGAGTAATTTTAAGTTGCTGGATAATGGTTTCCTTACTATCAAAGAAGATACAAGCTACGCTTCCCCTATTTCCAGTATTTTTTATGAATTTTATGAGGACCTGGACTTACTACAGAAACAACTACAAAATGACCGGGATAAAATTCAGTGTATCGTAAGTAACAACCTGATTAAAGATGCTATCCCATTTGGGCAGGCCCAGCAACCAAATCTTTGGGATTATGCAGACAATGTCGATACTATTGCTTTTCTAAATTCAATTTAATCCTAAATCTTAAATTAACTATAACGATTTTGTTGATAACCTGATCAAATTAGTAATCGCCTGACAATGGATTTTGACTGTTATTTTCTCAAATTTGCAGCAATCCATTCTATAACTCAATAATGAAAAAACACAACTACAGTGCAGGGCCTTGCA
Organism: Flavobacterium sp.; assembly: GCA_036386975.1. Taxonomy (GTDB): domain Bacteria; phylum Bacteroidota; class Bacteroidia; order Flavobacteriales; family Flavobacteriaceae; genus Flavobacterium. The sequence continues at coordinate 2,711 of DASVUQ010000366.1, read as the reverse complement.
TTTTGCCCCAGGAAGTTTTTAAAAAATCTGCTGAAGCTATTCTTAACTTTAATAATTCAGGCCTTTCTATACTTGAAATATCACACAGGAGTAAGGATTTTGTTGCCGTAATGGAAGAAGCAAGGGATTTGGTTTTAGAACTTCTTGATCTTAAAAATAAAGGGTATCAGGCACTATTTTTACACGGTGGTGCAAGTTTAGAATTTTTGATGGTCCCTTATAACCTGATGAAAGAAAATGGAAAAGCAGCTTATTTAGATACCGGGACTTGGGCCAGCGGAGCTATCAAAGAAGCAAGGAACTTTGGCGAAACCGTTGTTGTTGCTTCCTCAAAAGACGCTAATTATTCTTTTATACCAAAAGATTTTGATATTCCGTCGGATGCCAGCTATTTTCATTGTACGAGTAACAATACTATTTTTGGTACACAAATAAAGGACTTTCCTAAAACTACTATTCCTGTTGTTTGTGATATGAGTTCTGATATTTTTTCACGCGTACTGGATTTCTCTCAATTTGACCTTATCTATGCCGGTGCACAAAAAAACATCGGACCTGCCGGAACGACACTTATTGTCGTAAAAGAAGCTATCCTTGGAAAATCAGGAAGGACTATTCCAAGTATGCTGGATTATGAAAAACATATAAAAGCAGAAAGTATGTATAATACACCGCCTGTATTTCCTATTTATGCTTCGTTACTGAACTTACAATGGTTAAAAAAACAGGGAGGCATCAAAGCAATAGAACAAATTAACAATCAAAAGGCAGCACTATTATACGATGAAATTGACAGGAACCCTTACTTTAAAAGTACTGTTAAGCCGGAAGACCGTTCTGTTATGAATGTGGTTTTTTTATTAAACAATGAAGCGCATGCACCTCTGTTTGATGCTTTGTGCAAAGAAGCAGGAATTTCGGGATTAACAGGGCATCGTTCTGTGGGAGGTTACAGGGCTTCTCTTTACAATGCATTACCTCTCGAAAGCGTAGCCGTTTTGGTTGATGTGATGAAAGATTTTGAAAGTAAAATAGAAAAAAATTAAATTATAAAAATAGAGGTTAAAAATGAAAGTATTAGCGAATGATGGGATCTCTGGAAGAGGGATTGAAGCATTAGAAGAAAATGGTTTTGAAGTAATTACAACAAAAGTGGCGCAGGAACAAGTAGCCAATTACATCAATAACAATAATATAGCTGTTTTATTGGTACGCAGTGCGACTAAAGTCCGAAAAGATATTATTGATAATTGTCCGGGATTAAGAATTATCGGCCGTGGCGGCGTGGGTATGGATAACATTGATGTGGATTATGCCAGGGCCACTGGTAAGCATGTAATCAGTACACCTGCTTCATCATCAGAATCTGTGGCGGAACTTGTTTTTGCGCATTTGTTTTCCGGGGTGCGGTTCCTTCAGGATTCCAACAGGATTATGCCGCTGGAAGGTGATATTAATTTTGAAGAATTAAAAAGAGCCTATGCTAACGGAAGGGAACTACGTGGAAAAACGATTGGCATCATTGGCTTTGGCCGAATTGGAAAGGCTGTTGCTAAAATAGCTTTAGGATTAGGCATGAAGGTTATTGCAGCTGATAAATTTTAGGCAAAGCAGAAATAAAAGTGGACTTTTATAACGGACAGTTTATTAATGTCGAAATAGAAACAGAGCCTATGGAAGATTTACTCAGGCATGCCGATTTTATTACACTCCATGTTCCTGCACAAGACGGCTACGTAATAGGTGAAGCAGAACTGGAAGCTATGAAAGACAATGTAGGGATAATCAATTGTGCCCGTGGAGGCATTATTGACGAAGTGGCCCTTGTAGATGCCCTTGATGACGGAAAAGTACTTTTCGCAGGATTAGATGTTTTTGAAAATGAACCTTCGCCGGCAATTCAGATTCTTATGCATCCTAAAATTTCATTAACACCACATATTGGGGCTGCGACTGAAGAAGCTCAGGACAGAATCGGGTTGGAACTGGCGGAACAAGTAATTAGCCTGTTAAAAACTGAAATATAAATAACTCCCTTGTTATAATAATCCTAATCCAGCAGAAAACTAACACTTACATTAACAACAACATCAAGTTCTCCTATGGCGAGTGTTTCTTTCTGGGGTGATGCAGCGTCCATTGCCATAGCACTCATTTCATATTTTCGCTGAATGGGATAATAGACTTGAGAATTATCGGTTATCGTAAATGCCTTTCCCACTCTTTGGTTTAAAACTGAAACATAATCTTCTGCCTTTAGTTTTGCATCTTTTATAGCTAGTTTACGGGCTTCTGATTTATGTTCTTCTATTTTTGAAGATTTAAAGTCCACATCACTAATATTATTGATACCCTGGTCGACCAAACCTTCCATCAACTCATCATAAATGGAGAGGTTCCTTAATAAAATCTGGATAGTCTGTGTTGCTACATAATTATGCTTCTTTTTGGCATAATCGTATTCATCATTAAGGTACACACGTTGTGTTTGAAAATCTTTAACATCAATATTCATTTTTTTGATGTATTTGATAACAGCATCAATTTTAGTATCATTCTGCTTTTTAACATCAGTAGCTTTTACACCTTTAGACTCCACAGAAACCGTAATGCTTACCTGGTCGGGAGTGACTTTTACTTTTCCTATACCTGCAACATTAACTAATGGAACAGGCTTGGTTTCCTGGGCATTTAATGCTATAGCAAAAATA
>DASVUQ010000365.1:0-4362 GCA_036386975.1 Flavobacterium sp. | reverse complement strand
AACAAATTGAAAGAGCCTAAAAAACAAAGTAAGTTTCAGTTGAAAATGCAGGAAATGATGGAACAGGCAGAAGCCCAAAAAGCTAAAAAAGGAAAATAGTTTGATCTATAGATCAATAAAATATATTCAAAACAAGAGGCTGTCTATACTAAGACAGCCTTTTTATGTTTTAGTGAGGGTTCCTGATAAAGACAATATTATATCATATTAAAAAAACATAATGAATTTACTGATTTTAACACTACAGCTAAAATGCATTTAGCTAAAAGTTTAGTTTTTTGTTTTTATAGGTCCGATCACCATATTCCTGCGTGAGTGATCGTAGCGGATAGCCCGTAGGTGGGGCCGTAGCGTCAGCGAAGGCCACAGCGAGGACTTGAAGCGGAGCGCACGACCCGAAGGGGCACGCCCAAAATTTTAATCTTCTTCTTCGGCTGTATGCGATTTCGAATAATTACGCCATTTTTCTATACAATCCTGCATGTCTTGTGGCAATTCGGTATCAAAACGCATCATTTCGCCGGTGGTAGGATGGATAAAACCCAGTGTTTTAGCATGTAGAGCCTGTCTTGGAAGGGCTTTAAAACAATTTTCTATAAACTGTTTGTATTTTGTAAATGTAGTGCCTTTCAGAATCAGGTGGCCGCCATACCGTTCATCATTAAAAAGCGGATGCCCTATGTGTTTCATGTGTACCCGGATCTGGTGCGTCCTTCCTGTTTCCAGCTTACAGGAAACCAAAGTCACATAACCAAAACGCTCCAGGACTTTATAATGTGTAATAGCCGGCTTCCCAATTTCAGGGTCTGCAAAAACGGCCATTTGCATCCTGTCTTTTACATGGCGGGCGATATTGCCTTCAATAGTCCCTTCATCGTCTTTCAGGTTGCCCCAAACCAGGGCTATATATTCTCGTTCCGACGTTTTCGCTTCAAACTGTTTGGCCAGGTGCGTCATGGCCGCCTCTGTTTTGGCAATTACGAGTAAGCCCGAGGTATCCTTATCAATACGGTGTACCAGCCCGGGGCGTTCGCTGCTGTTCATGGGCAGGTTCTCAAAATGATAGGCCAGCGCATTCACTAATGTTCCCGTATAATTACCATGCCCGGGATGCACCACCATGCCAGGTGCTTTATTAATAAGCAGCAAAGCATCGTCCTCATACACAATATCCAGCGGAATATTCTCCGGGTCTACCCTGTTTTCGTAGGGCGGATGTGTTAGCATAATCGTAACAACATCCAGCGGCTTTACCTTATAATTTGATTTTACCGGAACATTATTCACATAAATATCGCCATTGGCGGCGGCATTCTGGATTTTGTTCCTGGTGGCATTCTGGATCAGGTTCATCAGAAATTTATCGATACGCAGCAATAGCTGTCCTTTAGGCACTTCAAACCTAAAATGTTCAAACAACTCATCATCCGGTTCCTGTTCCGCAATTGTGCCTTTATTCATCTGGGGTTGGGGTTAGAATGGGTGTCGCTGTCGTAGTGCTGTCTACGGGTTCTTCCTCTTCAAAACCTACATTTCCGTCACCAACGACCAAATCTATTTTCGAAGATTTCATTACTTTATCGCCGGGCATCAGTTCTTTTCCGTTTTGCCGCATTTCCAGCACCATATCTTTCCCAATATAAGGCTTATAGGTTACTTCGCCCAACTCCAGCCCTATAGCGCGTAACGAAGGTTCTGCCTGGCGTAGCGTCTGCTCGATTAAATTAGGGATCCTTACCATAGTAAACCCGGAAGAATTAATTTTAATATAAATTTTACGCCCCTCTTTTACCTTAGATCCCGGTAGAGGGTCCTGCCCTACTACAGAAAACTTAGGGAAATCCGGGTTATAATCCGTAGTATCCAATAAAACATAATCCAGGTCCAGCTCGTCCAGTTTCTCCTCTGCCTGCTCCACTGTTAGTTTACTTAGATTGGGTACCATAATTTCTTCGCCGTGGTTGGTCGTGTAACTAATCCATTTTAAAAGGGCAAAAACTAAAACCACTATAATTATTAATGCTATAAGGACTTGTTTAAAGAAAACTTTACTCGTAAGATAATCGCGTAAATTCATATTATATTTATTTGGATGCAAAGATATAAAAATACTAAAGGCATTTCATTTCAAAAAAAATGATAATTTTGTTTCTTTCAGGAAGCTTATCCCGCTATCCGTTACAATCCGCGCAAAAAAGCGCGGGATTTTCACTACTATCGGGGCTAGGGCTGTCATTTTCATAATTAAAACCTGTTTTTAAAAAACATCACATGAAAAATATTGCCATTATCATGGGCGGTTATTCCAGCGAATACAAAATTTCATTGACCAGCGGCAATGTCGTATATCAGTTTCTGGACAAAACAAAATTCAAAGGGTTCCGCATTCATATTTTTAAAGAAAAATGGGTCTATGTAGACGATGATAATGTAGAGCACCACATCGACAAAAACGATTTTTCAGTAATTATCAATGGCAGTAAGACCACTTTCGATTGCGTTTTTAATGCCATTCACGGCACACCCGGTGAGGACGGGTTAATGCAGGCCTATTTTGAATTATTACAAATCCCACAGTCGTCGTGCGATTATTATCAGGCCGCACTCACATTCAATAAACGTGATCTGTTGTCCGTTCTAAAACCATACGGCATTAAAACAGCCACCTCCTATTATCTCAATAAAGGCGAAGCCATTCATACAGATGCCATTGTGGCAAAAGTAGGGATGCCTTGTTTTGTAAAACCAAATAAGTCCGGCTCAAGCTTTGGAATTTCAAAAGTAAAAACAATAGCCGAACTGCCTGCAGCTATTGAAACCGCTTACAAGGAAGATACCGAAATCATCATCGAAAGTTTCCTCGATGGTACCGAAGTTTCTGTAGGCGTTATTAATTACAAAGGACAAATTATTGTATTGCCCATGACCGAAATTGTTTCTGAAAATGACTTTTTTGATTATGAAGCTAAGTACTTAGGAAAATCACAGGAAATTACACCCGCAAGGATTTCAGATGAACTAACAGAAAAAGTAGCCGGCATTGCCCAACGTGCTTATGAAGTACTTCAGATGAAAGGCTTCTCCCGAAGTGAATTTATTATTGTCGATGGAGAACCGCACCTACTCGAAATGAACACTATTCCGGGATTAACCACAGAAAGCCTGATTCCCCAACAGGCAAAAGCCGCCGGTATTTCACTGGAAGATTTGTTTACTAACGCTATTGAGCTGGCACTAAAAAAATAATAATGCAAGAAATTTTTGAATGGAAACGCGTCTTATTCAATGACCTTCCGGCAACCTTTCTGTTCGAAGTTCTCTTTCGGTCGATAATTATGTTTACTATTTTGCTGTTAACACTAAGGGTAGCAGGTAAACGTGGCGTCAGGCAGTTATCTCTTTTTGAGACCGTAATTATTATTGCGTTGGGTTCAGCAGCCGGAGATCCTATGTTCTATGAAGATGTCGGTATTATCCCTGCATTGCTTGTCTTTATTGTTATCATATCAATGTACCGTTTGGTGACCTGGCTTACCGGAAAAAGCAAGTGGTTTGAATCTTTTATAGAAGGAAAAACCGAATGCATTATCGAAGAGGGAAAATTTTCTTTACGTACTTTCAAAAAAGAAACCCTGGCACTCGATGAGTTTTTTGCAGAGCTTCGTTTAAGGTCAGTAGAACATTTAGGACAGGTCAAAAATGCGTTTATAGAAACCTCAGGACAGATCAGTGCTTTTTATTATGACGATAATGAAGTAAAGTTTGGGCTGCCTATCCTACCAACATTATTCAATGCTAAGAGCAAAATTATTTTACACAAGGGCATGCATTCGTGTACATTTTGTGGCAACACAGAAGAACTTAACCCGGGAAGTAATGTCTGCAAGGAGTGTAAAAGAGACGAATGGGTTTCAGCAATTAAAACCGTTAGAAGGGCATAATTTATTTTAATATTTTTTAGATACTATGAGAAAAGCTATATTTCCGGGATCCTTTGATCCTATTACTTTAGGACATTACGATATTATTAAACGAAGTATTCCTTTATTTGATGAAATTATTGTTGCTATAGGGATCAATGCCGAAAAAAAATATATGTTTTCGCTGGAAGACCGGAAACGTTTTATCGAAGAAGCATTTGCAGATGAACCCAGTATCACTGTTGTTACTTATGAAGGGCTGACCATTGATTTATGCAAAAAAATGAAAGCGCATTTTATATTACGCGGGTTACGAAACCCGGCGGATTTTGAATTTGAAAAAGCCATCGCCCACACTAACAGGAGATTATCAAAAATTGAAACTATATTTTTATTAACAGCAGCAAAAACATCCTATATCAGTTCCAGTATTGTCCGTGAT
>DASVUQ010000364.1:0-2046 GCA_036386975.1 Flavobacterium sp. | reverse complement strand
TTTTTTAATTATCTGTAACTGCTGAAAATCCTTTTCCCCAAAATAGGCATTAGTGGGGTGTACAATTTCAAATAATTTTTTCACTACTGTTCCCACACCATTAAAATGTCCTGAGCGGTGTTTGCCTTCCATCTGATTTTCTAAACCATCAAAATCAAAATCTTCAGATATCGTACCGTCATTATAAATATCATCTACAGCAGGGGCATAAATAAGTATAGCATTCGAAAGACTGCTGATTTTAGTAATATCATTGTTCAGATCCCTTGGGTATTTTTCTAAATCTTTGGGGTTATTAAACTGAGTTGGATTTACAAAAATACTAACGACAGTAAGATCATTTTCTTTCAAAGACTGTGACATTAAGGAAAGATGGCCATTATGTAAAGCACCCATTGTAGGGACAAAGCCAATTGTTATATCAGGACTTACCACCGATTGTAAATGCAATTGTAAATCCACTTGTCTTTGAAAAATTAGCATAGTCTCGTTCTAATAGAATGCAAACTTAATATTTTAGTTAATAACTCCATAAAATTTTGTAATTTTGCACGTTATTTATTGCCAATAAACAAAAGTTCAAAACAATATGGAGGAAAAGAGGATATTATTTGTATCATCCGAAGTGGTACCTTACCTAGCGGAAAATGAAGTTTCTTCAATGTCTTATGATGTGCCGAAAATGATTAATGATCAGGGGGGGCAGATACGGATCTTTATGCCAAGATATGGTAATATTAACGAAAGGCGCCATCAGCTCCATGAAGTGATACGGCTCTCCGGGATGAACTTAGTAGTAAATGATCTGGATATGCCCTTGATAATAAAAGTAGCTTCTATTCCTAAAGAACGGATCCAGGTGTATTTTATTGATAATGATGAGTACTTTAAACGTAAAGCCACATTTGCCGATGAAGACGGGGTTTTATATCCGGATAATGATGAACGGGCCATTTTTTTTGCAAAAGGAGTAGTAGAAACTGTAAAAAAACTAAATTGGGTACCGGATATTATTCACGTTCACGGATGGCTCGCCGCGATGCTGCCCATCTATATGAAACATTACTATAAGGATGAAGCACTTTTTGCACATACTAAAATTGTAACTTCTGTGTACGGCCAGTCTTTTGATGCTACCCTAAATACGGAAATGATCAATAAAGTTAAATTCGACGGGATTCCCGAAGAAGACATAAAAGACCTGGAAGTACCTAATTATGAAAATATAATAAAAGCTTCAGTACTCCATTCAGACGCCGTTATCATTGCTTCAGAACTGGTTTCCCCAAGTTTAACAAAATTTATAGAATCATCAGGGAAACCTTTTTTACCTTTCGTGCCTAAAGATAAATTTGCAGAAGTTTATACTAATTTCTACAAAGAACAGGTGCTATAAATTAATTTTAAATACAATATGAATACTAATTTTTTTTTCAGGTCATTACTAATAATGGTAACTAGTGGTCTGTTTTTTATTTCCTGCGATAAAGATTTTAACGAAATAGGATCTGATGTAATCGGAGAAAATAATTTCGAATTTGAACGTAATACAACATCTACGGTAGTTGCCTTTAATCAGCCAACAGGAGTTGTACAATCTAATAACTTGCCTATAAATGCCTTAGGGATTTATAACAATCCGCTTTTTGGAAAAACCAGAGCGAATTTTGTATCTCAGGTGCAAATGAATGATGCAAACCTAAACCCTACTTTTGACCCTGCTCTATTCATGTCTTTAGACAGTGTTGTATTATCAGTGCCTTATTTTAGTAAAGCGATATCTGTAGCTGACGGTAAAACTACTTATCAGTTAGATTCTATTGCAGGTTCAGGCCCTATCAATTTAAAAGTTTTTGAATCAGGATATACCTTATTAGATTTAGATCCCGCACAAAACTTTGAACAGCAACAAAAATATTATACAGATCAGGATAATTTATTTAACAGTGCCAAAATAGGTACACCATTAAATAATGGTCTTTCAAATGAAAATACCCAGTTTGTACCAAGTCCAAAAGAATTTGTAAAATTCAAAAGAAATAATAC
>DASVUQ010000363.1:0-16260 GCA_036386975.1 Flavobacterium sp. | reverse complement strand
ATTCTCTAAAAGTCATTACCGGTTATGTAGAGCCGGGTTTAAGGGAATCAAAAGCATTTGATCATTTTCAATTCCAGCGTTTGGGTTATTTTTGTGTAGACCGGGATGCTACCGAACAAAAGCCTGTTTTTAATAAAACAGTAGGGTTAAGGGATACCTGGGCAAAAATAGAAAACAAAGAAAGTTAGATCAGCAATACCATCATATAAAAATTACAATTTCAATATAAATAAAAAGAGGCCTCTAAAGCCTCTTTTTTTATAATGCTATATCTTCATTATCATTTTCTTCTTTTAGGTTCTTATAATCATCTGATGGTTTGAAATCTTCTGATTTTTTAGGATTTTTTGCATTTTTTATACTTCCTCTTTTCATAGCTTCTCCAATTTGGTTGGATGCCGTAAACGAAGCCACCATATTATTAAGCATATCACTTCCTGCTTGTGGGGAATTGGGCAGTAATATTAAATTAGAATTGGCATCAGCACCAATAGCCTGTAATGTATCATAATGCTGTGTTACAACGATAAGGGCAGAGGCTTCCTGCGAATTAATACCTACTTTATTCAAAACATCAACACTTTCTACCAGTCCGCGTGCTATCTCTCTTCTTTGATCTGCGATACCCTGGCCTTGTAAACGCTTACTTTCTGCTTCTGCTTTGGCTTTGGCCACAATTCGGATCCTTGAACTTTCTGCTTCAAACTCTGCTGCTGTTTTCTCCCTGTCTGCCGCATTAATCCTGTTCATGGCATTTTTTACCTGAATGTCAGGATCAATATCGGTAACTAAAGTATTAATGATGTCATAACCATAAGTAGTCATGGCCTCATTTAATTCCCGTTTTACAGCGATAGCGATATCATCTTTTCTTTCAAAAACATCATCCAGTTTTAACTTAGGTACTTCGGCACGGACCACGTCAAAAACATAGGCTGTAATCTGGTCGTGTGGGTATTCCAGTTTATAAAAAGCATCATATACTTTATCCTGGATTACTTTGAACTGAACGGATACTTTCATCTTTACGAATACGTTATCCTTTGTTTTTGTTTCAATGATAACATCCAGTTGTTGTATTTTTAAATTTACACGTCCGGCAATCCGGTCTATCAAAGGGATTTTTAATTGCAATCCAGAATTTCTAACACTTTGGAATTTACCAAAACGTTCAATAATTACCGAGGTCTGTTGTCTGACAGTAAAAAATGAAGAAAGGAAGAGGAGAAAACCTATTACCAGAATAACAATGAGAGGAATATTTATAGTGTCCATAAATTATTTGTTTATTATATATACGTTAGTAATTTTATAAAGTTACAATAATATAGCACTTATAATAGTGCTTTATTTACAAAGAGTCAATAGCTTTATGAATTCTCGAAATAGTTTCCTCTTTTCCAATAATTTCAACAATGTCGAATAGGTGAGGGCCTTTTAAAGCGCCGACCAGGCTCAATCGAAAAGGTTGCATTACTTTTCCCATTCCAATTTCATTTTTCGTCATCCAGTCTTTTATGACAATTTCAATATTTGCAGCGGTAAAATCTTCAATATTTTCTAAAACAGAAATCAATTTTTGCATTAGATCAGGAGTTGCTGAATTCCAGTTTTTGCTTGCTTTTTCATCATACGATACAGGGGCCTGAAAAAAGAAATCGCTTAGTTCCCAAAATTCAGAGACAAAATGAGCACGTTCTTTTATCAATGAAACAATCCGTACAACATCGACTTTTGAAATATTGATATCCTTTTTTTCTAAAAAGGGTATAAAATCTTTTGCTAAATCTTCATCACTTCGTTTGATTAAATACTGATGGTTGAACCATTTATTTTTTTCAGGATCAAATTTTGCCCCGGCTTTGTGCACCCGGCTTAAATCGAAAGCTTCTATTAATTCATTTAAAGTATAAAGCTCTTTATCTGTTCCATCATTCCATCCTAATAGTGCTAAAAAGTTAACTACTGTTTCCGGAAAAAAACCTTTTTCTCTATAACCGGATGAAACACCTTCTTCAGTATTACCTTCGGTCAGTTCGCCCTGTTGGGCTCGGGTCCATTCTAACGGAAATACCGGAAAACCCATTTTGTCGCCATCCCGTTTCGATAATTTTCCGTTACCGACAGGTTTTAATATCAAAGGCAAATGGGCAAATTCGGGTGCATCCCAACCAAAAGAGCGGTACAATAAAATATGCAATGGTAACGAAGGCAGCCATTCTTCCCCACGGATGACATGAGAAGTTTCCATTAAATGATCATCGACTATATTGGCCAGGTGGTATGTTGGCATTCCGTCACTTTTAAACAATACTTTATCGTCCAGCAAATTGGTATCAAATTTTATAGCTCCACGTATAATATCCTGGAGGTAAAGTGTTTCATTTACAGGAGTTTTAAACCGGATAACATAATCTTCGCCGTTGGCTATTCTTCGTTTCGTTTCTTCTGTATCAATACCTAATGAAGTATCCAGCTTTTCCCTGTTGTTGTGGTTGTATATAAATGTTTTTCCTTCGGATTCATATTCTTTTCTTAGTGTATCTAAAGCTTCCGGCGTATCAAAAGCGTAATAGGCATTTCCGGTAGCGATTAATTGATCGGCATATTGTTGGTACAAATGCTTTCTTTCGGATTGCCTGTATGGGCCAAACTTTTCATTTTTGCCGACAGTTTCATCCGGTGCAATGCCTAGCCATTCTAATGCTTCCATTATATATTGTTCGGCTCCGGGAACAAAACGGGTTTGATCTGTATCTTCAATACGAATATAAAACGTGCCTCCGTTTTTTTTAGCAAACAGATAGTTAAATAATGCGGTACGGACACCGCCAATATGTAATGGCCCGGTTGGGCTTGGTGCAAAACGCACACGAACTGGTTTCGACATTATATGAATTTTGGAGCAAAGATACAATTTAAGTTATAAGCCAAAAGTTCAAAATTTGTAGAAAAACCCCTTTGTCATTGGCTATCTGTTAATGGCTTACTTTTGATTGTAATAGATTTCGAAAAGCAATAAGTTACCTGGTTAGGATAGCTTTTATGAATTAATCATAATATTCAATTTTTCTAATACAGATTTTTTTCGCATAATTATCTTCAAAGTCAATTCTTTCAATCCAATTATTCTTGCTATCATACTTGTATTCAAAATAGTAACTTAGATTTTTATTTATTGATTGTTTGATTATATTATCAAATTCATTATATTGATTTTTAATAGTTTCCACTTTTTTTGACTCGACTCCCTTTATCCATGTATTTACAGGATAAGAATATTCAATTAAAAGATCTTTTTCATTATACTTTGAAATATACTTATCTTCTAGTGTGTTAAAATGACTTATATGACTTGCTTCTTGAGTGGTTTCACCCTTTTTATATTTTGTTGAAGTAATTGCTGTAATTTCAGATTCCGAATAGTTAACGATCTTAGTGATTCTATTTTTTTTATCGTATCCATATAGTGCATATTCGTCTAGAACTAAAGTATTGTTTTCAATATCTAATTTGTAATAATTTTCCCTAAATAATAATTTATTTTTATATAGGTAATTGGTTTTAAATTCAATTGCTCCCAAAGAATTTATTTTTGAATTTTGAATTTTTAACTCATTGGAATTATAGACCTCTTTTATTTTATAATCAATGGAATCTTCGGTTTTATACACTATAAGTTCTTTAGTATTGCCTTTTTCGTCATTGTGATATATTTCTTTATAATGAAATTCGATTAAGCTATTATAATAATAATTTTTTGTTCTTTTTATTAAATAACCTTTTTCGTCATATTCAAAATGGTATAAATAATAATTATTAGGGTCATAGGACAATGAATCATGATTTTTTATATCATATACAAACGTTTTTATTGATTTTATTTTTGTCTTTTTTATATTTTTTGGAAAAACATTTAAAAAATCGTCTGCATCTTGTGGTTGATGTTGTGCAAGTAAGGGTGTTGTAAGTAGAACAAGTACAAAAACACAAATTCGCTTTTTTAAATTAAATTTTCTTCCTGAAAAAATTAAAGATATTACAAGTATTTGTTGCCTAAATTTAATTTTTTCAAAAATACTTTTTTCAAATTGACGTATCATCTCTTTTTATTTTTGTTTTATACAAATCTATTAGTTAAAAAATTTAAATCCATAAATTAACCTGCAAAAAAGCTACCCGATTGGATAGCTTTTATGATTATTTTGATTCTTTTTATTCTGGTGCATTACCAGCATTGATTTCTTTGATATATTCATTTACAAATTCATCACATAAAGCTATATTTTTATAAAGAAAAATTTTCAAATCTCTTAATGAGTTTAATCCGTAACTAGCATTTATTTTTTCAGCTAATTCTTGATTATAAGGTACGTACCTTAAAAAAGCACCAATATTAGTAACTCTATTTTCTATGTAGCTATTTTTTTTATATATATGCAAATATATATTTACAGAATTCTTACTGATTATAAAACTATACTCAAACTTATAATCTTTATACTGTCTTTCAATTACATAAGCACCCCCAACAATATAATTGCAAGGATAACCTAATTCTTTGAAAATAGTTATTATTTCGTTTTTTTTAAAAATTGGCGTATTAATGCCATCATTTCTAAACTCCTTTCGGATTGACAAATATTTTTCAGCGAAGCTAATTTTGAATAAAATTCTTTTTTCTATTTCTGGTATCATAATTTATATCTATTCTGGTTCAAAAACAATTTCTACTTTATATTTTTCGGCTAATTTTTTAAACTCTTCTAATCTTGAAGATATTTTATTAGTTTCTGGAACTTCTATTTTTAATTCTCCTTTTAAAACTTTATTTTTCAATTGATTTCCAAACTTTGGAGCAGTAATTTTCGCACCTTCAGGATATTTTTTTACTAATTCTTTTAGGTATTTTTCAAATGTAGAAGATTGTATTTTTTCAAAATCTGTTGCTTTTCGTGATACAATTTCTAATCCCTCATTATAAGAATCTAATCGATACTTTTTAACTTTTCCATTTACCACTTGTTCCACAGTAACTTCATGAAAATCATACTTTATAGGAATCTTATCTCTAACTTTTTTATTAAAATTATTCCCTCTTTCAAAAAATGCTTTAAGCTCTTTCCATGTAAATTTATTTTTCTGCTTTTCTGCAAATTTAGTTAAATCTTTTATTTCATCTATAGATTCCAGTATCCCTTCACCTCCAACTTCTTCTGTAATTTCTTTTAAAGCTTTATCGGTATCAACGTGGCGGTCGGCTTTTTTAAAGTCATCTAGAAATTTTGTGGTCTTCGCATCGGGTATTACTTTTTCTAAATCGGTCCCTAGTTCAACAATGTCATCCAGTTTTTTGGCTTTTGTAAGCAACCCGACACCGGCCATCATCGATACTACAGAAACCGTAGTCTGGCCTACAAAATGCTTTCCTTTTTCCTCATCGTTGTAGGTGTCTTTTACTTCCTGCTGTAGCCCTTTATATAGGTTGGCCATTCCTTCGCTGGTAAACATCCCCATCAGGGCTTTCTGTTTTTCGTCGTCTGTTGCGATTTCATACACACCTTTTATGGCCATGGGTATGCCCACAATCTCGTCGATAACCCCGTCTTCAACCCCGGCAATTGTCGGCTCAAACCGGCAGTAGCCCGGCCATTGTTTATGGTCTTCTTCTTTGGTATGCCAGGTACTTTTATTTACAGTACCTTCTTTCCATACATTCTTCGCGATTTTCTGGGTGGCCGCAATGGCTTCTACATAATCGGCAATGTTGTCTGAAACCAATGCTTTCGCTTTTTGTACAAATTTTTTGTAAAAGCTTAGTGCATCGGTTTCTTTTGCAAGATTTTCCAGGTCTGTTTTTACCTGTTCCCTCAGAGCAGGTATGTCAACTTTAAGGCCGCGTTTCTTGGCTTCTGTTTTCCATTGATCCTCATATTCTTTTAAGTAATTGGGATTGACGTTGTTCTTTATAATTGGATTTCCTTTTTCATCGATAATTATATCAATTGTTATATCAGGTACTCCTTCACAATTTTGATAATATGATTTAGTTATTTTATCATTTTGAGCTTTTATTTGCCGTATATTTTCGAAACTGTTTGCGGCAATAATTTTGTAGTTATTAGGGTATGTTTTAATATTTACTGCTAGTTTTACATCTTTATAAAATGGGTTTGTTAAAAGTTTTTTTAGTTTCTTATCTAGCAAGGCTAATATTTTATCATTTCCTTTTAAGTTTGAGGCTTTAAAAAATTCAGGTAACTTAGCTGAAATATCTTTTGTCTCTTCCTCGCTTACTTTTTCTGAATCAGGACATTTACCATTGTTATACAAAAAATCAATTGGCAGTTCGCTTTTTTCCCACTTTCCGTATTTTTTATAAATTACAAAAGCATCATTGCCCAGGTCAAGGCCGCTCGCCGCTTTTGCTTTCTGTAGCGTGCTGTATGTATAAGAGATGGTATTGCTGTTCAAATAGGCATGAACAGTCACTAAAGTACCATTGTCACATTTGTTTTGATAGAACACCTCACGTATTCCGTGTTTTTGAAATGCCCTGACAGTAGGGTCATACCGGTTTTCCATGTCCTGTCTCTGGGCGGCCAGCTCCCCTTCGATGACTGATGCTATTTTGCCGGCAGAAAACGTATAATCGGAACTTTCATTAATAAAAGGCTGCAGGCCTGAAGCTATAGTATCGATATAGGTTTTTGAACCTGTTTTTAGTTGATTGTAAGCCTTTAGATTCATTTTAAGCAGTAAAGTGCCACTTTCATCTTTTGTACGTACAAAATGCATAATAAGGTCGTCGGAATTATATATTGCATCGGTTAGCCAGCTTTTATTATAATACTCTTCAGCTTCGTTTTCGTTTTGTTTTACCTCTTTGTCAATATAAAACGGTGATGCTTCGCCGTTCCCGATTTTATCCAAATCTTCCGGGCTTATTTTAGATAGTCCTGCAGAACCGTATCCAAAATCGAGAAGATCTCTCTGGATATAAAAGGAGTCGCTAAAATTCCCTCTTTTATTTACATCAAAAGGCAGTATGATTATTTTCTTATCAAACGGGCTTATAGCTGCTTCAGTTGCATTGTTCCTAATTTGTATGCTCTGTAAGTTTTGATTTTGGAATTGTATTTTGGGCATAAAACTAGTTATACTAGCATCAGATACAAAAGGGATACCACCAATCAGCCTGAACCTTTTATCAACGCGTGGAACCACAGTATCGCCAGTATTTTCAAATAACTGTTCAAATATAAAATCATTTATGATTTTACCGTCTTTTAAATTGTCATAGTATTCTTTTTCTTCGGGTGTCATGATTATTAGTTAAGATTATAAACTTATATTTCATGCAAATATATAATATTATATTCTTAATAAGCAACTTTTTAATTGAAAATAATCATTTATTTATTGTTCCTGATTCTAGCTCTTTAAGCTGGTTTTTTAACTTCCTGTATTACACAAAAATTATTACTTTTATAAGTTAGAATTTAATGACCTACTTACTGTGGAAACAACATCGTTAATTTATCAAAAATTAGAAGCTTTTATCAGGAAATATTATACCAATGAATTAATCAGAGGTATGATTTTTTTCATTGGGCTTGGATTGTTGTATTTTTTATTTACGCTTTTTATTGAACACTTTCTTTGGCTAAAGCCTTTTGGTAGAACATTGTTATTTTATGCTTTTCTTCTGGTAGAACTTTTTCTTATGTTGCGGTTTATATTATTTCCTGTTTTTAAATTATTCAGGATCCAGAAAGGCATCGGTTATAATGAAGCATCAACAATAATAGGCAATCATTTTGCTGAAGTAAATGATAAGTTAATTAACTTTTTGCAACTGGCCCATTATAATCAGGGAAGCTATGATCAGAACAAATCAGAATTAGCTTTGGCTTCAATAGAACAAAAAGCACATTCTTTACAGCCGGTACCTTTTACTAATGCTATAAATTTCAGTAATAATAATAAGTTTTTGCCTGTAGCGGTTATTCCTATACTGTTCTTTATTTTTTTCTACTTATCCGGAAACAGTACGATTCTCACTGAAAGTCTGGATAGGGTAGTGCATTTCAAAACACAGTTTCTTCCACCTGCGCCATTTGAATTTGTTGTATTAAATAAAAATTTACAAACCGAACAAGGCAATGATTTTGTTTTACAAATGAAATCTCAGGGTAATATAACTCCGGAGCATGCGATGATTTTTATTGGTCAGGAAAGTTATTTTATGGAAAGTAGTAAGCCGGGAATTTTTGAATATAAATTTACCAGGCCTGCAAAAAATATTAATTTTCATGTAGAAGCCAATGGAGTTGCTTCTGCAGATTATCAGCTTTCTGTTGTTGCAGTGCCCACCATTACTAATTTCGAAATGGTACTTGATTTTCCGGCATATCTGAATAAGAAATCAGAAGTTGTTAAAGGTACCGGAAATGCAGTGGTTGCTGAAGGTACTCGTGTTACGTGGAAAGTAGCCGCTCTTGCCACTGAGTCGGTTATATTTTCAGAACAAAAAAGCACTAGTAATTTTACGGCAACAAAGAATAACTTTCAATTTCTTAAAAGTATTAGTAACAATCTGGAGTATCAAATTATTACTTCTAATGATAAAGTAAAAGAGTTTGAAAAATTGAATTATCAAATTTCTGTAATTAAAGATCAGTATCCTAAGATAGAAGTAAACCATGCGCCGGACAGTTTAAAAGTAGATAAGTCAGTTGTTGTTGGCCAGGTTTCTGATGACTACGGTTTATCTAAACTAATGGTAGTTTACTATCCAAAAGATAAACCAGACGCTGTTCGCCGTGGTGCATTGAATGTAAAACGTGATGTATTCGATCAATTCGTATTTACTTTTCCAGGATCACTTTCTGTAGATGAGGGCGTGGCTTATGAATATTACTTTGAAGTTTTTGACAATGATGTCCTACACCATTTTAAAAGCAGCAAATCTTCTGTCTTTGTAAACCGTATTGCAACAGTAGAAGAAAAAGAAGATCAGCTATTGCAGCAACAGAATGAGAATATTTCTGGTATGCAAAAGTCGTTAAAGAATCAGGCGAAACAAATTTCGGATCTGGATAAACTTCAAAAATCAACCAAAGAAAAAAGTAGTTTTGAATTCAAAGATCAGCAGAAAGTCAGTGATTTCATTAAACGCCAGAAGCAACAAGATGAAATGATGAAGCAGTTTGCGGAAAAAATGAAAGATAATCTGGAGCAATTTAAAACAGATAAGAAAGATGAATTCAAAGAAGAGCTAGAAAAACGCTTAGAAAATACTCAAAAAGAATTAGAAAAAAACCAGAAGCTTCTCGATGAGCTTAAAGAACTCAATGATAAAATCAACCAGGAGCAAATGGCAGAGAAGATGGATAAGTTCAAACAAAACAATAAGAACCAGGTTAAGAATTTAGAACAACTGGTAGAACTGACCAAGAAATACTATGTAGAAAAGAAAGCGGAACAACTCGCAGACAAATTAGATAAACTCTCTAAGAAGCAGGAAGAATTATCGGAGAAAGGCAAAGACAACACTGTCGAAAAACAAAAAGAAATTAACGATCAGTTCGATAAAATCCAACAGGATTTAAAAGAGCTTCAAAAGGAAAATAAGGAGTTAAAATCTCCAATGGACATACCGGCTGATCCTGAAAAGGAAAAAAGTATTGATGAAGATTTGAAAAAAGCTTCGGAAGAATTACAAAAAGATAGTAAAGCATCAGCTAAACCAAAACAAAAAAGTGCTTCAAAAAAGATGAAAGAAATGAGTGCTCAGATGCAGGAAGAACTAAGTGCCGGTGAGAAAGAACAAATGGAAGAAGACGTTGCCATGCTAAGGCAAATCCTGGACAATCTTTTGGCATTTTCTTTTTCTCAGGAAGACCTTATGGGTCAGTTCAGGAACATTAAAAAAGGCGCACCAGCATTTAATAAAAATTTAAAGTTGCAACAGGATTTGCGTTTACAGTTCCAGCATGTCGATGATAGTTTGTTTGCATTGTCATTGCGTCAGCCCAAAATTTCTGAGAACATTACTAAGGAAGTAGGGAATGTGCATTATAACATGAATAAGGCATTGGAATCTTTAGTGGAATCACTAATTTCAAAAGGCGTGTCGCACCAGCAGTATACTATTTCTTCTTCAAATAAATTAGCAGATATGCTAAGTGATGCCTTGAATAATATGCAAATGTCACTTTCAGGAAGTTCCGGAGGAAAGCCCAAACCAGGTCAAAAACAGGGTATGCAACTACCGGATATTATAAAGAAGCAGGAAGGGCTTGGTGAAAAAATGAAAGAGGGTATGAAAGAAGGTGACAAGCCTGGTGAGAAACCAGGGGAAAATCCAGGAAAGGGGCAAGGAAAAAATGGTAAGCCCGGAGAAAAAGGAAAATCTGGCGGTGATGGAAATACTGGAGAAGACGGTGAAGGCAATGCAGGCGAGATTATGCAGATATATAAAGAGCAAAAACAACTCCGTGAAGCACTGGAAAAGGAGTTAAATAAAAAGGGGCTTGGTGGTAATAGCCAAAGGGCATTGGATCAAATGAAAGACATTGAAAAACAGTTACTTAACAAAGGTTTTAAAAATGAAGTACTGCAAAGGATATTAAATGTAAAACAAGAGTTATTGAAGCTTGATAAAGCTATTCAGGAGCAGGGCGAAGAAGAAAAGCGCCAGGCAGAAACCAGTAAAAAACAGTTTAATAACCAGACAAATGCTTTACCGGCCAATGTCAAAGATTATTTGAATAGTATTGAGATTTTAAATAGACAAAGCTTACCTTTGCGCTCCAATTTTAACCTTAAGGTTCAGGAATATTTTAAGAAGAATGATTAGCTTTAACTACGAAACAGCCTTTGAATTAGACAATGAAAACCATTATTCGCAATGGCTTTCTAAAGTTATCGAGTCCGAAAATAAAAGTGAAGGCGATATTAATTATATATTTTGTGATGATGAGTATCTTCATAAAATCAACATGGAATATTTACAACATGATACGTTAACAGACATCATAAGTTTTGATTATTCTGTGGGCAATGAATTGAACGGCGATATTTTTATTTCTGTGGAACGCGTAGCAGACAATGCTAAAGATTATGAAGTCTCTTTTGATGAAGAAATAAAGAGAGTCATAGCACACGGCATATTACATTATTGTGGTTACAAAGATAAAACAGAACAAGATGCAGCTTTAATGCGCATCAAAGAAAATGAAAAGATAAACCTGTTCCACGTGGAACAATAGGTCTTATAGAAACTAAAATTTCAAACTAATTATAGTTATAAATTCTTCACACAATGTTTCACGTGGAACATTATTAAACAAAAATAATAGTAGCATGTTTACTAATGAAATATATGATGTTATTGTAGTTGGAGCCGGTCATGCTGGTTCTGAAGCTGCAGCAGCATCTGCAAATTTGGGTTCTAAGACATTATTGATCACCATGAGCCTGCAAAATATTGCCCAAATGTCCTGTAATCCTGCCATGGGTGGAATTGCAAAAGGTCAGATTGTGCGTGAAATTGATGCCATGGGTGGTTATTCCGGTATAATTTCAGATAAAACAGCTATTCAATTTAAGATGTTGAATAAATCAAAAGGACCTGCCATGTGGTCCCCAAGGGTGCAAAGCGACCGTATGCGGTTTGCTGAGGAATGGCGGTTGATGTTGGAACAAACACCAAATTTAGATTTCTATCAGGAAATGGTGAGTGGGCTTATTATTGAAAACGGAAAGGTTTCCGGCATACGTACTTCTCTTGGTGTAGAAATCCGATCTAAAGCAGTAGTTTTAACCAATGGGACTTTCCTTAACGGACTTATTCATATTGGTGAAAAGCAATTTGGTGGAGGAAGGGCAGGGGAGAGTGCAGCGTACGGAATAACCGAAGATTTAGTCAAAGCCGGATTTGAAGCGGGAAGAATGAAAACAGGAACGCCGCCAAGAGTTGACGGAAGATCTTTGGATTATTCTAAAATGAATGAAGAAAAGGGCGATGCAAAGCCGGATAAATTTTCTTATTCTGATGTAACGCAGCCGTTGTCTATTCAAAAATCGTGTCACATGACCTATACTTCTCTTGAGGTACATGATATACTTCGTGAAGGTTTTGATCGTTCGCCAATGTTTAACGGAAGGATACAAAGTATCGGGCCACGATACTGCCCATCAATCGAAGATAAAATTAATCGGTTTGCAGATAAAGAAAGGCATCAGTTATTTGTAGAACCGGAAGGATGGCATACCGTAGAAGTTTATGTAAACGGCTTTTCAACATCATTACCCGAAGATATCCAATTCAAAGCATTACGATCTGTTGCAGGATTTGAAAACGTAAAATTCTTTCGGCCTGGATATGCGATTGAATATGATTATTTCCCACCAACACAATTAAAACATACTTTAGAAACGAAACTGGTTGAGGGTTTGTATTTTGCAGGCCAGATTAATGGAACTACAGGATATGAAGAAGCGGCTTCACAAGGTTTGATGGCAGGGATTAATGCATCATTAAAAATACAGGAAAAAGCACCTTTAATATTGAAACGGGATGAAGCCTACATTGGTGTACTAATTGATGATTTGATCACAAAAGGAACAGAAGAGCCTTATCGTATGTTTACCTCAAGAGCAGAGTACAGGACATTGTTACGCCAGGATAACGCAGATTTTAGATTAACCCCGATAGCGTATGAAATTGGCTTGGCTTCAGAAAAGCGTTTACGACGTATGGAGCATAAATTAAACGAATCAGAAAAGATGGTCGCTTTTTTTAAGGAAACCAGTGTAACGCATCATGAAGCAAACCCTATTTTAGAGGCGAAACAAACAGCATTGGTAAATCAGTCTGATAAGATGTTTAAAATATTTTCTCGTCCACAAATAGATTTGGAAGATATAATGCAATTTGATAAAGTAAAAGAATATGTCGCCGCGAATACTATTGATCAGGAAATCCTTGAACAGGCAGAAATCCAGGTAAAGTATTCCGGTTATATTGAAAAGGAACGTAATAATGCCGATAAACTAACACGGCTTGAAGATGTAAAAATTCCTGAGAATTTCGATTATAATAAAATAAAATCCATGTCTATTGAAGCCAAACAAAAGCTTTCAAAAATCCGCCCGGTTACTATTTCTCAGGCATCACGAATTAGTGGTGTGTCACCAAGTGATGTTTCTGTATTGTTGATCTACATGGGCCGTTAATTTTAAACTTTTATTTTAACCTAATGTTTCACGTGGAACATATATTTTTTATAAGATGAAGAATAGAAGTATACTTTTTATTTTATGTTTTGTTATGATAAGTTGTGTAACTACTAAACAAAGAATAGAAATACCTGATTTTTTGATAGTAGAGAACGGAAAAGAAATTTTAGGCCATAAAAGTTTAAATGCATTTGTTTTTGAAAACAATCAAAAAAATATACCCTTTGATCAATATATAGTTTCAGCATTTAATTTAAACAATTATGCCGTAAAAGAAGTTAATGTTAGTATCATTAATGAAGAATTTAAACTCCTATTTTATGATAATGATGAATTTGAAAAATACATAGTATCTTCTAATTTTTATGTAAAAAATTTAGAACCGGCATCAGCCAAAATCGGAAATCAACCGGCATTTATAGCCATTTCAGTTATTAATAACAGAAATGAAGATTGCCTTCAGCCCAACTCGCTCTACAAAAATATTATTATCAACTACTTAAAAGTACTTAAAACAGAATACCTCAATAAATAAATGGATCAAAATAAACATAGAATTTTCCTAACAGTCAAAGATCATTCCGTTTCCAAACAAACCTTTGGATTACACCATGATCTAAAACTGGACTTACTAATTACATTCCCTAAGCCCACTTTAAAAGAGTTACCCGCTTATTATGAAAGTGAAGATTATATCTCTCACACTGACGGCACCCGTTCTTTATTTGAAAAAGTGTATCAGTATATTAGAAGAATAGCATTAAAAAATAAAATCAACCTGATTAACCAGATGCATCCTGATAAAGGAGCTATTTTAGACATTGGTGCCGGAACAGGCGATTTTCTTTCTATTGCAAAACAAGAAAACTGGCAGGTAACAGGGATTGAACCGAATCAAAAAGCAAAAGCAATCGCCTCTAAAAAAGGCGTCAGTTTTGAAGGAAGCACCAAGAATTTAAAAAACCATTCGTTTGATGTAATCACTATGTGGCATGTGCTGGAACATGTCCCGGATTTAGAATTTCAGTTAAAAGAATTAAAAAGACTTTTAAAGCCCAATGGAACAATTATTATTGCTGTACCTAATTTTAATTCTTATGATGCTAAATATTATAAATCATTTTGGGCGGCTTATGACGTACCCAGGCATCTTTGGCATTTTTCTAAAACAGCTATAAAAAAATTGTTTTATGATAAAGGCATGGTATTAAAAAATATTTTGCCTATGAAGTTTGATGCATTTTATGTGGCACTCCTATCTGAAAAATACAAACGCGGTTACATGAATTTTTTAATGGCCTTTATGGTAGGAATGAAATCAAATAGGAAAGCAAAGCAAAATTTAGAGTATTCATCACATATTTATATCATAAAAAATCAATAAAATTGAAATACAAGCTTTTTTTGCAACGTTTGCAATAAGTAGCTTATCAAATTATGCGTTTTTATAAAAAGGCCTTTAAAACGCTTTATTTAAAGCCAATTTTAATAGCTAAACAAAATAGTTTATAAAATAACAATAGTTAAAAGTAATGAGCTGTCTTCACTCTATTTTGCATTTAATAGGATAGGTAGTTTGAAAATATTTTTATTACATTTGAAAATATTTAAAAAATAAAAACAAAGTAAATTTAGAATGAAAAAAACAATTGTAATTATCGCACTTGCCCTTTCGATTATTTCTTGCAATAAAACTGCAGAAGTTAAAGAAGTAAAAACTGCTTATGTAGATACTTCAAAATTATTAGAAGAATATACAGAGGCTAAAGATATTCAAGCCAAGTACAAAAATAAGTCTACAGAAATGGGACGTGAGTTAGAATTAGAAATAAAGAGATTTAAAGCTGATGCTGAAAATTTTCAAAGAAATGCACAGGCTAATGGTCAGGCATGGGCACAACAAAATGGTGCTGCTTTACAAAAGAGAGAACAGCAATTACAATATGCGCAACAATCTATGGTGCAGCAATTGCAACAGGAAATGGGTGTTGAGATGGATACATTAGTAAGCGGTGTAAAAAAGTTCATTAAAAGCTATGGTAAAGAAAAAGGCTATTCCTATATCTATGGTACAGGAGAAAATGCTACTGTTTTATATGCAGAAGACAAATATGATATTACCAATGATATAGTAAAACAACTCAACGACAGGTATAAAAAAGAAGCTAAAAAGGACGACAAAGCTGACGCTAAAACTCCTAAAGCTGAAACGAAAAAGTAAATAAGTTATAATTATTTAGTATTGAATACCTTCCTCTTATTGATCGAAGGTATTTTTTTTAATAAAGTTGTAGTATTGCATAAATTCTCTAATTTTATACAATACACTATATGCCATGAAAACACTAACAGAAGCCGCACAATATACCCTGAAATTCATAAACCAGACTCAAAAATCTGTCTTTCTTACAGGTAAGGCAGGAACAGGTAAAACTACGCTGCTAAAAGAAATCATCGACACCACACATAAAAACACTGTTGTTGTCGCACCAACAGGAATAGCGGCACTAAATGCAGGAGGAGTTACTATTCATTCCATGTTCCAGTTACCTCTTAGCGGCTTTATACCTGTACATGCAGGAGTGCCATTTTCCGGGAATACAAAATTCGAAACCCCCGGCACATTGCGCAGGCATTTTAAAATGAGTGCTACAAGAAAAGCAGTAATCCAGAATATGGAGTTACTGATCATTGATGAAGTAAGTATGCTTCGCGCTGACTTACTGGATGCAATAGATTGTATGATGAAAAGTGTTCGTAAAAACCAACAACCTTTTGGTGGGGCCCAGGTACTTTTTATAGGAGATTTATTGCAGCTTCCCCCGGTAATACGTGACGAAGAATGGGGCATTTTACGGAATTATTATAAAGGAAAATTCTTTTTTCATTCCCATGTAATGCAGCAACACCCACCACTTTATATAGAATTATTAAAAATTTTCAGACAGACAGACGATCAGTTTATTTCAATTTTAAACAACCTTCGTAACAATCATATTTCTAAAGCAGATA
>DASVUQ010000362.1:0-2155 GCA_036386975.1 Flavobacterium sp. | reverse complement strand
CTAAAATCGATAAAAAAAAGGCTATTGCTTTATTCATGTGATATTAATTAGTAACAAATATAGTTTTTACTTTAGAATTATAAAATGGAATGTCATTTAATCTTAAAAATTACCGTTAAATGAATTTTCGAATGGCACTCTTTGCAAAATACTTCTTCCCAAAGTAACCTCATCGGCATATTCCAGCTCATCGCCTACCGAAATACCACGTGCAATGGTCGAGGTGATAACGTCATATTGTTTTATTTGCTTATAAATATAAAAATTAGTAGTATCCCCTTCCATAGTCGAGCTAAGGGCAAAAATAATTTCCTGTACATTTCCAGCTTTTACTTTTTCAACCAGTGAACTAATTTTTAACTGGCTTGGGCCAATACCATCAATAGGCGAAATCTTGCCCCCTAATACATGATAAATACCACGGAACTGACCGGTGTTTTCTATTGCCATAACATCCCGGATATCTTCTACAACACAGATTAATGCATGGTTCCTGTTCCGGTTGGAACAAATTTCGCATATAGTAACATCAGAAATATTATGACAGCTTTCGCAAAATTTAATTTCTTCACGCATATTGAGTAAAGCCTGCGATAAAAAGCGGGTTTGTTCACCAGGTTGCTTTAGTAAATGCAATACCAGGCGAAGCGCAGTACGTTTGCCTATTCCTGGTAATTGTGACATTTCACCCACCGCTTTTTCTAATAATTTTGAAGAAAATTCCATAGGCGCAAAGTTAATTAATTGGTGAATACCAAAATAGTGTAATGAAACATTTTGTTCCTCCTTTCTCTACTATTACTTTCATAATAAAAATGGTCTAATCTATTCTTAATTCTTAAATTACTTTTTGTATTTTGGCCCGACTAAAAATAGTTTCATGACGCCTTTTGCAATACTATCCCTTATCACCGTTTATTTCGGGTTTTTGTTTATCATCTCTTACTTTGTCAGCAAAAAAGACAGCAGTAATGAAGCTTTTTTTAAAGCCAACAAAAACTCTAAATGGTACCTGGTGGCTTTTGGAATGATTGGGACTGCACTTTCCGGAGTAACTTTCATATCTGTTCCTGGTGAAGTAGGTTCTCCTAACGGGGAACAGTTTAAATATTTCCAGTTTGTTTTAGGAAATGCTATAGGCTTTATTATTATTGCCAAAATACTTTTACCATTGTATTACAGGATGAACCTGACTTCTATTTATGGGTACATTGAGAAACGGCTCGGGACATACTCATACAAAACCGCTGCAACTATTTTCCTGATCAGTCGTACTATTGGCTCTGCTTTTCGGTTGTATCTGGTTGTTATCGTGCTTCAGCGTTATGTTTTTGACTATTACGGGATTCCTTTTGCCGTAACTGTTTTAATTTCATTGGCCTTGATTTTTGCTTATACTTACCGCGGTGGTTTGAAAACAATTATTATTACCGATACACTACAAACTTTTTTCCTTGTGTCATCAGTATTCCTAACGATATTCTTTATTTGCCGTAGTTTGGACTTTTCCGTTTTTGATGCTTTTGAAGCGGTAAAAAACAGTAATTATTCTAAGGTGTTCTTCTATGAAGATTTTATAGGAAGCAAATTCCATTTTGTAAAACAAATTCTTGGCGGAATTTTCGTCACTATTGCAATGGTAGGACTGGATCAGGATTTAATGCAGAAGAACTTGAGCTGCAAAAATATTGGCGAAGCCCAGAAGAACATGTTTACATTTACGGGGATTTTTGTATTAATCAATATCTTTTTCCTTAGTGTAGGTGCGCTGCTCTATATTTACGCTGACACCAATGGCATAGCCGTACCAACAGATTTGATCACAGGAAAACCAAGAACCGATTTGCTTTTTCCTGAAATTGCTTTTCATCATTTAGCGTTTATTCCTTCGGTAGTATTTCTACTGGGATTAACGGCTGCTACATTTGCTACAACCGATTCGGCTTTAACAGCATTGACTACTTCTTTTTGTGTTGATTTTCTGGGGATGGACAAAACAGAAAACCTCAACAAACCTAACGTAGTGCGGACACGTCATTTTGTTCATGTGGGATTTTCATTCCTGATGTTCCTAGTAATAATATTTTTCAATTCTATTAACGACAGCTCTGTAGTGGGAATGATTTTCAGAGTGGCATCCTATACCTATGGGCCG
>DASVUQ010000361.1:0-14958 GCA_036386975.1 Flavobacterium sp. | reverse complement strand
CCTGTTACTGCTACCGATGCACCGTAAGCACCTCCGTTAACAGCTACCTGATAGGTAAAACCGGGATAGCCACCATTGACCGTACCGGTTATCACTGCACTAGGTGAAGCCGTACAATCCAGGTCTTTGGTTAAAACAGTATTTACCGTTAATTGTGGGGCAATGGTTTGTGACGGAAGGGTAACGGTACAACCATTACTATCCCGTACTATAACATCATAATTGCCCGGTGTCAGGTTCCCAAAGGTATTATCGGACTGAAAAGGACCGCCGTTAATATTGTACTGAAAAGGACCCACTCCCGCTGTAGGTGTCACAACCAATGTGGCGGCATTGGTACCGTCATAACAAAAATCTGAGGTATTATCTATTGTTGCTGTAACTAATGCTGGTGCATTTACTGTTACTGTGGTTGAAGTTGGATTAATACAGCTATTACTATCTCTTACTGAGACCAAATAGTCTCCGGGAGCTATATTGCTAAATACACCACTATTCTGGAAAGGAACAATAATAGTTCCAGAGCTATTGGTTAACTGATATTGATATACCGAAGATCCCCCACTCGCATATGTAGTGATAGTTCCTCCGCTTGTACACGTTGCCGGCCTGGTTACTGAAGCCGATGTAATAATTGCTGTCGGATTAGATATTGTTTGTGTAAACGGATAAGAACAGGTTCCTGAAGTATTATTGTAACGCACAAGGATATTATACGTATTAACTGCTAATCCGGTTACTGTAACTGGTGATGTAGGACTGTTTACCCATGTTGTACCATTATTTAATGAGTAATCAAAACCGTATGCAGGATCAAAATTTTGAGCAGCAATAGTAATCTCCCCATCATTTAAACCATTACAACTGGCATCTTTATACCCTGTAATTTGAGATGTAAAGGCCCTGTTGGTACTAATGAAAATAGGGAAATTCTTTTCTATGACACATATTTTAGGGATTTGATACACATTGATATCATCTATTGCAGCATCATTACCATTATATTGAGTGCTTCCTGAACGAATTCTAAAAGTTAAGGCTGTGTTTGCACCTGGATTTAATGATAGTGTTTTGAATTTCCAGCCGTTAGTTGTATTAGTTATTAATCCTACAAGTTGAGAGGCTACTACATTATTTGATCCGTCAACTAATTGTATCAGAAAATCAGGAGCTGCACCTGCAACTCCGGCTCTAAGTAAGTTGGCTACGTATAACTCAACAATTATAGGTTGATTTGGTACTACATCATTTATAGGTTTGCTATACAGAACCCCATTTGGCCCGGCTGCAGATCCTATATTTATAGCTAAAAATCTTCCATTAGCATTCGCCCCATTTGAAGTATGGTCTCTATAGGCAAACCAATTGCAATTATTGGGGTTAATAGCTTTCGTTACAACATACTGATTATCTTCAAGACTATAGGTACGACAATATGCCGGAGAGGTAAATCCCGGTGGTGCAACATTATTACATTGAGATCCAGTTGGATATGGTTGCCCATTCCAGCAATAAGCTGCAGCTATTCCCGGGGTTGTTGTGTTAGCCCCTTGTCCGAAATTTTCGACTAAAAGACTACTATATGTCGGCAAAGTCTTAATCTTATATTGCACAGTAATAATATGAGATCCTGAACTTACACCCGGAAATATATTAGGTGGATTATTTGTATTGATAACACCATCTAATAAATAAGTGTAATTAAAATTACCTGAGTCATTTGTTACAGTAACCGTACTTGCCGCTGTTCCGTTACAATTAAAAACCGGTTCACTAACTGTTATAGTAGGAGGATTAGGAGCTGCGTCTATTGTTACTGTCATAGGAAAAGTACAGCCATTAGCATCTTTTACATACAGAGTATAAGTTCCAGGAGATAAAAATGCTTCATTTACTGCGCCATAAGAAACGCCATTATCAAAACTATAAGTATAAGGAGCTACTCCGCCTTGTGCATTTGTAATCCTGACTTTTCCCTCACCCGCAGGCCCACAACCTGCCAATTCCGAAACGCCTCCGGCTGCAGAAAGAGTACTCGGTTGCGTAATTGATATTGTTGCAGGTGCTGTATAACATGTGCTTGTACCTATTGTATACCGTAAAATAACAATATAATTTCCTATATCTAAATTAGAAAATATCGGATTTGTAGTATAGGATGTACCATTATTTATACTATATCCTAAAGTATATCCATTAGTGTTGGTTACATTAAAACTTATCTCACCATTCATTGCTCCGTGACAAGTAACATCCCTTTTTGTTACGTTATAAACAGGAGGCGCAACTTGCTCTACGTTTACTGATGTTGTTGCAATACAGTTATTAAAGTCCGTAACAGTAACTGTATATGTGCCTGCTGTAGGAATATCTATTTGTGGTACTGAAGAAAACCCTGCTATACCACTTACTGTATAAATATAAGGTGCTGTACCTCCCGCTGCCGAAACAGTAATCTGGCCTGTATTACATGTAATTGGCCTTGTCTGGGTAGCCGATACCGTTAAGACTGTTGGATCAGTTATAGTAGTGTTTTGGGTAAAACTACATCCATCCGGTGTAGTGACTCTAACTGTATATGTTCCAGGGTTTAAATTAGGAAAAGTGTAATCATTGGTTGATATTGGGCCTACAGTATTTACAACTGTACTTCCCAAAAGCAATTGATAGCTGTATTGTGGCTCAACATCATTCACCTGTACACGGATACTCCCTTTAGAGCCTGCACATAGTGGTTGGGCTGTTATAACATCTACTGTAAAATCCCTAACTCTGATAGGTATATCGGCTAGAGTAAAAACACAAGCACCTACTCCGACGCCAGTTTGTCTGATGTTAACGGAATAATTTCCGGCAGTTGTTATTGAAAAAATATTACTTGCTTGATATGATCCATTATTCAAACTGAATTCATATCCCGGGGGCACACCATTTACTGTAATATTTCCGTTTGTGGTACAGATAATATCCCTGTGTGTTGCTGTAGGATTAAAAAGGTTTTGATAAGTATTAAAATAATAGGTTCTAAAACATCCTCCCTGAAATGTGATCCTAACCCTGAACTGTCCTGCTTGGTTTACATTGTAATTTGGCCCGGTAGCAACTTGTACCCAGGTGCATGTAGGTACTACATTAGGGCAATCATTGTTAATCACCTCCGCACAACTTGCTTCATTTAATTTTTCCCAAATAATACTTGTAGCATTGAGTATATTAGTCTGGATAAATTTTGAATCTCCTACCCCACATAAAAATATCTTTGGAAGTTGTGATCCATCATTAGGACAAATTACTACCTGATTTGCATATGGTATTACAGGATTAGATCCTGCCCCGCTAAAATCAACAACGTTTATTTTTTCAGTTATTGTAAGGCACGGAGCTGGTGCCGTATTTACAACACTATAGGTTCCTGTCGATGTTGCTACATATGTTTGATTTACAGCACCCGGAATTATATTTGCTGGTGTTGCTGGTGAACCATTATGCCATTGATAGGAAACATAGCCTGTCCCCGCAGTTAATGTTACAGTTGTACCACATAAAACTTCCTGTCTTTCATAAGTACAACCTGTAACATTAACTAAAAAGTTGGATGATCCTGTGGATTCTATCTGACACGCATCAATATTATTTGCGCTTGGCTGTTCGTTTTCAACAACCTGTCCTGAATTAGCACTGCTATACGTTTTATATGCTTGATTCTTTATTTCGTTTGAGCATGCATCCCGTAATTTTGTACAATCATCTACTACTTTTACTTTTATCTTAATTTCATATTCTGCACCGCTACTTGTTACTAAAGTATTAGGTATTGTAAAATTAAGTGTTCCAGGTGGAGATTGTGTATACATGACATCTGGAGGCAAAGTAACATCTAAAAAATTTACATTTACAGGTAAGATATCTTTTATAGTAAAATTAGTAGCGTTATCATTACCTACATTTTGAAATTTTAGAACATATTCTAATTGTTGGCCCAATACAACATTCCCATTAGTAATATCTGTTCCCTGGCCATCTTCAACCCTTTTTACCAGATTAATGTCGGGCTGAATGATCTCGACTGCAAAAGCATTCAGAAAATAAAAATATTCATCACCACTGCTTTGTAAATTAATTGTGGCAGAGGTTGCCCCGTTATTAATGATTGCATTACTGGCATTGGGAATATTAAGTATCCCTGCATCATACCCTAAAAGATTTGTACTATTAGGAATCCTATCAGTAAAGTTTCCGTTAATATTGTTTATAGTACTGTTAAAAAAGTTGTTAAATGGCCTTGTTGGAATTGTCAATGAATTACTATTTATTCTTAATCTGTCTCCAGATATTCCTAAATCTCCTTCAAGGGCTGAAAATGCAAGTTTAGCCCTAACTGGGCCAATAGGAATAGTTCTAAAGCCTGAAATTGGAATGTTCAGTACATTTGATCCTCCAATAATACTAAACCCGTCAAAAGAAGTAATTGATTTGGCTGAGTCTAATGGATCTTCATAAACAATATACAATGTCCATCCACTGGCAAACCCTCCAGTAATGATTCCTCTTCCTGAAATAACGTTAGCTATTGTATAGGTACCGTTAGCATTTGTTAATTCCTGCAGCAATGTAGTAACATCTGCATAACAGGCATAGGGCATTCTTGCTCCATTAGTAGTAGGACTGGAGTAGCCGTCATAAATAAGTTGTCCAGTAATATCATTATAAGATGTACCGCTCGGAAGTTTAATTTTTACTTTATTTAAATTGTTCCTGTTAACTGTACCATCATCAACTTTGCTTTGAGAGTAAATACCCGCCCAATATAACCCGGCATAGGCAATTTTATAACATTGGGCTGCTTTTGGTGTTATTGTTAAATTGGCACTACTTGAGCTAAATGTTGCAGCGTCATTATCAATATCAATATACTGCATTGATAAATTATCGTTGTATTCATTGCCGCTATACGGAGTGTTAGGAGGGTTTGTATTTATTATGTTGTTGCCTATCAACAACATGTCCCCTTTCAAATCT
The DNA here is from genome assembly GCA_036386975.1 of Flavobacterium sp. Classification (GTDB taxonomy): domain Bacteria; phylum Bacteroidota; class Bacteroidia; order Flavobacteriales; family Flavobacteriaceae; genus Flavobacterium. The sequence goes on along the minus strand of DASVUQ010000361.1, from coordinate 9,939 downwards.
TTGTCATACCGTACGGTAAAGGGCTTGACATTTTGTCCCGATACAGCAGTATGTACTGCTATCATCAGAAGTATTATGCAAAATCTAGAAAAAGTAGTTGTTTCCATAATTATAATCAGTAAGTCTAAAAACAAAGTTGGTTAAACCATGTTTTTATTGTTAGGTAATATTTGGGTAATATTTGGGCAATATTTAGGTAAATGATGAGGGGCGGCAATTAGTACAAGCGATTTAATATAGCATAGACACTGTTTTATTTTTTTATTAATAACTATTATCTTTTTTCCACTTTTACGACAAACATTTTAGTATTATAACGTGTTGAACCTTTCTTTTTGTTGGCTTCAGCAGCTTTGCTTATATCATCATACTTTTCTATATATACGTAATACTTGCTGTTATATACATTAAAAAACGATTTTACATTTGTTTCTCCTGAATTAATTACTTGTGCCAGAAATGCATCACGCTCTTCAATTGTTGAAAATGTATCTAATACTAAATAGTAACCACTATCGGTATCTGTAATATTTTTAATTATAGGAATATCGGAACTAAATGGATCTGACTTCGCAGGTGATGTTGTTTTATCATTGACAACTGCAGGCTGAGCCGGATTCGGATTTTTATTTTTTAACAGGTCATCAAGTGATTTTTGTGCTTTTGCAATTCGCTCTTTTTCACTATCAAATTCTGCTTTTTTAATTCTTCTCTGGCGTTCAATCTCTTTTTCTGCTTTGATTTCTTCTATTCTTTGTTCTGCTATTTTTTCCAACTTAATAAATTTTTCCCTTTTTAATTTTAAGTCATTTAGGTTCTTGAGATAGTATTCGTTTATTTGTTTTGTAACCGAGTCATTGATGCCCTTTGCTTTTAATTCACTAAGGCGTTCATTATTTTTTGTTTCGAAATCAATAATTAATTTATCAAATTTAGCCTTGTTATCAGCTAAGTTCTTTTTTAATCCTGCTAGCTGAAGGTTAGCTTCTGCGGTACTTACAAACACTTTTTGTGATGGTTTTTGTGTGCCGTCAGTATTCACATCTCCTTCTTCTTTAAATTGTTTTAAATCCAAATCCCTTGCTTTTACAATAGAATCCAGGCTTACAATTAATTTGTCATATACCTTTGCTTTAGAGTCTATTTCTGACTTATAATTATCTAATGCTTTAGCTTTAACATCATTTTCTTTTAATTTTTTAATGTTTTCGACTACTAGTTGTTCTTTCTCAAGTGCGGCTTTAGCCTCGGCTTCTTTTTTCTTGTTGGCTTCTTCTATTACCAGGCGCTGTTTATCTGCATTTTGCTGTGCCAGTGCGGCGGCATCAAGTCGTTCTTTCTCAAGTGCGGCTTTAGCATCTGCTTTTTTCTTATTGGCTTCTTCTAAAGCCAGGCGCTGTTTGTCTGCATTTTGCTGTGCCAGTGCGGCAGCATCAAGTCGTTGTTTTTCAAGTGCGGCTTTAGCATCTGTTTTTTTCTTATTGGCTTCTTCTAAAGCCAGCCGCTGTTTGTCTGCATTTTGCTGTGCCAATGCGGCGGCATCGGGATGTTGCTTCTCAAGTGCGGCTTTAGCATCTGCTTTTTTCTTGTTGGCTTCTTCTAAAGCCAGGTGCTGTTTGTCTGCATTTTGCTGTGCCAGTGCGGCAGCATCAAGTCGTTGTTTCTCAAGTGCGGCTTTAGCATCTGCTTTTTTCTTGTTGGCTTCTTCTAATGCTAAGCTTGGTTTACCTGTTATCGGTTTTGAATCAATAGACTGCTTTTTAGCAGCTGATTCTAAAGCAAGACGTTCTCTTTCTGCTTTTACAGCCTCCTGTGCCTTTTGTCTTTCGGCATTTTTTAATTTTACTGTTTCCTGAGCCAGCTTTTGTCTTTCTAACTTTGCTTCATTTGCTTGCTCCAAACGATTAACAGCTTCTAATGCAAGACGTTCTTTTTCTGTTTTCGCATCAGTTTCATTCTTATTTTTATCCGCTAAATCTTCTGCTTTTTTGGCCGGTTGTTTTACCGGTTTATATGTTAACTGATCAGCATATTCTTCATCATCATATTTTTTAAAAATAAAAGCCAATGTTATTTCGTGACTTGCCCCTAATTTAGATATGTCTCCTATTCCCTGTTCATACGTATAGCCAACACTAATACGTTTTGTTACGTTAAAACCTACACCTGCAGAGAAACCATAAAATTTATTATAACCTGCCTGTGCCCATCCAATTTTTGGGGCATCAAATAATAAATTGCCTGAATACCCTGTATCTTCTTTTTTTTTTTCTGCTTGTACTAAACCGGTAAATTTACTTTCCTCTAAAATTCCCTGAGCATCTTCAAAAAAACCTGTATACATTATATGCCCCACATAACTATTTCCTACATCATCTTTTACAACAGTACTTGTCTGAAGGTTATAAAGAAATAAATTATTTACAGCTAGACCAAAATCTAAAAAAGCAGTGCCAAAATTTAATCCGGGCTTTACAGCAACCAAATTAGATTTTAAATCCTGTAGCGGCTCAGGATCTGTAGCGATAATTTTTCCTGTATCAAAACCACTGTTGTAATAGTAGATATTTAGACCGAAAGCAAAATTGTTTTCATCGGAAAGTGCCACGTTATAAGCATAATTTACATGCGCTCCAAAATTCGTTAAAAGGCCTAATGTTTGTTGGTACAAGCCAACCCCGAACCTTGAACTTTGATTTATTTGACCTGTATAATTTAAAAGGTAAAGTTGTGGTGCATTTTCAAACTTTACCCACTGCCTTCTATTAAAGATGTTAATCTGAGAATAATCTTCCCGGACAAAACTAAATGTTGGATTAATTAAAAATTTATTAAATTTTAATGCATTATTTACAGGTATATCAAATGAACCAATAGCATTTTCTTGTGAAAATACTAATGATACTGCCAAGATGAAAAGACATAAAACGTAATTTTTTAACATTTTTATTTTATAACTGTGATTGAGCCTTGGCTTATTGTATTGTTATTTTCAGAAATTATATAATAAAAAACGGGGTTAGTGTTTGGTATTATGGATAAATCTTCCGGCCATGTATTCTTATAATTGCTATTTGTATATATTAATTTGCCTAAATTGTTTAATATCTTAACCTCAATATTGCTTTTTGATAAAATAGTTGAGGGCAGGTCCCAAGTATCGTTATAGCCGTCTGCATTTGCACTTACAAAATTTGGTATTAGATCAGAGGCCGGCTTTTCTAATTTTATTGTTAATTCTTTAGAAGTGACACATCCTGCTGTCTGACGCACAATTACCTTATATTCTCCTGCCCGAGTTGCAGCAAATGTATTGCCTGTAGAAGTAACTGGCTGATCATTTATAAACCATTCAAAAACCGGATTAGTTACATCTGTTGTTACTTCGAGTACTATAGTTTGGCCTGCTGAAATTATAGTAGGCGATGGAAGGTTCAATGTAGCATTTATGGGTGTTAATCCTATTGTAATTGCATTAGATTCTAATGTACATGTACCTGTGTTTAGTACTAATTTATATACTCCGGGCCCAGTTGCTTCGTAATTGTCTGTAGTAGCGCCATTTATTATTGTTGTTCCGTTATACCATTGAAATTCATACCCTGGATTGCTTGTAAAATTAGATACTAATAAGCTACTATCTCCCTGACAAATAAAATCACTGCCACTATTTGTAATAGTAAGGCTTGCAGCACTTGCTGTTGAAACTGCAACAATTTGTGACTGTGAAGCAGAAGGGGAACAAGAACCATAATTTGTTTCTACATAGTAATCTCCCAGCTGTGTTACTGTTAGTGAAGGCCCTGTTTGCCCTGTTATTTCTACGTTATTCTTATACCAATTGTAGGTTAGCTGTGGATAGAATACTGGTGAGGTATTATTATTAGGGTTATCAATAGATAATGTAAATGAACCTCCAGTACATATTGCTACAGCGGATAATCCATTATTTATCTTAAAATCAATGTCATGTACCCTATAATACGCTGGAAATGCATTTGAAGGAGCACTTTGTGTAGCCGGAGCAGAACTTCTTACCCGTAATTTATAACCTTCTCCTGAAACGGTTATAGGTAATGAAAATGAAATTGTTATAGTAGATGTAGCCGCTGTTGAAGGAGCTCCTACATTTACCGGATTGGCAAAACTTCCTGTAGCATCTGAAAGTTCTAACTGAAATTGATTACCGGCTTGGATATTAGCTATAGGTGAAACTGTAAATCTTACAGTATAAGTATTAAACCCATTACTTGCACATGCACTTGAAAAAGCAAATGGCTGTATAAAATTAATAGCAATTTGTGCATAGGTTGTTGTGCTATTAAATAATAGTATAAAACAAAATATAATATAATTTATCCTGTTCGTTTTCATATGTTAATTTATCAGAAAAAGAGCCTAAGAAATTTAGTACTTTTTTAACATTTATTTAATAAAAAATAATTATAAAATTACGATAAAAAACTATCTAAGGCTAGCTTTTGTGCATGAATTCTATAAAAATAAATAAAAATTACTTTTTTAACATTTATTTAGCTTTTATTGTTAAAAAAGTCCTTTTGTTTTTGTTAACAAAAACAAAAGGACTTAAAAAAATTAGTAATAATCTAGTTTATTTTATCAATTTTTATTCGATAATCCGGTGTTTTATCGCTTTTAGGAGCTATAAAAAGATCTATGACAGGAGTTTTAGAGTACCTGTTCTTTAAATTAGGGCTTGAATAGTAATCTTCAAGATCTGCATCTGCGGTACCACCTAATTCAGATTGCATATTACTTTTACAATTGTTAAAAAATACTCCTTGAATATTAATCTTTTTTAGATTAAGATCTGTGATCTGTAATTCGCTATTAAATAGTATAGGGGATTCAAATCCTGATATTATGCTATTCCTTAAGCTAAATGTTGTGTTATTATTGATATATATAGCTTCTTTAATAATACCACCGGCAAATGCTTCTCCATCGGTTTCATTAACTATAGTGCAATTATCAACAATAAGTTTTGTTAACTTTCTGTTAAAGTCAACATTGTCCTTTTTTTCATATGATGCTATAGTAATGCACCTCGATTCATTACTTGATGCGAAAGCATTTTTAATGATAAGGCAATTTGAAAAATTGGATTGTGTGCCCTGGGTAAAATCAAGATCATTATTTTTTGCCTTATACGAAATTATGTTAGTTGCATTAACATTTCCGCCCAATACCGTTATAGAATTTCCCTCGCAGTGGCTCACCTGAATATTTGATAGTTTTGTTTTGTCGCCAACACCTGCTAATGTAAGTCCGCTTAATTTTTGTCCTTTTACAATACTCCTGCCTGCAAATTCAATTCTTACATATTTCATTGATCCCGCATCACTTTCGGCATTAGCACCTCCATATGTTCTGAATTGATAGTCTATTTCATAATTAACGTTTGCAATTCCCCCAAAACTATTAACAGGGGCTTCACCAATAATTATTATCCCTCCCCAGTCACCCGGCTTTCTTAAATCTTTATTAGATGTGAAAACAATTGGACTGTTAGCGGTACCTTCAGCTTTGATTTTTGCACCTTTTGTAATAATTAAAACGCCATTGTTGTCTGTATCTCCTCGAATAATTGTTCCCGGTTCTATTGTTAATACTGCATTATTGGTTACATACACATTTCCTTGTAAAAGATAAGTCTCAGAACCCGATAAAGTAAAATTTGAATCAATCGTACCATACAATATCTTTGTAGTCTCGTTATAGTCGTTTTTATTTGCTTTGAACGATGTCCAACCTCCTAACCAATTGTTTGCTCCGGTTATCCCTGTATCCTGCAATTGAGCAGTAATGCTAAAGCAACTTGACATCACAAAAAATAAGATTAATTTAAATTTTTTCATCTGTATATAATTTGAAATACGCAATACTATAATTCGGTACAAATTATTTTATTTTGGCTATGCTATTCCTGAGAGTAAATTTTCTTTAATTCATCTTCATAAAACATGATTGCATAAATAAGGTTTGATTTATCAGAATATCCAATAAAGGTATTTAAAAATTCGTCTAATCCTAACAAATAATTTGCCCTATTAATAACCTCTTTATCCATCGCTTTATCATTTTCCGGAGAAACTGGTATACCTAAATCTTTTAACGTAATGCCTACTTTTGTTGTCATTCCCATATAAGGAATAATGTTAATAAGTATTTTTACCCTTTCTTTATAAAGTGTAATTAAATCTCCTTTATTCATTGCCTGGAGATCTTTTAATGTACTGTAAGTGCCAATACCCCTTATGTTAATTACGATTTTAGGAGCTGCTGTTTTTTGTGCTGATACCGCTGCTGTTGCAAACAAGAACAAGATTAGTAAATTTAAGTAAGTTGATTTCATAGTTTTTGGGATTTTTTCAAAATTAGACTTTCATTTAAAATTAAACAAGTAATAGGTTAGAATATAATTTAGAGCAATGGGAGCCGATTTTTAATATTAAGATTCGAATATATAAAACTTTTCAACATTTATAAATAATATGTTAATGAAAAGAAATATTTTTTAACATATAAATAACAAATCAGTTATTTCTTATTGTTAATATGCTTTGTTTTAATCAAACATTATAATTATGTTCAATTTCAACAAGTATGCCAAAGATTATTTTATACATATTTTAACATTTAATGCAAGCTCGTTTAGTTATAGATGTAGTATAAAATTAAAATATAATCCTATTTTTGAATTATATTTGCGTTATGCTTTTTTCTGAAATTTTAGCACAAAATCCACTTAAAAAATATCTTACCGATAATGCAGATATTGGAAGGATCCCTCATGCCCAACTTTTTATTGGCCCTGAAGGATCGGGCATTTTACCTCTTGCTATTGCCTATGCACAGTACATTTTATGTAACAATTGTAATGGAGAAAATACAGGTGGTAATGCGGCATGTAACATAAAATTTGAAAATTGGCAGCATCCCGATCTTCATTTTATATTTCCAACGGTTACTACTGATGATGTAAAGAATAAACCAAAGAGTGTGGATTTCATAACAGAATGGGTACGTTTTTTAAAAACTAACTGTTACGGAAGCCTTTTTGACTGGTACAAAATACTGGACGTAAAGAATAAGCAAGGGGAAATAAGGGTTGACGATGCTCAGGAAATCTTACGGTTATTATCCCTTAAATCCTATGAAGGAGGATATAAAATCATCATTATATGGATGGCCGACAAAATGAATATTGCTGCCTCTAACAAAATCCTTAAGCTCCTTGAAGAGCCAACAGAAAATACACTTTTTATTTTGATCTCTGAGAACGAAGAAGATATCATTCCTACTATCCGCTCCAGATGCCAGGTTTTGCATTTTAATAAATTAAGTGATGCTACACTACTTCAGGCTTTATTAATAAAAAATAATCTAAAAGAAGAGAAAGCTTTAAAAATAGCCCGACAGGCACAAGGGAATTATAACAAAGCACTCCAGATTTTGGAAGAAGATGGGGAAGATCTGCATTTTGAAAGATGGTTTGTAGATTGGGTCAGGGCTGCTTTTAGAGCTAAAGGGAATGCAACAGCAATTCAGGACTTAATTTTATGGAGCGAGCAGATTGCAGGTTTAGGAAGAGAAACACAAAAAAAATTCCTGCAGTTTTGTATCGAGATGTTCCGCCAGGCATTGTTGCTTAATTATGAGGCAAAACATTTAGTATATATAGAAACCCATACCGATAAATTTGAACTTGAAAAATTTGCCCCTTTTGTAAATGGTACTAATATAAAAGATATTTTTACAGAACTTTCTAGTGCCATCTATCACATTGAGCGAAATGGTAATGCAAAAATTATCCTTACTGATCTGTCTATTAAACTTACACGATTAATCCATAAAAAATAACATTATGTACAACATTGCCCCAATTTTAGTTTTGATCCTTCTTGCTATAACATTCATACAATCCGGCTACGATAAAACCATGTACTGGAAAGATAATTTAAACTGGCTTAAAGGCCATTTTGCTAAAACACCTATCCGAAATATAGTGCCTGCGTCATTATTACTAATCCTGATCCTTGAATCAATTTCAGGGATACTTTGTATCAGTGGTGCGCTACAGCTAATTATTTTTAATAATGAAACCTTAGGTTTGTACGCAGCAGTAGCATCTTGTATTACATTGCTTTTCTTACTTGTGGGACAAAGAATGGCAAAAGAATATGAAGGTGCAAAAACAATTGTAGTTTATTTTATCCCAGCTGTAATGCTTGTGTATTGGCTAAACTAATCTATTGTATTCAGGTGTGCCTTAAACAATTTTAATTCGTCCCACGTAAATTTATCACCAACCTGCTCTTTCAGATCATTCAGTGATTGTTGCTTATAATCATCGAAAACATGTTCTAATTGTTTTATTCTATCTTCAGGTAAAATATCGCTGATATTCATTTTACCGGACATAATAAGTTTTACAAAATGACTGTAAATTGTTTGTTTTGTCAGTTTTCTAAGTACGGCAATTTCATTTACGGTATTCTTTTGCTGCCATAATTCAAACGTTTCTTCAATTGTGGATTTTTTTAAGGTTTTTACTTTTTTCCTGCCCGAAGAGGCATAACGATTGGCATCCGCTTCATCCTCAATTAAAGTTATATTTATTCTTTGGAAATCAATTAATAATGTCTCTAATTTTTTAGCTTTATAACACCGTATTTCATCTGAACTTATTGTCTCTTTACAAATCTCTTTACCCGATTGTACTGTTGTTATTAATAACTTCGCTTTCATTAACTGATGGACGGCCCTGGTCTGAAGCTCTTCTAACGCTAGTAATTCTTCATAAAAAGCTTTTGCGTTTTTTGTCCTTTTTACTTCTTCCAGCTTCCATAGCACCTCATAAAGCAGTTGGTCCAATATTGGAAAGAAATAATCATAAGCAGCACTAATCCTTTGGCCAATGTAATTGAAATCAGGATTTTCTGTCTTGAAAAGAGTGGTAATCTGAGCTATAAATTTCCTGGAAGGTTCCAGAAGACCAGCTATAATTGTTGCATTGTTTTTTGCCCAGGCATAGCTTTTTGATTTATCTGATTTTACCGCATCTTCATTGTAACTGAATTGGTGATTACGCCATTCCTGTATCAGGTTTGTCCACTCAAAACTATTTTTTAAATAATTACATATAAAATTTTTCGTTTCTTGTTGCAACATGTTTTTTAGAATATCATCTGTAGCTTTATTGGTAGCATATTCCATTACATCCTGATCATTAGAAATACCATTTATTTGGAGTGGAGAAAGCAAAATAAGCCCTTTTAAAGAACGTAACCTGGAAAGTGCCACATAGGCCTGGCCAGGCAAAAAAACCTGTGATACATCGACAGCTGCTTTGTCAAACGTAAGCCCCTGGCTCTTATGTACTGTAATTGCCCAGGCTAATTTTAAAGGATACTGTACAAATGTGCCTAAAACCTCCTCATCTATTTCTTTTGTCGAAGCATTTACAGTATACTTAATGTTTTGCCATTCGTACTTTTCTACTTCAATTGTTTTATTTTCTTCGGGAAAATGAATTAAAATTTCTGCTGCTGCAATTGATGCTACCATACCCATTTTTCCATTAAAGTATTGTTTATCAAAAGACAAATCATTTTTAATAAACATTACCTGTGCCCCAACTTTTAAATGTAAACTACAATCAACCGGATATATTTTTTCAGGAAAATCCCCGATTATTTCTGCTTCATAAACTATCGGTTTTCCTTCTAATTCATTGATTGATTTATAGTTGATGCTGTCTGCCTTTGTATTATGTGTGGTTAAAGTAATGAACCCTTTATTTGATTTTAAATCAAAATCCGGTTGTACATAACGATTTAGTGCTTCTATATCTGCTTTAGAAATATGATTGTTACGAAGGTTGTTTAAAATTGAAATAAACTGATCGTCTGTCTG
>DASVUQ010000360.1:0-1911 GCA_036386975.1 Flavobacterium sp. | reverse complement strand
ACTCTAATTTGCTTGTTTATCATAAATACAACTTTCTTAAATTGTCGTTGTATGGAATATGTATAGGTTTCATTACAGGATTTTTAGGGGCTGGGGGCGGGTTTATACTTATTCCTGCTTTGGTATTACTTTTAAAAATGCCTATGAAAAAAGCTATTGGTACTTCTTTGAGTATTATAGCACTCAATTCCTTAATAGGTTTTACAGGTGATCTCGGGAATGTAATTATAGATTGGCACTTTCTTATCACTATAACTGTTATTGCCATTATTGGAATATATATTGGTCATTTATTATCCAGAAGAATAAAAGGAGATCAGCTCAAACAAGGGTTTGGTTGGTTTGTTCTAATAATGGCACTATATATTATTTTAAAAGAGTTACTTTTAAGATGATCTTATAAAGCTAATAAATTACCTGTTGTACGGTGGTTATCACTGAAGGCAGAGCGATTGAAATCTTTGACCGCCCTACTTAATGTGTTGTACTTTATATATAAAATTTCAGAAGCTACGCGATCCAATTTTTAATTAAACTACTTCGGGGCAGAGCCCCAGAGGTATTAATAAAATAATAACCGCAGATTCACAAATTTTCTAAAATCATTTTTTAATCTCTTAATCTATGGCTAAAAAAATCGAAGCAGAGCTTCGAGGAATTAAACCTAAAGAGATTAAACAATTTGAATACAATAATTATATTAATTCAGTGATTAAGGAATGCTAGAAAACAGTTGACGTAAAGAACTTACATCTTCAGACGATAGATTGTATGTATTAATAAAATTATTGATTGCTATTGCTTTTTGCCTATCAATTTCAGCATCATAAGCTGTTTTTTGATCAGATGGCAAAGCAGTAATTAAAGTGGTGATTTTCGCATTTAATGATAATAAATGGGCATTTATTAAAATTTGATCGTATTCCATAATTTTAATTTTTAAGGTTATTATTGATATATTTAGGTAAACGAATATAATAATTAATTATCACTTGATACAGAAAAATTTATATATCATAAATTCCTTCTGCTATCATTGTATAAGTTTCATTTGAAGTTTTGAATTTTAAAATTTTTATACCGATTTTCATGTCGTGAAAAAGTTACTATTTTAATGCAAAATAGTACATTTTATACTGGTAAATGTAGTAAAAAGAAATTATATGAAGATTATAAAAAAAATAAAACCACTGTTTTACAGTGGTTTGCGGAGTGAAGGCAGAAGGATTCGAACCTTCGACCGCCTGCTTAGAAGGCAGGTGCTCTATCCAGCTGAGCTATGCCTCCATAATAGGATCGCCTCTGTTTTGAAGGCAGATGCTCTATAATTAGTCGGGGTGGCAGGATTCGAACCTGCGGCCTCCTGCTCCCAAAGCAGGCGCGATAACCGAGCTACGCTACACCCCGAAAAGCAAAAAAGCGGAGAGTAAGGGATTCGAACCCTTGGTACAGTTTCCCATACGCATGTTTAGCAAACATGTCCTTTCGGCCACTCAGGCAACTCTCCAAAACTCAATGATCGTTTATCTTTTAAGCGGTTGCAAATGTAGGGTTTCGTTATATAAATTACAACAAAAACAGGCTTTTTTTTAGTGTTTTTTTAATAAATTTTTAAAGTGCCTAAAAATCAAAACAATAACAAATTGAATATATTGATGTATATTCTGTTTTCAGGTTTATATTTTAAAAATACCTCCAATAGCAACAATACTCTGAAAAAAGAAAAAATCCTGAGATGCTTTGTCTTCTGTACTATAAGTAGTCCGAATATCCGGCATATTAATATAACCCGTTTTTAATTCTCCCTGAACATAAAAATATTTAAAGAAAGTTAGATTAAGGCCTACTTTCGCAGATATCCCATAACCTGAAACATGAAACTCATCATGGCGCTTTTTACCTAATAACTGC
>DASVUQ010000359.1:0-5302 GCA_036386975.1 Flavobacterium sp. | reverse complement strand
TATTATTATTTTGTTTATCAGGATTATAAAGATGTCCGTTTGGTAGGTACGCCTCCGGAAAGTGTTGGAAAATTCGGTGGCGATACCGACAATTGGGAATGGCCGCGCCATACGGGGGATTTCTCTATGTTCAGGGTATATGCCGATAAAAACGGTAACCCTGCAGAATACAGTAAGAATAATGTGCCGTTACAACCTAAACATTATTTGCCGGTTAATATTAAAGGGGTAAAAGAAAATGATTTTGCCATGATCCTGGGGTATCCCGGAAGGACGAACCGATGGATGCCTGCCGGAGGTATTGAGCAAAATGTAAAATTTGCCTATCCTGCCTGGGTTGAAGGGGCTAAAACAGGAATGGACAATATGAAGAAATACATGGACCAGAGTGATGCCATTCGTTTAATATATGCTTCTAAGTATGCTTCTACGGCCAATTACTGGAAGAACCGTCAGGGAATGATTGATGCCCTGACTAAATTTAAAACAGCAAAAAGCAAGGCAGAACAGGAAGAAAAATTTAATAAATGGGCCAACAAATCTGCCAATAAAGCAAAATACGGAAATGTTGTGGCCACGATAAATAAGTTCTACGATCTAACAAATAAGAAATCACGCCATGATAATTACCTGCAACAGCTTTTAAGGACCAGCGCTTTTGCAACGGTTTCAAGAACTTTAGGAAAACAATTTGAAGCGTATGCAAAAACGAAATCTGCCAACAGGAAACCGCTTAAAGCGGAAATAGATGCGGCTGTTAATGCCTTTTTTAAAGAAATTCATTTGCCTGCCGAAAAAGATATCCTTGCAGCACAATTAAAATTATATGCTTCAAAATCTACCGGTTATGCCATTGCGCCAGTTGTAGAAAAGCTGAGCAAAGAAAATAATAATGATTTTACTGCTTTTGTAAATACCGCTTTTGATTCCAGTATTTTTACCTCAAAAGAAAAAGTAAAAGCGTTTTTAGACAACCCCATAGAGAGCAAAGTACAAAATGATGTTTTATACCAATTGTCCAATGATTTGTTAAACCATTTAAATGAGAAATCAGAAGTTATTGCCCAGGCCCAAAATGATTTTGGTGCTTCTTTCCGATTATTGGTCGAAGGTTTAAGGGAATCTAAAATCGGGACTATACAATATCCCGATGCCAATTCTACGCTACGCCTAACTTACGGGAAAGTACGTGCACTCCCGTCTGACAAGCGTAACGATGCCAAAACCAATAATTATACTACGATGGCCGGTATGGTAAAAAAATACAAGGCAGGGGACCCTGAATTTGATTTGCCTGCACGGTTGCTGGAACTTAATGGAGCAAAAGATTTTGGTGAGTATGCAGATAAAGCAGGGTATATGCCGGTCAATTTTTTGACCGATAATGATATTACAGGTGGAAATTCCGGTTCTCCGGTCCTAAACGGGAAAGGGGAATTGATAGGTTTGGCCTTTGACGGAAATATTGAAGCCATGGCAGGAGATGTTATTTTTGATCCTAAATTGCAAAGAACAATCAATGTCGACATCAGGTATGTGTTATGGATTATCGACAAATATGCAGGAGCAAAAAATATTGTTAACGAAATGACGGTTATCAAATAAGTGGCTATCATTCAAAAGTATCAGGAGGTTGTCCCGCAGGTTGTGGGACAGCTTTTTTATTTTTTGGGTGTGCCCTGCGGGCCACGCTTTCGGCTGTAGGCCTCGCAAAAGCTCCGGGCTGCCGCCTCTATCCTTCACACGTTCTAAGGTAACATTGTATCTCTTTTACATCATGCCCTGGAAGTTTCTTTGAATAGGCCCGGTAGGGAAGTGAAGCGGAAAAAGCCCAAAAAAACATTACCGATACCGAAATCCTGGCTATGCTTACCAAAGCGCAACTACTGGAAGAGGACGACAGAAAGTGTGTAAAATCGGTTTTAAAAGTGTTTCCTTTTCAAAAAGAGATGATTAAACAATTAGGATAAAACATAAAAAAACTGCTTCAGTCTAGTATCGAAGCGGCTTTTATTATTGACTTTGTTGGTGGTCACCAGCGAGATGCTGGCGCCAGCTAGGGGCGACAAAATGATAACCCAATTGGGATTTTAGTCTTTGAAAGTTTTTGAATAAACTAAATGATTTTCATAAAGATGATTTAGTGTACAATTGAGACGTTTGCGACAGCTACTAAATATTGCAGGGATTAATTTTAAAATGATTATGTTTTATACATAAATTTCTACTATCTTTTCTTAGCTTACAAAAAATTTTTAAATTAGAAGAGCCTGTTTAAATTTTATTCAATAATAGTTTTATAGCTGATAATTTGACTATATTTTCGGATGTTTCCATTAATAGTTCATAGTTTCGACATAGCCTTCTATCATTGTCGAACCAGGCAAACGTTCTTTCTATAACCCATCTTTTATGAGTGGGTTTAAATGTCAATTTTTTATTGTCAGACCTCATGATGACTTGCAGGACATATCCAAAACTGCTTTTGACTTGTTCCATAATTTCTCCTCTATACCCACCATCGGCCAGGATAATTTTGATTGGGCATAAAAATATTTCAATGTTCTCATCAATAAAAGCACGGCTTTGCTGTCGTGAACATTGGCTACTGTTACCATAATTGCTAATAAGAACCCGTTTTTATCAACCACAATATGACGCTTGATCCCTTTTACCTTTTTGTTGCCATCAAAACCACTTAAAGAACGATTATTTCCCCAACGGACACTTTGACTATCTATTATTCCCAGGCTTGCCTGAGCATTTTGTTCTTTATTTTGTCGTACCCGCTCCGTTAATTTAGACAACAACAGGTCAAAATGTTCTAAACAAGACCACTATGAATAGTAATAATAAACTAATTGCCATTTTGGAAAATTACAAGGGAGCATACGCCACTGACAACCCGTTTTTTACCAGGTAATTAATGGCATTCCAAATTAATCGTAAACTATGTTTTCGTAAAGGATGGCAACGGAAATCCTTTTATTCCTGCACCAGATTTGTCGTGAACGATGAGGTGCAGGAATAAAAGATTGTAGTGTACGGCCTGACCCGCAAGGGCATAGCTGTTCGAAACTTTAAAATTATTATTTTTGAGTCCAAAAAGAGGTATGAAACTAAAGGAGGTTTTAGGCTATATTCCAAAAGAGGAATTAGAAAAATTATCGGTTAGTTACCATGTAGACCATCAGGTAAAGAAACTTCACGGACAAACAATGTTCCAGTTATTGCTTTTCTCTATGCTTAACACCAGGCATAATAGCCTGCGGGTGCTGGAAGGGTTTTATAATTCCTTAGTATTTAAAAACCTCGCACATACCCATTATGAGACGGTGAAGTTCAACTCAATAAGAGATCGTTTGGTCAGCATCAACCCTGATTATTTTGAAGCCATTTTTACCAATTGTTTAAAAAAGTACCAGGATAAATATTTGAAGAAAAAACATAATATTATTTCTTTCGATTCCACATTGGTAGGTATCTCATCCAAACTATTACAAGAAGGGATGCAGATGAACCAGAAAGAAGACAAAAAATATGTAAAGTTCAGTATGGCTTTTTCCAATGTAGCGGTCCATTCTAAAATTTTCACACAACAAGCGTTTGTTTCAGAAGATCTTGCGCTAAAAGAATTGATAAAAGAATGTCCTTTAAGTGCAGCTAATATATTGGTTTTTGACAGGGGCCTTCGGGCACGCTCCACATTTGAGGAATTTAATGAAAGTGGGTTCACCTTTGTTACCCGTTTAAACAATAATACCCGTTTTGAGACGGTTAAAGAATTAGGTGTAAATGAAAAAGAAACCCAAAGGTTGCTACTGGAACAGGATTTAGAAGTCATCCTGTATGATAAATACAATAAAAAAACCAATCAATTCCTGCGTTTAATCATTGCAAAAGAAAAGCAAACCGGAGAAGTGTTTTATTTCCTGACCAACAACAAAACCCTAACAGCAAAAGATATAGCCCAGATATATAAGCAACGCTGGGAAATAGAAGTATTTTTTAAGTTTATAAAACAAAATCTGAATTTCAGCCATTTATTAAGTAGAAATAGCAATGCAATAAAAGTTATAATGTACATGACATTGATAACATCAATTCTATTAATTGTGTATAAGAAAATCAACGCACTGGAAGGGTACAAAATACCAAAATTAAAGTTTGCTCAAGAATTAGAAGTACTTATCATTAAAGATATTGTTGAAAAATGTGGAGGGAATCCCCACAAAGTGGATCATATTTGGAATACAGGTTAAGGTTTCGAATAGCTATGCCCGTAAGGGGCACGCCCAAAAAAAGAAAAGGCTATTTTACTGATCGCAAAATAGCCTTTTTATAGTTAATTTTCTAGGTACGCTTCGATTGGCGCGCAACTGCAAATGAGATTACGGTCGCCGTAGGCATCATCTGTCCTTCGCACCGTAGGCCAGAATTTATTATCTGCAATATATTCTAACGGGAAAGCGGCTTTTTCTCTTGTATAAGGGAAATTCCAAGTATCAGAAGTCAGCATTTGTAAGGTATGCGGTGCATTTTTTAATACATTATCCCGGTCATCTGACTTTGCTTCATCAATTTCTTTTTTGATCGCAATCATGGCATCACAAAAACGGTCTAACTCGGCCACATCTTCACTTTCTGTCGGTTCGATCATCATGGTGCCACCTACCGGGAATGAAACGGTTGGTGCATGAAACCCATAATCCATTAATCTTTTGGCGATATCTGTCACTTCGATCCCGTTTTGTTTGAAGGCACGGCAATCGATAATCATTTCATGTGCTGCACGCCCTTTTTCACCTGAATACAGAATAGGATAATGTTCTTCTAAACGTGCTTTGATATAATTGGCATTAAGGATGGCATATTTTGTAGCATTCGTTACACCTTCTGCACCCAGCATACAAATGTAACCATAGGATATCAGGCAAACCAATGCAGAACCGAACGGAGCACCTGAAATAGCCGTAATGGCCTGGTCACCACCAACATTTATAATAGGGTTAGACGGTAAAAACGGTACCAATTGAGGTGCCACACATATTGGGCCAACACCCGGGCCACCGCCACCATGAGGGATAGCGAATGTTTTATGTAAATTAAGGTGGCATACATCGGCACCGATCGTTGCAGGGTTGGTTAATCCTACCTGTGCATTCATATTGGCTCCGTCCATATATACCTGCCCGCCATTGTCATGGATGATTTTTGTGATTTCGCGAATAGCACTTTCAAAAACCCCGTGTGTTGACGGATAAGTGACCATAAGACACGATAAATTAGTGGCATGTTTGAT
>DASVUQ010000358.1:0-5490 GCA_036386975.1 Flavobacterium sp. | reverse complement strand
ATGTTTGATGGCTTTTTCGCGTAAATCTTCTACATCGATATTACCGTTTTCCATAGTTTTAGTTACGATAATTGTCATTCCGGCCATAGCGGCAGAAGCCGGGTTAGTCCCGTGGGCAGACGCCGGGATCAATGCAATATTCCTGTGGAAATCGCCACGGGAATGGTGGTACGCACGAATGGCCATTAAGCCTGCATATTCGCCTTGTGCCCCGGAATTGGGCTGTAATGTGGTGCCGGCGAAACCGGTTACAATATTGAGCTGGTGTTCCAGTTTTTTTAGCATGATCTGGTATCCTTCTGCCTGTTCAACCGGTGCAAACGGATGGATATTGTTCCACATACCCATACTCAATGGCAGCATTTCGGCAGCGGCATTCAATTTCATTGTACACGAACCTAATGAAATCATGGAGTGGTTTAAGGCTAGGTCTTTCTTTTCTAATTTTTTAATATAACGCATTAAAGCGCTTTCGGAATGGTAGTTTTTAAAAACATCATGCTGTAAAAATGTCGACTTTCTTTCTAACGTTTCTGGATAATGAGTTGTAGTAGAAAGTGCATTTACTGTAAAAATTGGTTTTCCTGTAGCTTCGGCAAAAACCGCAATGATTTGATTAATGTCAGCCACTGAAGTCGTTTCATTTAAAGCAATTGAAATGGTTTCATTATCAATATAATAAAAGTTTACTTCGTGTTTTTCGGCAATTGCTTTAACTTTTTGTGCATCGGCCTTTACAACAATAGTGTCAAAAAAGGAACTATTAATTTGGTAAACGCCCAATTGATTGAGTGCATCGGCGGTGGTCACAGCAGCAGCATGAACTTTATCGGCAATAAATTGTAATCCTTCCGGGCCGTGGTATACAGCGTACATTCCGGCCATAACGGCTAATAAAACCTGAGCAGTACAAATATTGGATGTTGCTTTTTCTCGTTTAATGTGTTGCTCGCGTGTCTGCAATGCCATTCTTAGCGCGCGGTTGCCGTTAGTGTCAATGGTTACCCCAATGATCCTTCCCGGCATACTGCGTTTGAATTCTTCTTTGGTTGCAAAAAAGGCAGCGTGCGGCCCGCCGTACCCCATTGGTATCCCGAAACGTTGTGTAGTACCGACAACAACGTCTGCACCCATTTCTCCCGGAGGGGTTAATTTTACTAATGATAAAATATCAGAAGCAACAGCTACTTTTATGTCGTTGGCTTTGGCTTTGGCAATAAAATCGGCATAATCATTGACTTGTCCGTACTTACCCGGATACTGTAAAATGGCACCGAAGAAATCGGTTGAAAAATCGAATGTTTCATGGTTTCCGATAACGAGTTCTACACCAATAGGCGTGGAGCGTGTTTGCAAAACGGAGATGGTTTGTGGTAAAACTTCTTCTGAAACGAAGAATTTATTAACCTGGTTTTTCTTCTGGTCGCGGGAACGAACGTCAAAAAGTAACGCCATCGCTTCGGCTGCAGCCGTACTTTCATCGAGTAAAGAGGCATTAGCGATTTCCATTCCTGTTAATTCGATAACCGTAGTCTGGAAATTTAATATGGCTTCTAATCTTCCTTGTGCAATTTCTGCCTGATAAGGGGTATATGCGGTATACCAGCCCGGATTTTCAAAAACGTTTCTTTGAATTACCGCTGGTACTATAGCGGGATGATAACCTAAACCTATATATGATTTGAATACTTTATTCTTTTTGCCTAATTCCTGAATATGGTTTAGATATTCATATTCAGTCATGGGTTCGTCTAGTTGTAATTCGTTTTTTAGACGAATATCACTCGGAATGGTTTCATAAATCAACTGATCTAAGTTTTCTACTCCAATGGTTTTGAACATGTGTTGAAGGTCGTTTTCACGTGGACCTAAGTGGCGTAATGCAAATCCGTCTTTTTTCATTATATGTAAAATAAGTTGTGTATTTTAAACGTGTAAAATTAAAATATTAATCTTTAATATTATCCATTTTGGATATTGATTTTCGCTAAGTTTTTAATCAAAATGTTTTATTATTAACAGTTTGATTATTTTTGCTTTATGTATGTTTTTAAGAAATTTATTGATTTTTATATTTACAGTAGCTTTCATGTGGCTTTGTCGTGTTTTTCGATGGTAAAAATTACAGTAATGATGTTCCATATTCCGAATGTGGAGGAGTTGTCATTCTTTGCCTTTTTTGGTACTGTTGCGGGATATAATTTTATTAAATATGATGCTTCGGTACGAACAAAAAAGGTATACTTTAACAGAAAGCTTAAGGCAATTGTGTTAGTAAGCTTTTTATCTTTTTTAGCTTGTGGCTATTTCTTTTTGCAATTAAAGAGGATGACACAGGTTATTGCGTTAGTGTTTTTGGGATTAACTATTTTGTATGCACTTCCTTTTTTCCCGAATGTAAGAAATGCAAGGAATTGGGCCGGGGTTAAAATTTACATTGTTTCTCTATGTTGGGTAGGAGTAACACTGGTTTTACCGGTAATTGAGGCAGGAGTTACCGTTACTGAATTTTTTTACTGGAAATGTATACAACGTTTTATACTTATTCTTACCCTGATATTGATTTTTGAAATTATTGATTTGCCAAATGATGATCCGCACCTGCATACTGTGCCACAACAAATAGGATTAAGGCGGACAAAAATGCTGGGATATGGATTGTTGCTGTTATTTGCTATTATAGAAATCTTTAACAACCATATTCAACTGCAAGATATTAATATCCTGTTTATAATAGAATTTCTTATTGCCGGTATAATTGCATTGTTTTTGGCATTTGCTTCTTCCGGACGCTCTAAATATTATAGTACTTTCTGGGCTGAAAGTATTCCTGTTGTTTGGTTTATCATGGTTTATTTATTTTTCAGATAATTTTTTTAAGGCCAGGTTTTATTCTGAAGAAAATGGGTTAGATGTTTTTTCCAGCATTAAAAAAATAGAAAACTTTCAGCTATATTATGGTGTTTCATATTTCAAGGGCTGGTTATTATGGCAGTACCGTTTACTTCTTAAAAAATGTTCATGCCGAAAGGATTTAAATTTTCCTTCTTCCGTTTCATTAACAAAATAATCGTATAAGTTCATAGCAGTCATCTTACTTTTGTGGGTCAGGTATAATCTAAAATGCCTGTCGTTACAAAAAAATTAAATTTTTTTTATTTCTCTATAATTTACCTTACAATTATTAGTTTTATGTGCTGATTATCATTACGTTTGTATTATAAAGCCGACAGGCCAACATACAACCTGTAAAATAACCACTTAAAAACTATAATTATGAACAATGTTAAGCAATGGTGCCTGTTGTTGGGCGTGTTTTTGGCAACGGCAATTACTTCTTGTAACCATGAACCGGATGAGCCCGACAATGTGCCACAATCCCACAAGGACGATTACATCAGCCTGGGCAAAAAGCTCGATAACCCGTATACTGTTGCCAATATGCGGCTGGCCCTGGAGAACATTAAAAAAAGAAAAGCATCGGTAACGTCAAGGGACGAGCCGGTTCTTATGGACCCCGGGTTTGACATTGACCCTACCCATCTTTATGTAGAGTTCCAGCCCAGGACAGAAGAGGAAGAAGCACTCCTGAAACAAGATAGTTCGCTGGTGCTTTTTGACTACCCGCTCGATTATGAATTTACAGACGAAACCCTCAACACCCGGCCGGCTTTGCCTGACGGTGAATTCCCCAGCTATTATGCAGCTATCAGAATAGATTCAGAAGCAGCAAGCGAAGCCCATTACCGGATGCTGGAAGAACTGTACATTCCCGAAGAAGACCCTTATTTTGAAGACCTTGCCCCCGCCCCCGAAGCAGGAAAACTATCGGGTAAAAAAGAAAGTTTACTTAACGAACTCCTTAACGAAGCTTACCAGTTAACAGGCAACGAGCGCGAGGCGGCAGACACGGACACCGCTTCGAGGATTATCTTTGGCAGAAGATGGTGGCCCAGCGGTACTATTATGGTATTTGATGAGATTGCCGGCAGGAACGTCCCGGTACAAGGGGCTCAGGTATTAATCAGGCAATGGTTTACGGTACGGCAGGGCATTACCGATGGCAATGGTTACTTTAGGACATCATCGGTAAGAGGTTCTGCACGCTATATTTTACAATGGGAACGCTATCATTACAGCATCAGGAACGGGTCGTTGTTCCAGGCAGAAACCAGGGGGCCCAACGAAAGGGACAGGCCCTGGAACCTGGCTATAACCGGTGGGGATGACAAATACCACGCCCTAATACACCAGGCCGCGCACGATTATTATTATGGGCATCGTTTTGGGTTGGGTTCCCCACCTATGAATAATGAAGGCAGGCAGGTAAAAATTGCAGCCAGGGAATTAAGGGGCCGGTCCTCTGCTGTAAAAGCTAGGGAAATCTGGTTTGGCGCCTATATCTCATTAAGAGAATGGGGGGCAGCCAGCGAAAAAGTATACGGCACTACTATCCACGAATTGGCCCATGCCGCACATAGAAGGTTAGCTACCGGGTCTTATAATAATATTGTATTTGACGCGTATACAAACCCTTGTGCATCGGGCTGTAATGATCTGGGCCCTATTAGTGATAACAACAGGAGACTGTTAGAAACCTGGCCCACTACTGTAGAAATCCTTTTTGTTTTAGACAGATATAAAAATAAATTTGGCATTACAAATTATAGTGTATATGAAAGAAATTTACAATTTGAAAATCTACAATTACAAACTATAGGTGCTGAAAGGCATTACACTTCTGTAGGTTATGATTTAATGGACAATTTAAACCAGCGCGAATTTTATAATAATTATAACTTACCTGTAGACAGGGTTAGTGGCTATACTATCCAGCAATTAGAAAACGCGCTAATTGGGGCCAGGTCTTGGTGGCAATGGCGCGACAATCTAAAGAACAGGTTTGACAACCCAACCGAACGCTATTTAGATGAACTATTTAATAACTGGGAAATTCAATAATTATGAAAAATCTATTATTTATGTTCCTTATTTTCCTTTTCAGCAAATGTGGAACAGATCAGGGAGAAGCAAGAAAATATGATTATTCAATCATTAATAGTTCGGGTGTAGTAATAGAAATTATCCCATATAGCAATGGTATAAAATATAATGATAGAAAAATTATTTTAAACAATAACCAATTGATTAATAAGGTAGAAACTATTTACCCGCCTTATGGGGGGGGGATTAGAACTATCTCTGCTTTGTTTCCAAATTTTAGGGTAAATAAAATTGATATTATTTTTAATGGTACAAAAAAAGTAAGTTATGAAGATTGCAGTGCTACAAATAACTGCAACGCGCAGCCCAAGAATATTTTTAACCATGAGTTTCACGACGAACTAACAGAAGTTTACACCATAACCCCGGAAGACTTTGAGGCTGCGGAAGACTGTGGTGGTAATTGTAATTAAACAAAAAATACAACCTCTCAAATTGGGAGGTTGTTGTTTTAATAAAGTAACAAGGTGACTTAATCGGGGCCAG
>DASVUQ010000357.1:0-4097 GCA_036386975.1 Flavobacterium sp. | reverse complement strand
TTATTTTAATTTCAGGTATGGGTACCGGTTTAGTTTACCCATACCTGAAAACTAATGTTATTTAAACAGATTGTCCATTCCCGGAATTTGAGGCAGGTCTACTTTGGCAACGGCATCGAGTTCGGCCTGGTTTATTTTGGCGGCTTTTTCTAAGGCTTTATTGATGACTACCAGTAAATAATCTTCCAATTGCTCTTTATCTTCTAATAAAGTATCGTCTACTGAAAGTGCGGTAATTTTACTATTTGCCGTTACAGTTACCTTTAGCAGCCCATCACTGCTTTGTTCTTCTATAAGAATGGTATCCAGGCGTTTTTTTGTTTCTTCTATTTTTTGCTGGGTTTCTTTAAGTTTTCCCATCATTCCCATTAAGTCTCCAAACATGTTTACGATTTTAAAATTACCAATGGTACAAATTTATCAAATTGCAATTGATTAATCGAAACATTTATGAAAACACTATTATAATTAGCACTCCTTTACCTTATTTTTGCAGCTTCATGTTCTAAAAAATAGTATACAATGGTAGAAAATATAACGCCCCCTATAGCAAAAGTTATTCCTAAAACCCTCGGAAAACACGGCGATGTTAGAATAGATAATTATTACTGGCTTAATGACAGGGAAAATCCTGAAGTGATAGATTACCTGAACCAGGAGAATGCTTACTATAAAGCCATGACGGCCCATACTAAAGATTTTCAGAAAGAATTGTTTGATGAAATGAAAAGCCGTATTAAAGAAGATGACTCCTCAGTACCTTATTTATACAATGGTTATTACTATATAACCCGTACTGAAAAAGATAAAGATTACCCTATTTATTCCAGAAAAAAGGGAAGCCTTACGGCAAAGGAAGAAATTTTATTCGATTGTAATGTGATGGCAGAAGGCAAATCGTACTTCCATCTGAGCGGGCTGAGCATTAGCCCGGATAATACATTTGCTGTTTTTGCTGTAGATGCGGTCGGAAGAAGGATTTATACGATCCGGGTCAAAAACCTTGAAACAGGTGAAATTCTTTCTGACACTATCGAAAATGTACCGGGAAGTGCTGCCTGGGCCAATGATAACCGGACCATTTTTTATGCTACCCAAAATAAAAAGACGTTGCGTTCTGATAAAATTTTTAAGCATACATTAGGAACGGATCCTAAAGAAGATGTACTGGTTTACTTTGAAAAAGATGCTACGTTTAATGTTGATGTCAGCAAAACCAAATCTAAAAAATATCTGATTATAGCATCGGAAAGTACCCTTACGAGTGAATATAGGATACTGTTAGCCGATAATCCGGGTGGAGAATTTAAAATTTTTCAGCCGAGGGTGCGAGGTTTGGAATACGGCATTTTACACTATAAAGATAGTTTTTATGTTTTGACAAATAAAGATAAGTCTACTAACTTTAAGTTGATGAAAACTTCTGAGGATGCGACCACTCAGGAAAACTGGAAAGACCTTATTCCGCACAGGGACGATGTATTATTGGAAGGTATCGATATTTTCAGGGATTTTCTTGTTGTTAATGAACGTAATAATGGCTTAACGAAGATCAGGATTATACCCTGGAATGGTGAAGAGGAATACTACCTCCCGTTTGATATTGAAACGTATACGGCCGATACTACGACTAACCTGGATTTTGATACTACTATTTTGCGCTACAGTTACCAGTCATTGGCCACTCCCTCGTCAGTGATTGATTTTGATATGAAAACCAAAACTAAGGAAATTAAAAAGGAGCAGGAGGTTTTAGGTGGAAAATTTGACAAAAATAACTATACGGAAGAGCGCGTCTGGGCTACTGCAACTGATGGTACGAAGATTCCGCTGTCTATAGTTTATAAAAAGGGGATTATAAAGAACGGTAAAAACCCGATGTTGCAATATGCATATGGTTCTTATGGGATGTCTATGGACCCATACTTTTCATCTACGCGATTAAGTTTGCTTGACAGGGGTTTTATTTTTGCGATTGCACATATCCGGGGAGGCGAAGATTTAGGCAGGCAGTGGTACGAAGACGGGAAACTGTTGAAAAAGAAAAACACATTTACCGATTTTATCGATTGTTCCAAGTTTTTAATTGCCGAAAAATATACTTCTGCAGCACATCTGTATGCCGAAGGCGGTTCTGCCGGAGGATTATTAATGGGTGCTATAGTAAATATGGCCCCGGAGTTGTACCATGGTGTTATTGCACAGGTACCGTTTGTAGATGTTATTACGACCATGCTGGATGACTCTATTCCTCTAACAACAGGAGAATATGATGAGTGGGGTAATCCTAATGAAAAAGAAGCCTACGATTATATGAAGTCCTATTCACCTTATGATAATGTAAAAGCACAGGATTATCCTCACATGTATGTTTCAACAGGTTTACATGACTCGCAGGTACAATATTGGGAACCGGCAAAGTGGGTTGCCAAATTACGGGTAATGAAAACCAATAACAACTTATTGTTCCTGAATACGAATATGGAAGCGGGCCACGGCGGCGCATCCGGCAGGTTTGAAGCCCTGAAAGAATTGGCACAAGAATTTAGTTTTCTGTTAGATTTAGAGAAAATAAAAAAGTAATTCGTTTTTTTTAGTTAAATTTGCAGGGTTTGAGGTACCGATTTATAAAAGATTACCCCTATTAACTATTTTTTTGTATGAAAGAAGATATAAAAGCATATAATAATGTCCTTGAATTAATAGGTAATACACCACTTATTAAAATCAAAAAAATTACTGAAGGTTTGTCAGGTAATTTTTATGCTAAAGTTGAAGCATTTAATCCAGGGCATTCTACAAAGGACAGAATTGCGCTTTACATTATTGAAGAAGCCGAAAGAAAAGGCATCCTTTCTCCGGGTGATACCATTATTGAAACTACCTCGGGAAATACAGGATTTAGCCTGGCAATGGTGAGTATTATTAAAGGGTATAACTGTATCCTGGCCGTAAGTTCAAAATCTTCTAAAGACAAAATAGATATGTTGCGCAGTATGGGGGCAAAAGTTTACGTTTGCCCGGCACATGTATCTGCAGATGATGAACGTTCTTATTATAATGTAGCCAAGCGCCTGCATGAAGAAACAAAAAATTCGGTATACATCAACCAGTATTTTAACCAGCTCAATGTTGATACCCATTATAAGTCTACCGGTCCTGAGATTTGGGAACAAACCAATGGTAAAATTACCCATTTAGTAGCTTGCAGTGGTACAGGAGGTACTATTTCCGGGGCTGCAAAGTTTTTGAAAGAGCAAAATCCTGATATAAGAATCCTGGGCGTAGATGCATTTGGTTCTGTACTAAAAAAGTATCATGAAACAGGAGAATTTGATAATGACGAGATTTATCCTTATAGAATTGAAGGTTTAGGTAAAAACCTTATTCCGTCTGCAACGGATTTTGAGCTGATTGATAAATTTATAAAAGTTACCGATGAGGAAAGTGCGCACGCTGCCAGAGAGCTAACACGAAAAGAAGGTTTATTTTTAGGCTATACATCGGGAGCCGTAATACAAGCGATTAGGCAATATGCTGAGGAAGGGGAATTCAATGAGAGCAGTAATGTTGTTGCTATATTTCCGGACCATGGATCACGTTATATGAGCAAAATTTTTAATGATGAGTGGATGGAAGAGCAGGGATTTTTTGATAGTGTGAATGAAGAAAATGTACAAAAAATAGAATTTATTAAATAATTATACTACTAATAAAAACTCCGGAACTATCCGGAGTTTTCGTTTAATTCAATTATCAACTAAATAAATTGTTATTTATAACCGATAATTGCTACGCTAAAAGTACTACTTATGACAGGATGTGCTGGCTTAATATTTTATATACTTCATTAATATTATTGCTGCCCTTGCCAAATTGCTTTTTAATAGGCTGGTCCTGGTCTTTGATATAAATCTTTAGTTCCGCATCCAGATCTAAAAGACCGGCACTTTCTTTAGAAAATTTGATAATACTGGAGTAAGGAATCGACATATAGTCGACTTTTGTGCCTACCAGTTGTTTTTCGACCAGGATGAGCCGTTTATTTGTAAAAATAAATAAGTCTTTAATCAGGCGAAAAGCTTTTTCAATATGTT
>DASVUQ010000356.1:0-23053 GCA_036386975.1 Flavobacterium sp. | reverse complement strand
CATCAATATTACGCTTATTAGCAGGATTTACTAAATTAATATGATCTTTATAATGTGTCCATTTCTCTGAAATAGGACCGCTTGGTATTTTTGAATCTAATGCCATAATAAGTAATTATTAATGATTAAAATGATGAAACAATGCAATAATTATAAACCCTAAGGGTACTACGACCGAAAAGCCGTAAGCAAAATTTTTCAACCCTTTTGAGTATTTATTGTTAAACCCTATGGACTGAAAAGAAGAATTGAAACCATGCCATAAGTGTAATGCTAACAATACAAAAGAAATACAATATAATCCTGTTCTTACAGGGTCTACAAATTTATGTACCAGTTCATCATAATAACGGGTTTCATTCAACGGATTAAAATCAATATATTTATACTTCATTTCAGGATACCAGAAATCGTACAAATGTAATCCAAGGAATGCCAGGACAACAGCTCCTGAAACAATCATATTCCTCGACATCCAGGTAGAGTTTGCAGCACCGTTAAATTTAGCATATCCCACCGGCCTTGATTTTCTATTCTGATAGTCGAGCACGAAACCCATAATAAAATGAAAAAGTACAGCAATGATTAGTACCGGCTGTATAACATATTGTACCAAAGGATTATTCCCCATAAAATGAGAAATGAAATTGAAAGTTTCCGGTCCAAAAAGAGAAGAACTGTTAATAAAAAGATGCTGTGCTAAAAATAAAATTAAAAAAAGTCCAGAAAGTGCCATTCCAACTTTCTTTGCAATGGATGAACTTAATAATGTAGATTTTGCCATGATATTAAATGTGAATTTTTTTAAATACTAAGCAAAAATACTGCTATTTGCTGTATACTACAACCTTTTCGGTGTAATTTATAATGAGTTTAAAGTGGTTTTATTAAAAGGTTAACAAGTGTCCATTTGATATTTTATTTAATGCTCATTTTAGTGTTTTTGCATTAAACAGAAAAGGTATTTCTTATTTTATGTAGTAGCTTTAGAGTATGATTTACTACTCCTAAAAATAAAGTTGAAGCTGATTAATTTAAATTTCAAGCAATTATTGAAACTAATATATTTTAAATCAATAAAATTATGTAACACCAACAACAATTGCATTAAATTGTTACTTTTGAAATATTAATTAAAATTATCAATAATGAAATATCATTCTATCAACAATGCCCTTTTTGTAAAAAACCGTCAAAAATTTGTGGCCCAGATGAAGCCCGACAGTGTTGCTGTTTTCAATTCCAATGATAATTATCCCGTTTCTGCCGATACCACATTACCCTTTGCACAACACCGTGACATCTTTTACCTTAGCGGAGTAGACCAGGAAGAAAGCATTCTATTGTTATTTCCGGATGCACCGTACGACAACCTAAAAGAAATCCTTTTTCTTCGCGAAACCAACGAGCATATTGCCATTTGGGAAGGAGAAAAACTTACCAAAGAAAAAGCATCCGAAGTATCCGGGATCAAAACCGTTATCTGGGTACAGGATTTTCATAAAACACTAAAAGAAGTAATGGCCTATGCCGATACCATGTACCTTAACACCAACGAACACTACCGTGCATCTGTAGAAACCGAAACCCGCGAAGCACGTTTTATCAAATGGTGGAAAGAACATTATCCGGCACATAAAGTCGAAAAAAGCAACCCTATCCTGCAACGCCTTCGTTCTGTAAAAGAAAGCGAAGAACTCGGCCTGATCCAGGCCGCATGTGATATTACCGAAAAAGGGTTCCGAAGACTCTTGCCCTTCGTTAAACCCGGCGTAGCAGAATATGAGATTGAAGCCGAACTCATCCATGAATTCATTCGCAACCGCTCCAAAGGGTTTGCCTACAGCCCTATTATCGCTTCCGGAAACAATGCCAACGTGCTGCACTATATCGAAAACAACCAGATTTGTAAAGCAGGCGATGTAATCCTGCTCGATGTCGCTGCAGAATATGCCAATTATTCCAGTGACCTGTCCCGTACCATTCCCGTTTCCGGACGGTATACCCCAAGGCAAAAAGACGTGTATAATGCCGTTTTACGGGTAAAAAACGAAGCTACAAAAATGCTCGTCCCCGGTACTTTATGGAAAGAATACCAGATAGAAGTAGGCAAAGTAATGACATCTGAATTAGTAGGGTTAGGCCTTTTAGACAAAGCCGATGTACAAAACGAAAACCCTGACTGGCCTGCATACAAAAAATATTTCATGCACGGCACCTCCCACCATTTAGGGCTTGACACCCACGATTATGGCCTGTTGCACGAACCAATGAAAGCCAATATGGTCTTTACCGTTGAGCCGGGGATTTATATTCCTGCCGAAGGTTTTGCCGTTCGCCTCGAAGACAATGTCGTCGTTCAGGAAAGTGGTGAACCATTCAACCTGATGCGCAATATTCCCATCGAAGCCGATGAAATTGAAAGTTTAATGAACCGCTAAAACCCGTTCTAAGTTAAAGGCCTGTATTCTTGCAGGCTTTTTTAATTACTTCGGGCGCATCCGGTTTCCGTAAACTACAACCGGCCGGGCTATCCACTACAAATCCTCGTGCCGAAAATGGCACTCCGGGTTTTTCGCTACTATCCCTTGCGCAGCATTTCAACAAAAAATAGTATCTTTAATTTCCGTAAGCAGCAGCAAAAAATGTACTGTTTTCCTGCTGCTTCCTGGCTTTTTTTAAAAATTTAAAAATCAATAAAAATGCAAGCACACGAAATCGACTACCACATTTATGGCGAAGAAATGCAGTATGTGGAAATAGAACTGGACCCGCAGGAAATAGTAATTGCCGAAGCCGGGAGCTTTATGATGATGGACAATAACATCAGGATGGAAACCATTTTTGGCGATGGTTCTGCACAACAAACCGGATTATTTGGTAAACTGTTAAGCGCAGGAAAAAGGGTACTAACAGGCGAAAGCCTTTTTATGACCGCTTTTTTAAACCAGAATAACACCAAAAGCAAAGTCTCTTTTGCAGCACCATATCCGGGAAAAATAATCCCGATC
The DNA here is from genome assembly GCA_036386975.1 of Flavobacterium sp. Classification (GTDB taxonomy): domain Bacteria; phylum Bacteroidota; class Bacteroidia; order Flavobacteriales; family Flavobacteriaceae; genus Flavobacterium. Next base: position 20,042 of record DASVUQ010000356.1, on the reverse strand, counting down.
GACCTGACCCAGTTTGGTGGTAAATTCATTTGCCAGAAAGACTCCTTTCTTTGCGCTGCCAAAGGCGTTGCAGTTGGGATTGAATTTTCTAAAAAACTGGGCCGAGGGCTCTTTGGCGGCGAAGGATTTATTATGCAAAAAATTGAAGGCGACGGCATGGCGTTCGTTCACACCGGGGGCACATTGGCCAAAAAAGAACTAGGCCCCGGCGAAATCCTAAAAGTAGATACCGGCTGTATTGTAGGCTTTACAAAAGATGTCGATTATGATATTGAATTTATCGGCGGTATTAAAAATTCACTCTTTGGTGGCGAAGGATTGTTTTATGCCACACTGCGCGGACCGGGAACAGCATATATACAATCACTGCCTTTCAGCAGGCTGGCAGACAGGATTATCGCCTCTGCACCAAAGTCCGGAGGCAACAGCCGTGACGAAGGCAGTTTATTAGGCGGTTTAGGAAATCTTCTTGATGGTGATAACCGATTTTAATTTTAACTATTTATAAACGGCTTTCGGAAATGGGAGCCGTTACCATTATCATTTAACTATTTTATATTAATGAACCACCTTCACTTTAAGAATACCCAAATTGCTTATTCCGATACCGGAAAAGGGACTGCCGTTGTTTTACTTCATGGTTTTTTAGAAAACCGGTGTATGTGGGACACTTATATTGCGGAACTAATAAAAAAGTACCGTGTCATCAGCATTGATTTATTAGGCCACGGCGGATCAGGATGTCTGGGATATATTCATACTATGGAAGACAATGCCGATGTAGTCAACGAAGTCTTATCAATATTAAAAATCAGAAAAGCAATATTGGCGGGACATTCCATGGGGGGTTATGTAGCTTTGGCTTTCGCCGAATTATATCCTGAAAAAACAAAGGGGCTGATTTTGCTCAACTCTACTTCAAAACCGGATAACGAAGAACGCAGGCAGAACCGGGATCGAGCCATAAAAGCGGTAAAGCAATCGCATACTAATTTTGTATCACTGTCAATAGCCAACCTGTTTAGCGAAGACAACAGGGACAGACTTAAAGAAGATATTGAAAAAGTAAAAGTCCTGGCTTTACAAACTCCTATCCAGGGCATTATAGCTTCATTAGAAGGAATGAAAATACGTAAAGACCGTGAAGCCTTGCTGCACAATGGCACCTATCCTAAAATGCTGGTCCTCGGAAAAAAAGATCCCGTATTAAATTACGAGGAAAATATGGAACAGGTAAAAGGTACATCAGTAACATTAATCACTCTTCCTGATGGCCACATGAGTCCTATTGAAAACAGCGATGAATTATTGGAAGTAATACTGGATTTTTTGAAAAAAATATAACTATACTTTTTCCTCAAAAGGAATGTCGGAGTCTAAAATTTCATTGAGCAATAACACGATTTGCTCTGTATAACCCAACAATAATTCTTTGGTAATAATAGTATATTCTGTTTTTTCCTGTTTAAAAATAAAAGGTAGAAAACCGGATTTTAAGTTTTTAAAAGAAATAATCCCCACTTCCATTGGTTTACCATTGGCAATCTGTTCGTACATATAAGCATACGCTAAAACCTGGATAATTTTATCGTTTTTGATGTCTGTTGTTACGCCTCTCCACGAGGATAATGTAAGGCTTGTTTTTTCTACTTTGCCTGTTTTATAATCGATAATCCTGATAATTCCGTTGCGCTCTTCAATCCGGTCTACATTGCCTTTTATCAATACCGGAAAAGGCAAACCAGGATGATACAGTTGCCTTTCAAAAGTTTGTTCCAGCGCTATGATTTTAATTACATCACCATTCTTAATACTTTCCAGTTCCACTTTCAGGAAATTAGCTATATTACGTTTGGCCACTTCAAAAGCCAATAAATTTTTCCCTTTCTTGATTTCGCCTTCTTTATAAACCAGTTTAAATTGTTTTAAAACCTCAGCATCAATTTGTTTAAAACAAGTAGATATATCATTTTCTGAGATAAATTTTCCTATAAGAGGTTCATATAATGATTTTAAAGTCTCGTGAATAATAGTCCCTAATGTATTTAAGGCAATATTCTCTTCGACTTCTTCGACTTCACCAATACGTAGAACCTTCTGGAAATAAAATTGTATGGGATTACGGATATAATTGGTCAGTGCCGACGGAGAAAATCCTTTATCTGCGATTTCCTGTAACCGGGCCATCACACTTTCTGATTTAGGGACAACCATAGGCTGGTAAGCGGTTTCCGGCAAAGCAGCATTATAAATCTCATGCGTTAGTGTATGGTTTTTTTGCTTTTCCACTTCCAGCTGCGTGATAAAACGGCTTTTTTCGCCAGCATCCAAACCTTCACTTTCCGTATTATAAAGCAAATAGATATTCTTGGCGCGTTGTAATAAATGATAAAAATGATACGTATAAATGGCATCTTTTTCTTTAAATGTCGGTAATCCCAACTCCCGTTTTACATCATACGGAATAAAAGAATTTTGTGATTTACCCGCAGGGAACTTTCCTTCATTCATAGAGGTAACAATTACGGTATCAAAATCCAGTACGCGACTTTCTAAAACTCCCATAATCTGAAGGCCATGAAGTGGTTCTCCTTCAAAATAAACCTCAGCCAGGTCGATTACCTGTTTATAAATAGCATACAGTGTTTCAATCTTATCGATATATTCATGTTGTGAATAATAATTGGTAAGTTTATTAATAACTTTAAAAACAGCAAAAACAAACGCCTTAGTTATTTTTTCTTCCTCATTATCATTGCTCAGGTTGCCTTTTATCATTTGCAGTAGATGCGAAATAGTTTCCAGAACAGCCATAGACCCGTTTTCCCATTTTCGGAATAATAATAAGAATAACTCTGAACCACCGGGATGCAGTTCTTTCAGCTTCTGATAACTGACAAATGTGTAATTGTTCTGGTTGATATTATTTACTAATGCATTAGTTTGGGCATAGGGCTCCACCAGAGGATGTGTTAATATATCCAGCACATCTTTATAATAGAATACATAGGCTTTGGGATTTCTGGATAACGCATTGGTATGCATTTTAAATAATTTTGCAATCAGGATCTGCGCCGGATTGTTCTTACCGGAATAACCCATAGTGATATTTAGGTTACCTACACCTGATGGCAAAGCGTATAAAAGCGGGATAAGCAGGTTTCCTTCTCCAAGTACAATAGCTACTCTGTCTAAAGATGAACCGGGATTATTAAGAATAGTATTTTCTATAATACTTCCTACTATTTTGGCCTGTCCTATCGTTTTAGGGGTACCTATAACTTTAATATTTTTTGTCTTGGAAAAATCATCGACAATCCATTCAAAGGGATTTGATTTATAATATTTCCACTTGTCTTTAAACCGGCGGATAAATAAACTGGCATCATGATAAGGATCATCTAAAAATACTTTATCTGCATCCCAAAATATCCTGGCCTGGCCCATAGCTAAAAGATGTTGGACAATCCGTTCTTCAGCAGTATTTAGTGCATTGAAACCGGCAAAAAGAAATTTTTTAGTACTAACAGAAGCAGAAAAATGATTCAGGTTATTGACTGCTTCTCTATAAATTAACCCTTGATAACCAACTCCTTTATGTAGCAAATGATCATATAAGGTTTTATAATAATGAGGGAGTAATTTCCAGAGATCAATATACTTTTCAAGTAAGGGAGTGGCATTTTCAACTTCAATTCCCCACTTTTTAATATCTTCAATATCTTTTAAGTAAGATAAAACATGTGTGGGGTCTAATAGGTAACGGTCTATTTCATTAAAATCCTGTATTAATGTTTTAGCCCAGTTAGCAAACAATTCAAAGGATTGTTGACTGGATTTTTCGGTAACGGATAAATAAACTTCATGAAATTCAAATAATAATTCTATGGGGTCAATGGCACGGATTCCGGCAATGTGTTGTATAAAATCTTCAATGGTTACTATTTCAGGGGCAAGAATATTAGTGCTTACATTATTTTTTAATGCTTCAATAAGAAATATTTTAGCCCGCTTATTAGGAAGGATTATTATAGTATCTAATAATTCTCCTGCATCATCCCCTATTACAACTTTAGCAATTTTATCTAAAAAAGTAGTCTCCGTCATGGTATAAAAATAAAAAAACGCCCCGATAAATCGGGGCGTTCTTCATTATATTTTGAAATAAAATTATTTTACTAATGTTACTTCTACTCTTCTGTTATTTGCTTTTCCTTTTTTAGTTTTATTACTATCAATTGGTTTGGTTTCTCCAAATCCAGTAGAAGTAAGTCGCTCTTGTTCGATACCATTTTCAATTAAATAGTTTCTAACTGCAGCAGCTCTGTTTTCAGATAAAGCCTGGTTTAATATATTTGAACCATCGCTGTCTGTGTGACCTTCGATACTAAATCTAGAACCTGGGAACTCTTTTAAGATAGAAGCAATCGATTGTAAAACAGGATATGTTTCTTCTTTGAAAGTTGCTTTTCCACTGTTAAACAAGATCGTTTTAGCGTAAGCATTTAATCTTTTCACTTCTACATCAGTAATTTCAGGACAACCATAATTAGCTGCTGTACCTTTAACACTTGGACATCTGTCGTCTTTGTCTAATACTCCATCTCCGTCAGTATCTGGCCATGGACATCCACCATTTTCTCTAGGACCTCTTACAGTTGGACATTTATCAGATTTATCAGTAACACCGTCGCCATCAGAATCTGGACAACCTTGTAATTCTTTAAGACCGGCAACATCTGGACAAGCATCATCTTTATCAGCAATACCATCACCATCTGTATCAGGACAACCTTGGAATGCAGCAATACCTTTTACATCTGGACAAGCATCATCTTTGTCGATAATACCGTCACCATCTGTATCAGGACATCCGTTGAATTCTTTAGGACCTGCAACATCCGGACAAGCATCATCTCTATCATAGATACCATCACCGTCTGTATCTTTACCACCAAATCTAAAGCTTAGACCGGCTGTATGTTGGAAAACTGAACGAACACCATTATCTCCAAATGCTTTTTTGTAAGAAGATTGCAAAGCTAGACCTACGTTTTTAGTAAACCATAATGTTAAACCAGCTCCTGTATTGAAAGTACCTGCAGCATTATCACCAAACCAGGTGTAACCACCACCTACGTGTAACGAAGGATCAATTACTTTAGATTTTAAAGCTTGCATAAAGCTATATTTGATAACACCATCTACAGCGTAATAATTCAAATCTCCAGGATTAGTAACTATCATTCCTCTCGCATCACTGTTTGGATTTGATGGATTGAAAGTAACCAATTTGTCAATTTTATTAACGGTTCCGGATACTCCAAAGACAAATCCGCTAGCAATATGCCTGCTTATGTTTAAATAAGAAACCGAAGGTAAAATGTTCCAGTTTTGTTTAACATCAAAAGGTTGAGAAAAGTGTTTTTCAAAGAAACTGCTAGCAGTTCCTCCTGCGCTGGTCCTTGTATCAACCGCATTAGCTCCAAAGGTAATGGCCCATGGGTTGTCACTGTCTTGTGCCTGGGAATTTAACCCAAAAAGCAACAAGGCAGCAGCAAAAATTTTGTTTAGATTTTTCATACTTGTTTATTTTTTGTTACATAAGTTATTGCGCAAAAGTAGCATGTTATTAATTAATTACAAAGCGTAATGTTAAAAAAAACACTTAATTTTATCAAAAAATTAAAATTTTATAAAGAATTGTCGAAATTATATAACCTTAAGGGCCCTGCCGACAAGGGTAAAAGCTTCAATGGCTGTGTCTAAATGTTGTTGTGAATGTGCCGCAGATAACTGTACCCTTATTCTTGCTTTATCTCTTGGTACTACTGGGAAAAAGAAGCCTATAACATAAATACCTTTTTTTAATAACTCATCTGCCATAACCTGAGATAGCTTAGCATCATATAACATTACCGGTACTATTGCCGAATCTCCGTCTATAATATCAAATCCTGCTTTTTTCATGCCTTGCTTAAAATAGTTGGTGTTCCACTCTAATTTATCTCTCAGGCTGGTATCTTTTTCTAATAATTCAAAAACCTTAATAGATGCCCCTACTATTGCAGGTGCAAGGGAGTTGGAAAACAAATAAGGCCTGGACCGCTGGCGCAGTATTTCTATTATTTCCTTTTTTGCTGTGGTATAACCTCCCATAGCCCCGCCTAAGGCTTTCCCTAATGTTCCGGTAATGATATCTACTCTTCCCATTACTCCTTTTGCTTCCAGCGTACCTTTACCTGTTGCGCCAATAAACCCTGCTGCATGGCACTCATCTACCATGACCAGCGCATCGTACTTATCAGCAAGATCACAGATTTTATCTAATGGCGCCACAACTCCGTCCATAGAGAAAACCCCATCGGTAACAATAAGTTTGAAACGTGTCCCTGCTTCCGTTGCTTTAATTAGTTGCTGTTCTAAATCTTCCATATTGGAATTTTCATAACGATAACGTGCCGCCTTACACAAACGGACACCATCAATAATAGAAGCATGGTTTAAGCTGTCGGAAATAATACAATCCTGTTCGGTTAATAAGGGTTCAAAAACACCTCCGTTAGCATCAAATGCCGCAGCATATAAGATCGTGTCCTCTGTTCCGTAAAAATCAGCAATTTTTTGTTCCAGTGTTTTGTGTATGTCTTGTGTACCACATATAAAACGTACTGAAGACATTCCGAAGCCGTGTGTGTCAAGGGTATCTTTTGCAGCCTGGACTACTTCAGGGTGTGAAGATAGCCCTAAATAATTATTGGCACAGAAATTAAGTACTGTAGCGCCATTTACGGTGATCTCGGCTCCCTGTGGCGAAGTAATAATCCGTTCTTTTTTAAATATTCCGTTATCTTCAATGGTTTGTAACTCATTTTGAAGATGTTCTTTAATTTTTCCGTACATAGTATAATGTGAAATATGATTTATATTAATTGCTAAAAAACGCTACAAATTTACTACATTGATTGCTTCTCTAATATAAACCAATGTCTTTTTCTTGACGTTATAGCCCATTTTTTCAATAGCCTCCTGATAATTTTGTAATTGTAGCTGATACTTGGCCTGATGTAACCCTGTTTTATAATCTAAAAGATATACTTCTTTACTAGGCGTGATGACCATGCGGTCGGGTTTTACGATTCTACCTTGCTGTTGTATAATAATCTGCTCGTTTAACACGCGGTTTTCTTTAGCAAAATAGGGATCAAGCTCCGGATGGTTTACAATTGCAGTAATGGTTTTTAGCACATTTTCTTGCTGGTGTATGGTAATGAGTCCCTCTTCTATAGCTTTTATAATCGCCAGATCAATATCATTTTTTGTTTTTACAAAAGCCAGGATTTCATGAATAGTATTTCCGTAAGTTATAGCTTCCTGCTGATAGGTGCCCCATAGTAAAGCTTCGCGTTGTGCTATTCTGATATTTTTAGGGTTTAAAATTGCTGCAACTAAAGGAATGGTTTCCGATGTATCAATATGTTTCGCTTGCTGCGATAATTTTTTAGGCTGACCAAAATCATATTCTAGTTTTCCATCATTAAAATGTCCTGTCTTACCAAGGTATTTTATAAAAAAAGAGGCCATATTATCGGGATAAACACCACCCTTCCTGGATTGGATTAATTGTGAGATAATATACAATTGTTCTTCGGCCCGTGTTAAAGCCACGTATAAAACATTAACATTATCCAGTAATTCTTCCTGTTTCTTCTGGTTGTATACTGTTGCGGCTTCAGTTCCAAAACCTTCTACAGCACTGGAATTGTCTATAAGCACTTTAGGCAAACCCAATGTGTCCGTATCTGCTTCTAACCACAATTTATCTTTTGGTTTTCTTGTATAATCTTCTTCGGCAAAAGGCATAATAACAACCGGAAACTCTAATCCTTTTGCCTTGTGAATTGTCATGATTTTAACTGCATTACTGCCTTCGGGTGATGGAATGCTGAATTTCTCTGAATTTTTGTCCCAATAATACAGAAAATCCGAAATACCTGCATGATTACGAATATCCCGTTCTAAAACAATATCTAAAAAATACTGCACGTAAGCATTACTATTCTTAGGGTTCAGGAATTTAGAAATAATAATTTCTACGGCTTCGTACAAGGATTTTTTTCTGATATCCTCAAAAGACAATGCTACATTGAAGGTAATAAGCCAATTTTCGAATCCCCTCTCTTCTCGTAACGCCATTCCCTGAGCAATAAAATCATGGACCGGCAACTGGTCCTGGTTGTTTTGTGCCAGGTAGTGCAAGAAATGGGCTTTTGATTCTAAATCAGCATTGTTCTTTAAATAACGGAGCAAATTAATAATAAGCTTTACTTCAGTAGCATGAGCTATCATTAATGTTTCTGATGATAAAAGCGGTATATTTTGTGCCGTAAGGTAGTTGGCAACAGCTGTGCCCTGGTCCCGTTTTCTGGTCAAAACGGCAATATCTTTATATTCAAAACCTTGTTGAATTACTTTCTGAATGGTATCTAATGTTGCCTGAACATAACGTTCCGTTTTATCGGGCATATTTTCATCCTCTTCCAAAAATTCTGGTTTCTCTGTTGGTGATAAAAAAGAAATATTGACATAACCACCCGTTTTGTCATTGATTTTCTGCCGGCTATGATTAAGGTATAAATCTTTATAATCTTCATTCAGAAATTCGTCTGAAATCAATTGGAAAAAGTCATTATTAAAATCAATAATTTGTGAATAACTACGGTAATTTTTATCTAAATGTTCGAGTTGTTTATCCTGATTGGTAAATGGATTATGGTCTTTGCTTAATGCAATAAATTGTTCTGCTTTTCCACCGCGCCATCTGTAAATAGATTGTTTGGGGTCACCTACGATCATTAGTGTCCCTTTCTGGCCGGAGTCATCCTGACCCGAAAGTGCGTTAGCAATAAGCGGGATCAGGTTTTGCCATTGCATTTCGGAAGTATCCTGAAACTCATCAATAAAAAAGTGGCGGTAGCGCTCGCCCAGGCGTTCATAAATAAAAGGTGCCGGCTGGTTTTGTATTTCGCGATGAATAATAGCATTAAATTCGGCAATAGATAATACATTCTGATCACTTTGTATTTTTGCTAATTCGTTACTCACGGTATTGAGCAAAGAGAGCGGTGTGATATTTTTTAAAAATGCCTGGTAAAAATCCCGTTTTTCAAAATTTTTATAAATAGCCGCTAAAATCTGTAGTAATTCCGGGATAATATTTTCAATTATAGCAACATCCTTTGCGGTTTTATTGATTTTTATATGTTCCGGTTCATGGTATGTTTTATTCTTACGGCTAAACCTTCCTTCCTGGATGCTGATAATATGATTTGGGAAATGACCGGCAGAAAATGATTTTATATCAATCCCGCTTTTTTCAATCAGGTTAAAAGCATCAATAGCCAAATCTGTATTTTCTTTATCAATAGCCTTGCAGGTAGCTGATAATTTATGTTTGATGGTAACAAACTCCGTAATCGATTTATCATGGAAATGAGTAATTTCTTCCCTGTTGTTTTCATTTAAAATTAACCTGCCTACCTGTAATATTTCCCGTGAAATATCCCATGACTTGTCATCGTCAGTTTTTTCCATTGTAAAATCAACCAACAGCCTGGTAAGGGTTTCGTCTTCTCCAGCCTGCGCGATTAATGCATCAACCGCTTCTGTTAACAGGTTTTCTGTATCCAACGTGACTTCAAAAGTAACCGGTAAATTCAGGTCATGAGCAAAAGCACGAATGACCTTATGTGTAAATTTGTCTATTGTCGAAATATCAAAGGCGGCATAATTATGAATAATATGCTTGATGATTTGTTGTGACTTATTTTTAATATGGATAATAGAAATCCCCGTTTCAACAGAAAGGTCCTGCATTAATTCCTGTGCCTTTAAACTAGGTTCGTCTTTAGCAAACTCAGAGAGGCTTCCTACAATACGGCTTTTCATTTCATGGACCGCTTTATTGGTAAATGTAATGGCCAGGATATTCCGGTAGGCATCATTTTTATGGGCCATAAGAATAATTTTCAGGTATTCTTTGACCAAAGCATAGGTTTTCCCTGAACCTGCCGATGCATCATATATGGAAAATGAGGGGCTTTGCATCACTGGACCTGGTTTTGAATGTTATTCCATTCCTGTTTCGAAATGCTGTAAATACAATTTAATTTAAAGCCTTCACCAAAATATTCGATTTCTTCTTCTGCTATTTTTTTAGGGCCCAACTTTTCCATAGCTTTCTGAGAGCGTATATTTTGTGCACCAATATGGAAAACGACATTATCTGCAATAGTAAACGCATAATCCAGCATTAAGGTTTTCATCGATTTATTATAGGATTGCCCCCAATAGTTACGGGAAAGAAAAGTATACCCGATAGCAACCGACTTTTTTACAGGGTCCCATTCATAAAACCGGCTTGAACCAATAGGGGCTTTGGTATTAGAATCCAGTACTACAAATGCGCCTTGTGATTCTATGGCACCATCAAAATAAACCTGAAAGTCTTCTTTTTTATAACGGTTTTTATTAGGATGCTGTTCCCAGATCAGAGGGTCTGAAGCTACCTCAAAAAGGGCATCAAAATGGGAAACCTGCAATGGGACGAGTGTCACTAATATAGTATATAAATGCTCCGGTTGCCAGTTTATTTTCATATATGATAATATTTTTTAGTATAAAACGGAAGTAAAAGTGGAATGGATAGCCTATAAATTTAAATTTTTAACAAATTATAACAGAATTGCATTTCAATTCCAAAGTTAAATGATTAAATTTGAATATTATATTATAATCATAAAAACAACATTATTATGGCTTTTGAATTACCAAAGTTACCTTATGCTTATGACGCATTAGAACCACATATTGATGCGCGCACTATGGAAATACACCATACCAAACATCATAATGCTTACACTACGAATTTGAATGCTGCAATCCAGGGAACAGATTTAGACGGACTCACAATTGAAAATATCCTGATTAATCTGGATAAAAAAAATGCTGCTGTCCGCAATAACGGTGGTGGTTTTTATAATCACAACTTGTTCTGGACTATTATGTCTCCTAATGGCGGCGGATTACCTTCCGGGGATTTGCTAAATGCTATTGAAAAAGATTTTGGTACTTTTGAAGAATTCAAAGCTAAATTTGCAAAAGCAGGAGCTACACAATTTGGTTCGGGATGGGCTTGGCTTTGCGTACATAAAGGAGGAAAACTCGAAGTTTGCGGCACACCCAACCAGGACAATCCTTTAATGCCTGAAACAGGTTGCGGCGGAACGCCAATCCTGGGAATGGATGTTTGGGAACATGCTTATTACCTGAACTATCAAAACAGAAGGCCCGATTATATTGAAGCATTTTTTAATGTTATTAACTGGACAGAAGTAAGCAGGAGATACGCTTTAGAAAAATAAATTTTAGATTACTTAAGTTAGAAGACGGATTCCTAATTGGGTTATCCGTTTTTTTTTGATTACATCCTAATCTAATAGCTTTTTACTGACGCGGCTGGAGGCAATCAGTGAGGCAACATATCCCAAACACATAATAGTAGCGAAAACAATGAGTATGTTTTTCAGGTTAAACTGTACCGGATAGGCCAGTATTTCCGTAATCATAATTAGATGGAACTGTTGCTGAAGCACTACAACAACTACTCCTATAATAAGTCCGATAATACCACCAGTAAAACATAATAACACCCCCTGAAACAAAAAGATCTTTTGTAAATCTTTAACCTCAGCACCCAGGTTATAAAGCGTTTTAAGATTGCCTTTCTTATCCAAAATCATCATGATAAGTGCACCTATAAGATTAAAAAGCGCAATGATAATAACAAGTGTAAAAATGAGGTACACAGCAAGATTTTCCGTATTTAGCATCCTGTACAAAGCATCATTGAGTTGCGCCCTGTTTTTAACCTTAATTTTGTTTTTAAATATCGCTTCCAGTCCCTTTATAACCTGCTGCTCATCGACATCCGATTTTAGTTTCAGTTCCAGGCTGGAGATCTGGTTCGGTTCCATTCCCAATAAATCCTGCGCCACGCCTAAATCTGCAAAAACATATTTCGAATCCAGTTCTTCGCTAATCGCATAAATCCCAATCGGGTCCAGCACGGCATTCCTAAAGGCATTATTATCTATAGCCCCTTTCCCTGGTTTTGGTGCAAAAGCTTCCAGCGGGTTATTCACATCAAACAATCCTATAGAAAGTTTGTTATGAATCCCGTATCCTATTACCACCTGGGTTGTATTCGGCGCCAGCCATTGCCCCTGGAACAGCGTCTCCTTTGCCGTACTCACTTTGGTAAACATACTGTCGACCCCTTTTATAAAAGTAACCTGCTCCTTTCCGTTAAAGGTAAAAAGCACACGTTCTTCTACCACTTTACTAAAAAAAGCCACTCCTTCCAATTGCTTTACCTGTTGCTCCTGAGCTGTAGAAATAAAAAAAGATTTTCCTAAAATGCTTGAGGCCTTTAAATCCGGATCAACAGAATTAGAAAACGAAAGGCTAAAATCTACTAAACCGCTAAAAACAGATAGAACTATAAATAATGCCGCAGCACCGACAATAATTCCCAATGACGCAATACCATTAATGATATTGATCGCATTGTTCTTACTGGCACTCCTTAAATACCGTTTCGCTATGTAAAGTGAAAAACCCAAATTATGATTTCCTTCTGCGTTCCAACAAATCCCGGTTCTCTATCGGGTTTTCTTTTGATGATAAAGCATTATCAATCTTCTCAATATAATCCAGCGAATCATCAATAAAAAAAGTCAAATTAGGCACTTTACGCAATTGCAGGCGTACGCGTTGTGACAAATCATGCTTAATCAAAACCGCATTGGACCTAATCGCCTCCAGCGTTTCTGCCGCTTTATCCTGAGGAAAAATACTTAAATACACCGTGGCCACAGACAAATCTGTCGTTACGCTCACTTTAGATACCGATATTATTAAATTAGGAATCCCATTTTTCCTTACTTCACCCTGCAGGATATCCACCAGGTCTTTCTGGATCACCCCCCCTATTTTCTTCTGTCTGTTCGTTTCCATAATGCAAAAATACAATTTTTAAGTTGCAAAGCCATAAAGTTTGCTTTATGCAAATTTTTTTATTGCTGCGCTGTTATTTTGAGCACAAATTATGGTAATTTGCAGCCCCTGTTGTCCCGTCATCCTCTGTGTCTTTTAGGCTAAAGCCATAAAAGGACGCCGCTACTACCGGGGCTAACAAAGAAATGTAATTTTCATAATTCCATTACAATGAGAAAAATAGAACATATAGGCATTGCCGTAAAAGACCTGCAGGCATCCAATTCCGTATTCGAAAAACTCTTCGGTGCACCACCTTATAAAACCGAAACCGTAGCGTCCGAAGGCGTAAACACGTCCTTCTTTAGGAATGGGCCTAATAAAATCGAATTACTCGAGGCGACTAATCCGGACAGCCCCATTGCCAAATTCCTTGAGAAAAAAGGCGAAGGCATACACCACATTGCCTTTGATGTTGAAGATATTGTTACCGAAATAGCGCGGCTCACTTCCGAAGGGTTTGTTGTCCTGAACGAAACCCCTAAAAAAGGGGCCGATAATAAACTGGTTGCTTTCCTGCACCCAAAATCAACCAATGGCGTATTAATCGAACTGTGCCAGGAGATAAAGTAATGTTATCGCTGTTGCCTACTCCGACATCTGCTACAAAATCAATAGGTTATAGGTGCAGGGGATTTACAACCTAAATTATCTTACCATCAAACAAAAAAATATTTGCAATGCACCAAAAATAGTAGTAATATTGCATCCTCAATACCGGTCCTATAGCTCATTCGGTTAGAGCAACTGACTCATAATCAGTAGGTGCTTGGTTCGATTCCAAGTGGGACCACTCATTAAAACCCTAAATGCTTTTTTAATTAAGTATTTAGGGTTTTTAATTTTACTAAAAATTCCACCCATCAAAATTTAACTGTCATTATAAAAACAATTATGAATATCTATATATTTGAAAACGGCAATATTAGTTTTTTTGATTTTAAGAAATACTACGAAGAAGTAATTACTCCGTTTATGAATAGAGATGACGTAATTTTTTCTTTATGTGATTTTAAAGGAGTTGATACTCTAGCTATGGAATTGCTTAAATGTTACTCAAAAAATGTTTGTATTTATCATATTGGTGATAAGCCAATATACTTTCCTGATAAATACAAAACTGAAGTCAGTAACTGGCGAATTTTCGGTGGTTTTGAAAATGATGAGCATCGGGATAAAGCAATAATAATGAAATGTACTCATTTTATAGCTGTTGACTTCAATTCTGACATCAGAAGAAAAAGTGGAACAATAAAAAATATTGAACTTTGCGAATCATTAGGTAAGATACGATTAATTAATGAATGATTCATTGAATTGGTTTTACACAATACTAAAATGATAAAATCTTAAAGTTTTAGAATTAAGGGATGAGAATGAATTAATTTGTTCATTTAGAGCTTGGAAGGATCTTATTCCGTATTTAACAAAGGTAGATATACAGGTAGATTTTCAGTGTTTTTCAAATGTAATTCTGAAAAAGCCAATATTTAAAACGCTGACAATTAAAGAAAGGTTATATTTTTGATTGTATAATAGATATTTCTTAGTTAGAATATAATAGTGTGTCATGGACAATTTATTAATTAAAAAACAATTAAAATGGGCGTGAAATGACAAAAATATAGTACCTACTATACTAACTATGAGTTGAACAATATTTTAAAAACGGAAAACCACTATATAAATGATTGAAGAGTACGACATAGCTATTTTTGGAGGTGGAATTTCGGGATTTTCAGCTGCATTAAGATTACAAAATAAAGGATTTAGAACAGTCGTTTTTGAAGCTCACGGGCAATTAGGAGGCTGTGCAGGTTTTTTTTCAAAAAAAAGATTTTCATTTGATGTAGGTGCTACAACTTTGGTAGACTTTGTAGATGGTGGTGTTGGAGGTAATTTTTTTAACGACATTAATTTAAAAATTCCAGAGGGAGAATATATTGAATATATCGCTTGGTTACCAGATAGGCAAGTTATACTTTTTAGGGATGTTGATAACTGGCATAAAGAACGCTTGGAAAAATTAGGTTCTACCCAAAATCATATTAGATTTTGGAAACTTATGGACAAAGTAACAAATGTATTTTGGAAAGCAAGTAGAGAAGGTATTAAGTTGCCTGTTCATAATATAAAAGACTTGCTAAACGCTATTAAAAAAATAGGATTACAAAATATATTTTTAGCAAAGTACATTAATTCGACAATGCTTGATATATTGAAAAAATATAAGCTGGAGAATGAAAAACCCCTTGTCGGATTACTCTCAATGCTAATAGAAGATACCGTTCATAGTAGCATAGACAAAGCTCCCTTTATTAATTCGGCACTAGGAACAACTATAAGAGGTGCAGGGCTTATGAGAGCCAATGGAGGAATGAAATCTTTTTGGGATTACCTATCAGACCATTATTTAGAAATTGGTGGAACTATAAAAAAGGGAAATAAAGTTAGTGATTTCAGAAAAGAAAGTAAGAGTTGGATTATTACTTCAACAAAAGGAGTGTTCAAGTCAAATAAAATAGTTTGTTCATTACCAATAGACTTGACATTCAATATTAGTCCCAATTCAATAAAAAGTAAATTGCAAAGCTATATAACTAAAAATGAAAAATACCAAGGAAGTGCGATAGTTGTTTTTTTAGGTGTTCCTGAATTCGAAGTTTCTAATCAAAGATTAACTCATCATCAGATACTACTTGACTATAAAACTAAATTAGGAAATGGAAACAACATGTTTATTTCCATTTCAGCTAAGAATGATAACATTTCAGCCCCTATAGGTTTTCGTTCTGTTATGATTTCAACACATTGTGAACTTAAAGAATGGCAAAATTTATCTGAGACAGAATATCAAACTAAAAAACAAAATATAGGGCAGTATCTTATTGAATGTGCAAGAAAAGTCTATCCAAATTTAGGGCAGAATCCAGTAATTTATGAAGTGGGCACGCCGCTGACTTACCAAAAGTATACAAGCAGGACAAATGGAAGTGTCGGTGGATTTAAGCAAAATTTAGAAAATTCAAATTTTAATGCTATCCCACAAGACATTGGAGAAATAGACTTTTGGCTCACAGGTGACAATACCTGGCTTGGACTTGGTACAGTTGCTGGATTGATTTCGGGTAAAATAGCAGCCGAATATGCGGAAAAATAAAATATACCAGAAGGATTATCTTACATGTAAGATATTTTGTTAAGTTATAAATAGCAGTTTATTGTTACATCCTTCACCACAATAATCTAATTATACCAAAAAAAGCCTTTCAGACAATTGAAAGGCTTTTTTATTTACTAATTGATATTTAAATGCTAATGAAGTTTTGACCTCTAAACATACTTTTTAGCCTTTAATTAAAGCTTTATTTTTATACCTCCATTTATCACAAAACCATCTAATGGGGCGTATATGTCTTTAAAAACAGGATTGGTAATACTTCCGGTATAAATACTCTCAAACTTAGTTTGCCTTGTATCTGTAAAGTTTTCGAAATTGATATAGATAGAAAACCTTTCCCATAATCTTTCAGCCATAAAACCCGTAGTCCAATACCCTCTTCCTGTTGCCCCGTTAGTTAACCTTTGCTCACTAAAATAATATCCTTCCAAGCCAATTTTCCATTTATCTTCTACTTCATACATCAATACGGAATTAATCCGGTGCTTTGGAGTCAAAGGATTCTGCGTTTTCGAGTTACTTACATGCAATAGCGCATCTGTATAGGTATATCCAAGAAAAAGCTTAAAATCTTCGTATCCTAGTTTTAAATTGGTTTCCGTTCCTTTGGTGTCTATATGCCCTACACTATTTTGAAGTGTATAGGAACCACCTATTCCCGGTGTCAAAGTCAACGGGTTATTGAGGTACGTATAAAAGAATAAATGGTTTAAGGAGAAACTTACCTGTCCAATAGACGTTTTATAGTTTACATCCATATTGGCCCCGTAGCTTTTCTCTAACTTATTATCACTTGAGTTAATAGGTGCTACTCCTTTATATTGTATCCGTTCGCTTTCTTCAGTAAAAATCGTTGGTGTTTTATATCCTAAACCACCGCCAATCCGGGAAGATAATTTATTGGTAATTTTAAATAAAGTGGAAATACGGGGAAGGAGAGCAAAGCCATAATCAAAAATATAATCACCTCTTAAACCGGTTTCAATAGCTAACCAATGATTTGCCTTTATGGTGTTCTGAATAAATGCACCAATCGTAGTCTGACTGTAATTCCTAAGTATTGGTGTTGCTGTAGGTTTTTCTCTAAAATCATCAGTCAGGGTATTTGCTCCGATAACCCATTCTGATTTTTCGCCGTTATAAGAGTAATTTGCTTCTGTAAAAGTGCTGTTCTGAAGGCCATCAAAACGATAATCCGGGATGGTAATGTTCCTGTTAAAGTAATTGTAACTATTACGGACATTTATCTGGCTTTTGTCATTGATGATATGGCTAAAAGAAAACTGGGAACTTATCCGCTGGGTTTTATTTCTCTCAAAAAAACCTTCTATAGCATTGTTATTACTTTTGATAAAATTGATATCGCCCCCGATGCGGTTTTCAAATGCAGTGTTGATACCAAAATCAAATTTCGTCCTGTCATTCATATAAACGTATAATTTAGGATTAAAGTTATAGCGTTCGAATTTCGGAATAGCGGTTAAACCAATATCGGCTGGATCATAAGGGGCATTACTGTTCCGGGAAGCAAAGATGGTCAATCCTATTCTTTTACTTAACCGGTGCCCGTAGAAACCATTAATATCCAATCCCAATGCCGATGTACCGTTGAGGTGGAACCGTAGCTCTCTTTCTTCTGTCGGCGTTTTTGAAATAAGGTTGACTAAACCGGCTATCGCCCCGCCACCGTACAATGTTGATGCAGAACCTTTAATAATTTCTACTTGTTTTAGATCTAAAGGAGGGGTCTGAAGCAACCCTAAACCGCTGGATGCGCCCGAATATAATGGAAAACCATCTTTTAGTATCTGGGTATAACGGCCATCCAATCCCTGTATCCGGATAGAGGCATTGGCTGAGGTGGCTGAGGTTTGTTGTGTTTGGATACCGGTGCTCTCGCTTAATAGCATACGGATATCCCCGGGTTTCATATTGCCCTTTTCTTCCAATTCTTCACCGGCAATAAATTCAACTCTCGATGGAATATTCTGAATGGTACGGGAACTACGGGTAGAAGTAATAATGACTTCTTCCATTTCTTCGGAGGCAGCAATCTCAGAGGCAGGTATCAATAACACTTCCAGGTCTTCCTCTACCGATAATGGAAAGGTAAGGGAATCGGTACGGGTTTCATACCCCGGATATTTAAATTCAATAACCTGAGGACCATCGGGAATAGTATTAATCTGAACATATCCGGTAGCATTAGTTACCGCTTGAAGTGATACACCTACAACTGTAACGTTTACGCCAATCAAAGGTGCTTTGGTCGTACTGTCTTTTATTACGGCTTTATAAGTGTTCTGGCTAAATATATTCATTGAACCCAAAAAGAGTAACAATGAAATAAAATATAATTTCATGTAAATAGTATTAGAAATGTAAATAAAGTATTTATCTTAAACGATATAATTAAGAAATTACCTTTGGTGGTTGCCAGATACTATTGGAATGTTTAAAAAGTATATGTTGATCGTAATGCAGAAATATTACTCTGGTTTCAACTACAGGAAATGGTGGAAGTAACGAAAAAGAAACCGTAAATATAAATCCGGAACAGGTACTACAGGAAAAAAATGGGGAACATTCCTTATCAAAATCAGAAGATTCTGAAGGAGTATTCTTGGAAACTTCTACCGCACTTTTGCAATCCTCAAATGCCCCACAGGGAAAATTAGTAAGCAAAAGGATGTAGAAAGATAATATGACACTCCATAATTTCATAATGCAAAAGTAACTATTATACTAAGATTACACATTCGAGTGCTTTATATTATTAATCAATTACAATTTTTTGTTTACAATTAGCATCCACAAAGCACAAACGTTGAATTGATACAACAATCAAATAAACTAAAGTTGAATTTAGTGCATCAGCCATCCTATTTCGAAACCTGCGCTAGTTGTCGTTTCTTATTTTTTCAACGTTTCTGTTCATTTTTTGTCGTACAATAGTACGAAAAATAAACTTCTTAATTGCTCCAAGTTGCTGTTGGTGCTTAGCATAAAACTCATCTGGTGTATCAAATAGCCCAAAGTCCTGGTTTATTCCCTTGTCCTGAATGTAAGTATTATTTAAATTCCATTCAATTGGGGGATTCTCAAAATTGTCGGTATATGCTCCGTAACCACAAAATGTAGTCTTACATTCTTTATTCTTCTTTTGCAGTTTAGTCAAGTAATCTTTATCGAGAATAACACCTTCAAGAAAATACCAATTATTATTTACATAAACTTCAACCCAACTATGCAAAATATTTTTTGGTGAAAGTTGATACCAAATTCCACTAATCGCACCTTTTTGTAATGCTTTATTAATAGTAAAACCGTGAATCCTGTTAGGGATTCCTGTACCCCGTAAAAGAGCCATTAATAATGTTGCTTTTGTGTTGCATTGACCATAACCGTCTTTTAGAGTTTCACTTGCGGTAATATCGTCAGATAAATTGTAACCAAACTTAATCTCATCCCTAACGAAGTTATAAATTGATTTTACACGCTCAGTGGTATTCATATTTAACCAGCCTTTCTTTCTAATTAATGATTGAATAGTACTATCAGAGTAGTTTAAAATTGTTGTTTCTTTTAAATAATGGTTCATATCTTTTAAATTGGTTTGGGAAAGTGCATTTAGCTGCATTGTTAAAAGCAAAATGAATGTTATATTTTTCATTTTAATCCGTTTAATTATAAGGCAAAATTGCAACCTTATTTCAATTTAAAATTGTATAAACTGGCTAATGTT